>DATAUO010000175.1:0-12300 GCA_036268215.1 Steroidobacteraceae bacterium
TCATTGCCAATACGGACTCCTAGAAGTTGCGGCTCTCGGCCAGCTTCTCGACCTTCTCGAAGACCATGGCCGGCTGGTCGCCGATCCGGGAGTACTCGTGCCGGCGCGACATGTCCTCGAGGACGCGATCGCGCTCCGCCGCGGTGTAGAACCAGTGCGTCTTCTGCCAATCGGCGCCGAGCAGCTTCGCGAAGGGATCGCCGGCGCGCAGCCGCACGCGGATTCCGTACGGGCGCGGCAGCGCCGGCGGAGTGCGCACGAGATTTTGGAGGTTTGCGATTCCCATGGGGCTCGAAAGATAACGGAATCGCCGGTAGGCTTCCAGTGCTAGACTCCGCCGCCTCGCTGCCGCTGTGCCCGCGCGGCGCCGCGGCGTATTCATCCGTCACGAGGAATTCATGGCATCGTCTTCCTACACGGCCTCCGATATCGAAGTGTTGAGCGGCCTGGACCCGGTCAGGCGCCGGCCCGGCATGTACACGGACACGACACGCCCCAATCACCTGGCGCACGAGGTCATCGACAACAGCGTCGACGAGGCGATCAACGGGCATTGCGACAAGATCGATGTCACCCTGCACAAGGACGGCTCGCTGGAGGTGGAGGACAACGGCCGCGGCATGCCGGTCGACATCCATCCCAAGGAGAGGATCAGCGGCGTCGAGCTGATCCTGACGCGGCTGCATGCCGGCGGCAAATTCAACGACAAGTCCTATCAGCACGCGGGCGGCCTGCACGGCGTCGGCGTGTCGGTGGTCAATGCGCTGTCCAAGAACCTCGAGATCTGGGTGCGGCGCGGCGGCAAGGAGCACAACCAGAGCTACAAGGCCGGCAATCCGACCTCGAAGCTCGAGGTGGTGGGCGACGTGCCGAAGTCCAAGAGCGGCACCACCATCCGCTTCTGGCCCGATCCCAAATATTTCGACTCCGACAAGTTCGCCGTGCCGAAGCTGAAGCAGGTGCTGCGCGCCAAGGCGGTGCTGTGCCCCGGCCTGCGCGTCACCCTGCTGAACGAGGCGAGCGGGGAGAAGGACGAGTGGTTCTACACCGGCGGCCTGCATCAGTACCTCGCCGAGGAGCTCGGCAAGGGCGAGTGGCTGCCGCAGGAGACCTATTACGGCAAGCGCGACATCGAGGGCGGCTCGCTCGAGTGGGCGTTCGCCTGGGTGCTCGAGTCCGAGCATCCCGTGATGGAGAGCTACGTCAATCTGATCCCGACCACCGAGGGCGGCACGCACGTCAACGGCCTGCGTATCGGCGCCGCCGACGCGGTGCGCGAGTTCTGCGAGTTTCGCAACCTCGTGCCGCGCGGCTTGAAGCTCGCGCCCGAGGACGTGTGGGACGGCGTCAGCTTCGTGCTCTCGCTGACCATGCGGGAGCCCCAGTTCGCGGGCCAGACCAAGGAAAAGCTGTCCTCGCGCGAGTCGTCCGCCGTCGTTCAGGGCGTGATCAAGGACGCATTCGCGCTGTGGTTGAACCAGCATCCCGATCAGGGCGAGAAGATCGCGATGATGGCGATCGCCAACGCGCAACAGCGCGCCCGGGACAGCCAGAAGGTCGCGCGCAAGCGCGTGGTCGCGGGCCCGGCGCTGCCCGGCAAGCTCGCCGATTGCGTCAGCCAGGACCCCGAGAAAGGCGAGCTGTTCCTGGTCGAGGGCGATTCGGCCGGCGGCTCGGCCAAGCAGGCGCGCGACCGCCTGACCCAGGCCATCATGCCGCTGCGCGGCAAGATCCTGAACACCTGGGAGTCGGACTCCTCGGAAGTGCTGCAGTCGCAGGAGGTGCACAACATCTCGATCGCCATCGGCGTCGATCCTTCGGCCACGGACCTCTCCGGCCTGCGCTATCACAAGGTCTGCATCCTGGCGGACGCGGACAGCGACGGGCAGCACATCGCGACGCTCCTGTGCGCGCTGTTCCTGCGCCATTACCGTCCGCTGGTCGCTGCGGGGCACGTGTACGTGTGCATGCCGCCGCTGTTCCGGATCGATGCCGGCAAGGAGGTCGTCTACGCGCTCGACGAGGCCGAGCGTGAAAAGGCGCTGAAGCGCATCACCGAGTCGAACGCGCGGGTCAAGCCGGTGATCACCCGGTTCAAGGGTCTCGGCGAGATGAGCGCGGTCCAGCTGCGCGAGACCACCATGGCTCCGCAGACGCGGCGCCTGGTGCAGCTCGTCATCGACGCGGCCGACAGCCCCGACGAGCTGTTCGACAAGCTGCTGGCAAAGAAGCGCGCCGGCGATCGGCGCGAATGGCTGGAAGAGAAGGGCAATCTCGCTCATGTGTAGCGGAGCCCGGCACCGGTTTCACGCAGCGCGCCGGACACCCCGCGGGAGCTGCGCATGAAAGACCAGCAACTGAATTTCGAGGGCGTCGAGCGCAGGCCGATGAAGGCCTTCGCCGAGAGCGCCTATCTCGACTACTCGATGTACGTGATCCTCGATCGCGCGCTGCCCGCCTTGAGCGACGGCCTGAAGCCGGTGCAACGCCGCATCGTCTACGCCATGAGCGAGCTCGGGCTCGCCGCGGGGTCCAAGCACAAGAAATCGGCGCGCACGGTCGGCGACGTGATCGGCAAGTTCCATCCGCACGGCGACAGCGCCTGCTACGAGGCCATGGTGCACATGGCCCAGGACTTCTCGTATCGGTATCCCATCGTGGACGGGCAGGGCAACTGGGGCTCGACCGACGATCCCAAGTCGTTCGCGGCAATGCGCTACACCGAATCGCGCCTCACGCGCTACGCCGACCTCCTGCTGCGCGAGCTCGGGTCGAGCACCGTGGACTGGGCGCCGAATTTCGACGGCTCCCTCGATGAGCCGATGCTGCTGCCCGCGCGCGTGCCGAATCTGCTGCTCAACGGCGGCTCCGGAATCGCGGTCGGCATGGCCACCGACATCCCGCCGCACAACCTGCGCGAGGTGGTCAGCGCCTGCGTGGCGCTGCTCGACGATCCCGAGCTCTCGACGCGCAAGCTCATGGCGCACGTCAAGGGCCCCGACCTTCCGACCGGCGGCGAGATCGTGTCACCGCGCAACGACCTGGTGCAGATCTACGACACCGGCACCGGCAGCTTCAAAGCGCGCGCGACCTACGACATCGAGGACGGAGAGATCGTGATCGATGCGCTGCCGTTCCAGGTGTCGGGCAGCCGCGTGCTCGAGCAGATCGGCGCGCAGATGCAGCAGAAGAAGCTGCCCATGGTCGACGATATCCGCGACGAGTCCGATCACGAGAATCCGACCCGCCTCGTGATCGTGCCGAAGTCGAATCGCGTCGACGTCCCGGCGTTGATGGCGCATCTGTTCGCGACCACCGACCTGGAGCGCAACTACCGCGTCAATCTCAACGTCATCGCGCTCGACGGCCGTCCGCGCGTCATGGGGCTGAAGGATCTGCTGCTCGAGTGGCTCGAGTTCCGCAAGACCACGGTCACGCGGCGCCTGCAGTTCCGGCACGACAAGCTGGTGGCGCGCCTGCACATCCTCGACGGTTTGCTGATCGCGTACCTCAACCTGGACGAGGTGATCCGCATCGTGCGCACCGAGGACCAGCCGAAGCCCGTGCTGATGAAGCGCTTCAAGCTCTCCGACGAGCAGGCCGAGGCCATCCTCGAGACCAAGCTGCGACATCTCGCGCGCCTGGAGGAGATGAAGATCCGCGAGGAGCAGAAGAAGCTCTCCGCGGAGCGCGACGAGATCGACCGGATCTTGAAGAGCAAGGCGCGGCTCACCAAGCTGGTGCGCGAGGAGCTGCTCGAGGATGCCGAGGAGTTCGGCGATGCGCGCCGCACCAAGCTGGTCGAGCGCGAGGCCGCGCAGGCCATCGCCGCGACCGACCTTCTGACGAGCGAGCCGACCACGGTGGTGCTGTCGCGCCTCGGATGGGTGCGCGCGGCCAAGGGGCACGACATCGATGCGCGTTCCTTGAGCTACAAGGGCGGCGACGAGTTCCAGGCTGCGGCGCGCGGCCGCAATCTGCAGCAGGCGGTGTTCATCGATTCGACCGGCCGCGCCTACAGCCTCGATGCGCACACGCTTCCCGCTGCGCGCGGCTATGGCGAGCCGCTGTCGGGAAGCGTCGACCCGCCGGACGGGGCGACCTTCGCCGCCGTGCTGATCGGCGAGCCCGCGGACCTCTGGCTGCTCGCGAGCGACGCGGGCTACGGCTTCGCGGCCAAGCTCGGCGAGCTCTATGCGCGCAACAAAAAGGGCAAGTCCGTGCTCAAGGTGCCGGAGAACGCCAAGGTGCTGCCGGCGCAGCCGATCGCGAGCAAGGAGGCGCTCGCGATCCTGGTCAACAACGACGGCGAGGCGCTGGCGCTGCGCGCGGCGCAGATCGAGGAGATGACCTCGGGAAAGGGCCAGAATCTCTACGGCATTCCCGGCAAGAAATCCGCCGACCGCGACGAGTACCTCGTCGCCATGGCGGTGGTCTCACCGGGCGAGGTGCTCACCGTGCACAGCGGCGGCAGCGCGCCGATGAGGCTAAAGTTCGATGAGCTCCGGCAGTTCGAGGACCGGAAGGGCCAGCGCCGCCGCCGTTTCTCGCGCGCATACAAGCAAGTCGACCGCCTCGAGGTCTCCGCCGCCTAGGAATCCCCCCCCGGGCGTCACGTGACACCCGGGCGGCGGAGGCTCAGCGCTCGCCGGACATCGTCACGTCCTCGGGGGCGTTGACGAAGTAGCCCTGGATGAACTCGATGCCGAGCTGCCACAGCACCGCCATGGTGTTGGCGTCCTCGACGCGCTCCGCGATGGTCTCCATGCTGCGGCGCTTCGCGGCCTCGACCAGACCCTTGACGCGCTGCTGCTGCAGCTGATTGGTCGACAGGCCCTGCATCAGCGAGCCGTCGATCTTGATGAAATTCATGTCGATGTCGGCGAGCAGCTTCAGCGGATCGCGCCCGGTGCCGAAGTGCTCCAGCGCGAAGCGAAAGCCGAGCTTGCGCAGGCTCTCGGCCAGCTCCTTGGTCTGCCGCACGTACTGGTTGGCGAGCTCCTCGGTCACCTGGATGCAGATGCGCTTGGCCTCGATCTTCAGGGACTTCAACTGCGTGTCGAGCCAGGTCACCAGGCTCTTGTCGAGCACCGTGTCCTTGGATATGCGCACGAAGATGCAGGATGCCTTGCGGTTTGCCGCGAACGACATGGAAGCCCCGATCACCCAGCGGTCGATGTTCTTCATCAGGTCGTTGCGCTCGGCGGCGGCGATGAATTCCGCCGGCAGCACCTCGGTGCCCTGCTCGTCGAGCATGCGCACCAGCACGTCGAACATTCCCTTGTCCTCGCCGAGCAGGCTCGCGATCGGCTGCTGCACCAGGCGGAAGCGATTCTCCATCAGCGCGCTCTTGATGTGCTTCACCCAGATCTTGTCGTATGCCTGCACCCGCGTGTCGGTGTCGGACTTGTCGACGACGTACATCTGATTGCCGCCGAGCTCGCGCCCGCGCCGCGTCGCGCTGACCGCGTCGCTCACGGCTCCGCCCACGTCGGCGTCGGTCGAGGACAGGAGCCCGAGGCCGACCGTGGCGGTCGCGGTCAGGGTCTTGTCGCCGATCGAGAAGGTGTGCTCGCCGATGCGCTTGACCACGTTCTCGGCCCAGGTCTCGACATCGCGCGCCGTGCCGCGGTCCAGGAGGACCAGGAATCCGTTGCCGCCGAAGCGACCGCACAGGTCGGTGGGCGTGAGCTGCGCGCGCAGCACCTCGGCGAGCTGGCCCATGAAGTCCTCGCTGGCGAGCACGCCGATGGAGCTCTGGATCTCGACGAAACGGTCGGGCTTCACGTGCGCGAATTGGCGTACGCCGCCCTTCGTGCCGGTGGCGCAGCGCTCGATGACGGCGTTGATCAGATAGCGCTGCTGCAGGAAGCGCGTGGTCGCATCGTTCTGCACGGCGTCCGCCAGCTGCAGCTCGAGATCATGGTCCTGCTTGCGATCGGCCGAGATGGCGATGCGAACGGCCGGCTCGCCCTCGAAGTCCGCCTTGGTCAGCAAGAGCTCGAGCGGAAGCGTGGAGCCGTCCGACAGGAGAGCCTGCACCTTGAGCCCGTGGCCGGACCACTTGCCCTGCAAACAGGCCACCAGCGCGCCCTTGAGGGCGGGGTGGGTCTCCTGCTCGAACTGGTCCATGAGCGGCGTGCCGACCAGGGCTTCGTCGCCCGAATAGCCGAAGAGCTCCAGCCAGGCGCGGTTCGCATCCACGATGATGCCTTCCTGCACGTGCGTGATGGCGTCGGCCGAGCCCTCGAGGAAGTGCTGCAGCTGCTCGCGATACTCGCGCGCCGAGGACAGCGTCGTGGACAGCGCACGCTCCAGGCGATAGGCGCGCAGCTCGCGCGTGGCGACCGCCTGCAGCCGGTTGCGATTCGCGAGCGTGACGACATCCTGTGCGCCGAGGCGCATGGCCTCGGCGATCACGGCTTCGTCCACGTGCTCGCGGATGACGAGCACCGGCATCCCGGGCGCGCTGCCTTGCTTCACCTTGATCAGCGAGGCGAGGTCGATGCCCAGCTCCTCGATGAACGCGACCAGCATCTCGGGGTTGAGCTGGGTCAGCGCGTCGCCCAAGTCGCGGGCATCCGGCAACCAGGTGCAATGGACCGGGTGGCCGGCCTTGCGCAGGGTGGAGTTGATGGCCTCGACGTGATCTTGCGACCGCGTCATGACAATCATCGGAACGGCACCCTGCTCGGTCACGGATCAAAGACCTCCCCAAAAGAGCGCAAAGTCTAGCATCCGCAATATGCCCATTCTGGGACTCCCGTCCCGCAAATTAGCCATTGCGGAAGCTTGCCGCTATGATACGCGACCCCAACGCCCAAGGTCCCTCGATGGCGAGCTACAGCACGAACGAGTTCAAGTCCGGACTCAAGATCCTGATCGACGGCGACCCGTACGCCATCGTCGAAAACGAGATGGTGAAGCCTGGAAAGGGTCAGGCTTTCAACCGGGTGAGGGTGCGCAATCTCAAGACCGGCCGCACCATCGAGCGCACGTGGAAGTCGGGCGACTCGGTCGAGGCGGCCGACGTCGTCGATACCGACATGCAGTACCTGTACAGCGACGGCGACTTTTTCCACTTCATGGCGCCCGAGACGTTCGAGCAAGTGACCGCTTCGAAGGCGGCGGTGGGGGAGGCCGCGCGCTGGCTGAAGGACGGCACCTTGTGCGTCATGACTCTGTGGAACGGGGTGCCTCTGCAGGTGGTCCCGCCCGCGCACATGGAGCTCAAGGTGGTCGAGACCGATCCGGGCGTGCGCGGCGACACGGCGACCGGCGGATCCAAGCCCGCCAAGCTCGAGACCGGCGCGGTGGTGCGCGTGCCCTTGTTCATCAACGAGGGCGAGATCCTGCGCATCGACACGCGAACCGGCGAGTACTTGTCGCGCGGCAAGGGCTGAGCCGGCGGCCCCGGCGCGCTTCCGGAAGCTCTCGCGCAGACGTTCCGGCCGGCGCTTGTGCCGGCGTCCGCCCTTCAACCGTTATCGATGGTGAACGCCATGGCGTCGGCGAGCCGCGGCGCTCCGAGCGCGACGGCCACGAGCCGGTCGAACCCCAGCGCGACTCCCGCGCAATCCGGCATTCCCGCGGCGAGCGCGCCGAGCAGGCGCTGATCGATCGGCGGCTGCGCGCGGCCGGCCGCGGCGCGCAGGACCAGGTCGCGCTCGAAACGCAGGCGCTGCTCGGCTGCGTCGGCGAGCTCGTGGAAGCCGTTGGCGAGCTCCAGGCCGTCGAGATACAGCTCGAATCGCGCGGCCACGCGCGGTGTTCCCGGCTTGATCCGCGCGAGCGCGGCCTGCGAGGCAGGGTAGTCGCGGACGAAGCACGGGCGCTCGCGGCCGAGCTTGGGACCGACGACGAAGCCCATGAGCAGATCCAGCGCGGCATCGCGGTCGAGGCTGCCCTCGCACGCGACCCCGTGGCGCCTCACGGCGTTCGAAAGCTCGGTGTCGCTCGCCGACTGCGCATCGACTCCGGCATGGCGGGCGAGCGCGGCGGCGTAGGGCAGGCGCTCCGCCGGCTCGAGCCTGCGATCCGGCGCGAGCAGCGCGCCAACCAGGCTCTCGACCTCGCTCATCAGCGCGGCGTCGTCATATCCCAGCCGATACCACTCGATCAGGGTGAACTCGGGGTTGTGCCAGCGCCCGCGCTCGCCGTCGCGAAACGCCTTCGATATCTGGTAGATGTCGCCGCTGCCCGCCGCGAGCAGACGCTTCATGGCGTACTCCGGCGACGTGCTGAGGTAGCGGGCCTCCGGCAGTCCCGCGATCCGCGTCGCGAGCGATTCGATATGCGGGTCGGTCACCGCGGCCGAGGAGAGAGCGGGCGTCTCCACCTCGAGCACGCCGCGAGCGGCGAAAAACGCCCGAGCCGATGCGAGCATGGCGGCACGCCGGCGCAGGGCGGCGATGTCCGCGGTCGGACGCCAGCTCACGCGGCAACGCTCGCGGCGCGGCGCCAGCTCACGCGGGTATGCTCGCGGCGGCGGGCCGCCGGCTTACGAGCGTCCCCAGGGGCTCGCCCATCCGCACGGCGCGCCCGGCGCGGGTTTCGGGGCCGAGGCGCGCGCGCCCGGGCTCGAACAGGACGATGACCGTCGATCCCATGTTGAAGCGACCGAGCTCAGCACCCCGATCGAGGATGGTTGGGGGCGCGGGAATCCGCGTCACCACGCGGCGTGCGGCGGGCGTGATGTCGCCGCCCCACACCGTCGCCATGCTGCCGACGTTGAGAGCGCCCACCATGACCAGCGCGACGCGGCCGAACGCCGTGTCGAACAGGGTCAAGACCCGCTCGTTGCGCGCGAAGAGGTTCGGCACGTGCGCCGCGGTGGAGCCGTTGACGCTGAACAGCCGCCCCGGAACATAGACCGTGTCCTCGAGCCGCCCGCCGACCGGCATGTGCACGCGATGGTAGTCGAAGGGAGCCAGATAGATGGTCACGAACGAGCCGTTCTCGAAGCGCTCGGCCCAGGGCTGATGGGCGAGCAGCTCGCGCAGCCGGTAGTGCCGCCCCTTGGCCTGCAGCAGGCGGTCATCCTCGATCGCGCCCGCCTCGCTGATGCGTCCGTCCACCGGGCTCGCGATCGCATCCGCGTCGGCCGCGATGGGCCGGGCGCCGTCCTTCAGCGCGCGAGTGAAGAACTCGTTGAAGCTCGCGAATGCGTACGCATCGCTCTCGGCCGCCTGCGACATGTCGACGTCGTACAGCCGCAGGAATTGGCGGATCAAGGCGTTCTTGAGCCAGGGCGTGCGGACGCGCGTGGCGCCGAGGACCAGCCGCGACAGACCGTGCTGCGGCAGGACGTGCTGCAGCGAGACGAGCAGCCGGCCGCGGCTCATGCCCGTGCCCCGCGCGGGAAGAAAGGAGCCGCCGTCGCCGCCGCCCTGTTCATCGTGTCAGCAGGATCCGCAGGCGACGATGCGCTGAAAATCGGCCTGCAGCGCGTCGGTGGTGAACGGGCCGGTCAATATCGCGGCCATTCGGCCGCGCGGGTCGAGCACGAATACCGCGCCCGAGTGATCCACGGTGTAGGTGCCGTCCGGGCGCGGGGTGATGATCACCCCGACGCCGAGCTTGCGGGCCACGGCCTCGATCTCCGGCTGATCCCGCGCCGTGAGGCCGATAAAGCCGGGATCGAAGTACGGGACGTACCTCGCCATCTGCTGCGGGGTGTCCCGTTTCGCATCCACCGACACGAAGATCACCGACGGCAATACCGCCGCATGCTCCGCGCGCAGGCGCTTCTCCAGCGAGGCGAGCAGCGTGAGCGTGGTCGGGCAGAAATCGGGACAGTTGGTGTAGCCGAAGAACATGATCGACCAGTGGCCGCGCAGATTCGCGTTGCCGAAGGGCCGCCCCTGCGTATCGATCAGGCTAAAATCCGGCAGCTCGCGGCTCGGGGCGAACGAGGTGCCGGTGGCAAGCTCGGGAGCCGCACGGAGCGCCTTGCCGGCGGTCAGCCGCCACGTGGCGGTGCCGGCGCCCGCCGCGATGACGACGAGCAACGATGCGAGGTACAGGGGCTTGCCGCGAATGGCCATGAGACGATTATCCCATAGAGATCGAGAGACGGTCGGCGCCGCGATCGAGCGCAGCGCCCGCAAGCTGGCCGCCGCCGACCTGCATTTCGGGCACGGCACCGACAATGCGCGCGACGAGGCGGCCGAGCTCGTGTTCTTCTGCGCGCGCCGGCCGCACGCCGAGGGCGCCGCCGCATATGGGAGGCTGCTGTCCGCGCGGTGCTCGGCGCGGATCGATGCGCTGCTCGCGCGCCGCATCCGCGAGCGCGTGCCGCTGGCATATCTCACGCGCCGGGCGTTCTTCGCCGGTCTCGAGCTCTACGTGGACGAGCGCGTCCTGGTGCCGCGCTCGCCGATCGCGGAGCTGGCGATGACCCGCTTCGCCCCGTGGATCGGCGCGCGCCGGGTGCGCGACATTCTCGACATGGGCACCGGGTCGGGGGCGATCGCGGCGGCGTGCGCCGCGGCGTTTCCGCGCGCCCGGGTCGATGCCATCGACATATCGACGGCCGCGCTCGCCGTGGCCCGGCGCAACGTGCGGCGCCTCGGGCTCGGGGACCGGGTGCGGGTGCTCAGGTCGGATCATTTCGCGGGGGTCGAGGACCGGCGTTACGATATCATCGTCAGCAATCCTCCCTATGTAGGGAGCGCGGAGATGCGACGCCTGCCGCGCGAGTATCGGCACGAGCCGCGGCTCGGCCTCGCCGCGGGCACCGACGGACTGGATGCGGTGCGCGTCATCCTCGCGGGAGCGGCGCAGCACTTGAAGCCGGACGGACTCTTGGTCGTCGAAGTGGGCAACAGCGAGGATGCGCTGCTGCGTGCCTACCCGCGGCTTCCCTTCGTGTGGCCGCAGATCGAGATGGGCGGAGGCGGCGTATTCATGCTGCGCGCCGGCGATCTGCGGGGATTGCGGCAGCGGGGCGGTGGCACGGGGGAGCGGTAGAACGTGGCGGGCAATACCTTCGGCAGGATCTTCACGGTAACGAGCTTCGGCGAGAGCCATGGGCCGGCGCTCGGCTGCATCGTCGATGGCTGTCCGCCGGGTCTGGAGCTCGGCGAGGCGGATCTGCAGGTCGACGTGGATCGGCGCCGCCCCGGCACTTCGCAGTACACCAGCCAGCGCCGCGAGCCGGACACGGTGCGCATCCTGTCGGGCGTGTTCGAGGGCAGGACCACCGGCACGCCGATCGGCCTCATGGTGGAGAACGAGGACCAACGGTCCCGGGACTACGACAAGATCAAGGACCGTTTCCGCCCAGGTCACGCCGACTACACCTACCACCAGAAATACGGCTTTAGGGACTATCGCGGGGGCGGCCGTTCCTCGGCGCGCGAGACCGTGATGCGCGTGGCCGCGGGCGCCATCGCGCGGAAGCTCCTGCGCGAGCGCGCCGGTGTCGAGATTCACGGCTACCTGCGGCAATTGGGCTCCCTGGTGCTCGAGCCCGTGAGCCCGCCGAGCGCCTACGACAACCCGTTCTTCTGTCCCGATCCGGCGCGCATCCAGGAACTCGAGGACTACATCTGGCGCATTCGCGAGGCGGGCGATTCCATCGGTGCGCGCGTGACCGTGGTCGCGCGCGGCGTGCCGCCCGGCTGGGGCGAGCCCGTGTTCGAGCGGCTGGACGCCGATCTCGCCGGCGCGATGATGGGAATCAACGCGGTCAAGGGGGTCGAGATCGGCGCCGGATTCGCGGCCGTCGCTCAGCGCGGCAGCGAGCATCGTGACGAGCTGACGCCGCGCGGCTTCAAGAGCAATCACGCGGGCGGGATCCTGGGCGGCATCTCCTCGGGTCAGGACATCGTCGTGAGCCTGGCCTTGAAGCCGACTTCGAGCATCACCGTGCCCGGCAACACGATCGATGTCGAGGGGCGCCCGGTCGAGATCGTCACCACCGGGCGCCACGATCCCTGCGTCGGCATCCGCGCAACGCCCATCGCGGAGGCCATGATGGCGCTCGTGCTGATGGATCATTGCTTGCGCCATCGCGCGCAGTGCGGCGACGTGGTTCGCACGACGCCCGACATTGGACGACAGCCATGAGCACGCCGCGAATCGCCGTGGTCGGCGCCTCGACCCTGATCGGCGAGGCCGTGATCGAGGAGCTGCGAAGCCGGGAATTTCCCTGCGCCGAGCTGCATGCGCTCGACGACGAGCGCAGTGTCGGTGCGACGGTCGGGGATGCGGATCGGCCGCTGCCCGTGAGCCCCGTCGACGGCTTCGATTTCGCGCGCGCCGATCTCGTGTTCTTCTGCGGCCGGCGGGCGCTGT
>DATAUO010000176.1:0-24540 GCA_036268215.1 Steroidobacteraceae bacterium
GGTTCGCGCGCGCGAACCCGCACGGCGATCGGCCCGACGTGCAGCTCTACTTCAATCCGGTCACCTATGGGACGGGCGATGCCCGGCGCACCCGCATCGAGGTCGACGCCTTCTCGGGCTTCTATCTCTGCTTTCAACCGACGCGCCCGACCAGCGTCGGGCGGATCGATGCCGCTAGCCCGGATTTCCGGCGTCCGCCGACCATCGCGCCGAACTACATGTCGACGCAAAAGGATGTGGATGACGTGATTCACGGCGGGCGTCTGCTGCAGGCGATCGCCGGCACCCGGGCGATCCGCGAGCTGATCGCGGCCCCGATCGCGCCCGATCTCGGTTCGTTGTCCGAATCCGGCCTGGTCGGGGACTTCCGCGCGCGGGCGAGCACGGTGTATCACCCGGTCGGCACTTGCCGCATGGGACGAGCTCCGGGGGATTCCGTGGTGGATGCGGCGCTGCGGGTACACGGGGTCGAGCGCCTGCGGGTGGTGGACGCCTCGGTGTTTCCGACGGTCACCTCGGCCAACACCAACGCGCCGACTCTCATGGTGGCGCAGAAGGCCGCCGATCTCATGGACACGGACCGATCGCCGTGAGCGAACGGCGCAACCGCCCGCAAGCACCCTACTGCTCTCATTGGGAAGGATCGATGATATGAAGCTGGACAGCGTCGAGGTATTCCTGGTCGACAATCCGCCGCCCGAGCTCGGCGGCCGCTACTTCGTGTTCTTGAAGCTCAGGACCGCTTGCGGCATCGAGGGGGTCGGCGAGGTCTATGCCGCGACCTTCGGACCCAAGGTCATCAAGGCGATGATCGAGGATCTGTTCGCGCGCCGCTTCGTCGGCCGCGACCCCTTTCAGATCGAGACCATCTGGCGTCAGAGCCACGCCTCCGGATTCACGCTGCGCCCGGACCTCTCGTTGATGGGCGTCGTCAGCGGGCTCGAGATGGCCTGCTGGGACATCATCGGCAAGGCGGTCGGTCAGCCGGTGTACAACCTGCTCGGCGGCCGGGTGCACGAGCGCCTGCGCAGCTACACCTATCTCTATCCGAACACGGCCGCCGGCGAGGGCGACGAGTTCTACCACAACCCGGCGCTGTCCGCGGAGCGCGCCGCCGAGTATGTGAAACAAGGTTTCACCGGACTGAAGTTCGATCCCACCGGGGGCTATTCCGCCTTCGACCCCCGCCAGCCGACGCAGGAGCAGATCGAGCGCACGGTGCGACTGGTGAAGCTCGTGCGCGAGGCGGTCGGCAAGCGCGCGGACCTGTTGCTCGGCACTCATGGGCAGTTCACGCCCTCGGGCGCCATCCGTCTCGCCCGGCAGCTCGAGCCTTACGATCCGCTCTGGTTCGAGGAGCCGGTGCCGCCCGAGATGCCGGAGCAGATGGCGGCCGTTGCGCGCGGCACCACGATTCCGATCGCCACCGGCGAGCGGCTGGTCACCAAGTATGAATTCGCGCGCGTGCTCGCGACCGGCGCGGCCAGTATTCTGCAGATGAATCTGGGCCGAGTCGGCGGCCTGCTCGAGGCCAAGAAGGTGGCGGCGCTGGCGGAGGTCCACTACGCGCAGATCGCGCCGCACCTCTATTGCGGCCCCGTGGTCGGTGCCGCGAACATTCAGATTGCCACGTGCTCCCCGAATTTTCTGATTCTGGAGAGCATTCAGCAGTGGGGCGGCATCCATGCCAAGCTCTTGAAGAAGCCGGTGCGCTGGGAGGAGGGTTACGTGATCCCGCCGACCGAGCCCGGCCTCGGCGTCGAGCTCGACGAGGACTTCGCCCGCGCTCACGCCTACCGCAAGGACACCCCGCTGCATCTGGAGATGGCCGACCGGCCTCTCGGCTAGGCCGCCCGGCGCGTTTCGAGGCGGCGGGCCCTGAGCCGGTCAGGAATTCTTCCTAAGTAATAGGATCACTAAATTGCGATATGGCTTTGTAGGACTTGGTAATTTAGGGCGTCACCTCGCGACCAATCTGGCGCGGCACGGCTTCGAGGTGGCGGTGTTCGATCTCGACCGCTCGGCCGCGGAAAGCGTGCTGGCCGCCGGGGCACGGTGGGCCGCCGACGTGCCGACGCTCGCGGCGGAGTCGGATGGCTTCATCACCTGCCTGCCCTCGCCGGCCGCTACCGCCGCGGTCATGGATCAGGCCCTTCCGGCCTTGGGCGCGGGCTCGGCCTGGATCGAGATGAGCACCAACGATTTTGCCAAGGTCGAGTCCATTGCCGCCCGCGCGGCGGCCAAAGGGGTCGCGACCTTGGCCTGTCCCGTGACCGGGGGCGTTCACCGGGCGGAAGCCGGCAAAATCACCGTGCTCGTTGGCGGAGCGCAACAGGTGTTCGACCGGCACCGGCCCGCGCTCGAGGCGATGGGGGGCCGCGTCATCCATCTCGGCGGCATCGAGCAAGCCGCGGTCACCAAGGTGGTGACCAACATGCTGGCGTTCATTCATCTCATTGCCGCCGGCGAGGCTCTCATGCTGTGCGCCAAGGGCGGGGTCGACCTCAAGGCCGCCTTCGAGGCCATCGCCGCGAGCTCGGGCAACAGCTTCGTGCACGAGACCGAGAGCCAGGTGATCCTGAATGGCAGCTATGACATTGGATTCACGATGGATTTGGCCTGCAAGGATGCGGGCTTCGCGGTCGAGTTCGGCCGCCGCTTCGGGGTCCCCTTGCGTCTCGCGGGCGTCATGGAGCAGATCTTCCTCGAGGGCCGCGCGCGATATGGCGGTGCCGCATGGAGCTCGATGATCGTGAAGCTGCTCGAGGATGCCGTCGGCACGCCGCTCCGAGCCCCGGGATTCCCGGCGCGGCTCGGGCCCGAGGATCCTTGATATCGAGTTTCCGCATGGCCGGATCGAAAATCGGCATGCGATCGATGCATGGCCACAACAAAATAGCTCTTTCGCTTTATGTGGGCGATGCTATTCTGGGAATTATTACAAAGTCGGGGCCACCCTTAGGGGTTCCCCGTTACGAGTTCTTTTAGGCTACAGAAACTTTAGGGAAGGGATGGAAGCATGAATTCAAATCCGAAGTTGTCCTATGCCATTGCGGCGATTCTGAGCAGCGCGGGTCCGGGTCTGGCCCATGCGGCCGCGGCCGCCGACACCGCGGACGCCTCCTCGGTGGACTCCATTCAGGAGATCACGGTGACCGCCCAGCGCCGGTCGGAAAGCATCCAAAACGTTCCGATCACGATTCAGGCGCTGACCGCCGAGACCTTGAACCAGTTGAGCGTCGAGACCTTGAGCGACTACGTCAAGTATCTCCCGAATGTGACCGCGCCGAGCAACGGCCCGGGGCAGAGCAACATCTTCATGCGCGGTCTGTCCGTGGGCGCCGCGGGCAGCCAGTCGAGCGGATCGATCGGCGGCTTCCCCAACGTCGCCATCTATCTGGATGACCAGTCGGGCCAATTGCCCGCGCGCAACCTCGACATCTACGCGGCCGACCTGGAGCGCATCGAGATCCTCGAGGGTCCGCAGGGAACCCTGTTCGGCGCAGGCGCGCAAGCCGGCGTGGTGCGCTACATCACCAACAAGCCGAAGCTGAACACGACGGAGGCGAATTTCGAGGCCGGCTACGGCGTGACCGCCGGCGGCGATCCGAACACCGACCTGAACGCCGTGATCAACCTGCCGCTGATCGCGGACACTCTGGCGGTGCGCGCGGTCGTCTACAGCGACCGGCGCGGCGGCTATATCGACAACGTGCCCGGCACTTTCACCCGCAAGGACACCGACCTCGGCATCTATTACGCCCACAATCCGGGCGGCGGCGTGCCGGCGGGCTCGCCGGCGATCAATAACTACCCCATCGCCGGCAACAACATCAACCCGGTAACCTACACCGGCACCCGCGTCGAGGCCCTGTACCAGATCAATGACGACTGGAATGTGCTGATCTCGCAGTCCTATCAGAACATGGACTCCGAGGGCGTGTTCTACCAGATGCCGAAGTCCTCGGACGGGGCGGCTCTGGCGCCGGATGAGGTCACGCTGTTCAACAACTCCTACGACAAGGACAAGTTCGAGAACACCGCGTGGACCTTGAACGGCAAGATCGGCCCGCTCAAGGCCGTATACACCGGCGGCTATCTGGTGCGCCACGTCGAGCAGGTCGGCGACTACACCAACTACGCGCGCGGCGTGTACGCCGACTACTACCAATGCTACGGCCCGGGCACGGGCTATGCGGTCAACGGGGGCGCGGGCGATCCCAACCTCAAGTCGACCTGCTATTCGCCCTCGACCACCTGGCGCGAGACCGAGCGCAACGAGCACCTGTCCAACGAGTTCCGCCTCTCGACGCCGGACGATTGGCGTACCCGCGGCATCGTCGGCGCCTTCTTCGAGACCAACACCTTGTTCGACCAGACCGACTGGCTGTACCGGACGGTGCCGTCCTGCACCTCGAACGGTGCGCCGGGCTCGACCGGCGATTCCGGATGCTTCACCAATGTCGGCACCGCGCCTGGAACCACCGTGGAGAATCCCGGCGAGCAGAACGACAATGTGGCGTTCTTCGAGGACACCACGCGCCAGGTGAAACAGACCGCGTTCTTCGGCTCCGTGGATTTCGACATCATCCCCAAGGTGTTGACCGTCACGGCCGGTACCCGTCACTACCAGTTCGACGAATACTTCAAGGGCAGCGTGGCGAGCAGCTTCTATTGCTTCGAGCAGGGCATCATCGCCGGCGGCTGCCTCAACGACACGACCAATCTCGACGCCAAGGGCCTGAGCTCCAAGGAGTCGGGCTTCAAGAGCCGCGCCAACATCACCTACCACATCACGCCGGATATCATGGTCTACGCGACCTGGTCGCAGGGTTTCCGACCGGGTGGATTCAACCGTACCAACAACTGCTACGTTCCAGGCCGCGATGGAGTCGACCAGTTCTGCCTGCCGCAGACCTACAAGTCGGACGACCTCACCAACAAAGAGATCGGGTGGAAGACGGAGTTCTTCGATCATCACTTCCAGTGGAACGGCGCCCTCTACCAGGAGAATTGGAGCAACGTCCAGGTGGGCTTCTTCGATCCGGGCGAGACCGGCAACTTGACCTTCGGCACCAATGGCCAGGATTTCCGCATCCGCGGCATCGAGACCTCGCTCGTCGCGCTGGTATTCACCGGCTTCACGGTGCAAGGCGCCGCATCCTGGAATCAGAGCGAGCAGACCAACTCGCCGTCGCTGATCGACGACAACCCGAAGAGCGCGAACTTCGGCAAGCCGATCACCGAGACCTGCAAATCGGCGACCTCTTGCACCGCGCTCAACAACCTGTTCGGACCCATCGGCGGGCCGAGCGCCAACTCGCCGCCCATTCAGTTCAGTCTGCGTGCGCGCTACGAGTGGCCGATCAACGACTACAATTACTTCGTCCAGGCGGGGGCCACTCACACCGGACATTCGTTCACGGAGGCGGGCGCCAACCCGTCGCTGTCCGCGGAAGGCGTGAACACCACGGTGCTGCGCTTCGAGAATCCGGCCTACTCGACCTTCGATGCGTCGGTCGGCGTGGCCAAGGACAAATGGACCGCTCACATCTACGGGCAGAACCTGGCCAACTCGAATGCCAGCACGTTCACCAACACCGGCCAGTTCGTGGTGGCCCAGACGGTGCTCCGTCCGCGGGTGATCGGGGTGAAGTTCGGCTACAAGTTCTGATGTGATCCCTCGCGGCGGGCGGCGCGAGGGTTTCTCCTTCCGGCTCCGCGAGCGGCGCCGCGAGGCGGCATCGGAGCCGCGGCCGGCCGCGCGAATTGGAGGTAATCCAGGAGGCGGGCGCGAAGGCCCGCCTCTTTTTTTGGAATGACGCAGACAGCCCTTTCGAGCAGTCCCCCTTCCTCCGTCGAGGCCGAGGTTCTGCGCATCCGTGCTCTCGTGGAGCGCAGGGAGTTCGCCGGTGCGCTGCCGGCCGCGCGCGCACTGGCCCAGCACGTGCCCGAGAACCGCGACGTGCTCTACTTGCTCGCGGTCAGCCAGCGCTATTTGCGGGACATTCCCTCCGCGCTCGCCACGCTCGACCGGCTGCAGGCGGTGCACCCGGGATTCAGCCGTCTCCATCAGGAGCGCGGCCATTGCTTCGTGGCGTTGCGCGACGCGCCGCACGCGATCGACGCATTCCTGCGCGGGGTCAACATCAATCCGGCGCTGCCGGCCAGCTGGGCCATGCTGGAATCGCTGTTCCGCATGACCCGGCAGGAGGACAACCGGCGCATGGCGGCGGAGCACGTCGCCACCCTGGCGAGGCTCCCGCCCGAGATCGTCACCGCGACCGCGCTCTTCTCCGACGGAGATCTCGCGCCCTCCGAGCAGATCGTGCGCGCTTACCTGCTCGAGCACGGCGATCACGTGGAGGCCATGCGCCTGCTCGCGCGCATCGGCCTCGAGCGCGACGTCCTCGACGACGCCGACACGCTGCTCGAGGCGGTGCTGAGGCTCGCGCCCGACTATCGCGCGGCGCGCTACGACTACGCCGTCGCGCTCCTGCGGCGCCACAAGCACGTCGAGTCGATCGCGCAGCTCGAACAGCTGCTCGGCGTCGAGCCCGCCAACCGCTCGTACCGGACGACCTATGCCACCGCGCTCGTCGGGCTCGGGCATCATGAGAAGGCGCTCGCGCTCTATCGGGCGCTGGTTCAGGATGCCCCGCAGGCCTTCCAGGCCAGCGAGCTGTACCTGTCGATCGCGCACTGTCACAAGGCGCTCGGCCGCCAGCCCGAGGCGGTGGAGGCCTATCAGCATGCCGCGGCCGTGCGGCCCAGCTTCGGCGATGCCTATTGGAGCCTCGCCAACCTCAAGACCTATCGCTTCACCGAGGAGCAGATCGCGCGCATGCGCGCCGAGGAGCGCGCGCCCGCGACGGCGCTCGTGGACCGCTTCCACCTCTGCTTCGCGCTCGCCAAGGCGCTCGAGGACCGCGGCGAGCACGCCGAATCGTTCCGCTATTACGAGCGGGGCAACGCGCTCAAGAAGTCGCAGAGCAGCTATCGCCCCGAGCCCGTGGAGAGGAATACCCGGCTGCAAAAGACGATCTGCACGCGCGAATTCTTCGCGGCCCGTGCCGGCTTCGGCGCGCCGGATCCCGATCCGATCTTCATCGTCGGGCTGCCGCGCTCCGGATCGACGCTGATCGAGCAGATCCTCGCTTCCCACTCGCAGGTCGAGGGAACCATGGAGCTCGCCGACATCCCGCGCATGGTGCTCGGGCTGCAGGGCCGCGAGATCGACAGCGAGGAGCCGCGCTACCCGGCGGTGCTCGCCGAGCTCGGGCGCGACGACTTCGCCCGCCTCGGCGCGCAGTACCTGAAGGACACGCGCGTCTACCGCGGCGGCAAGCCGCGCTTCATCGACAAGATGCCGAACAATTTCCGGCATCTCGGCCTGATTCACCTGATCCTGCCGAACGCAAGGATCATCGACGCGCGGCGCAGCGCCATGGCGTGCTGCTTCAGCAACTTCAAGCAGCTGTTCGCATCGGGACAGGAATTCACCTACGGCCTCGAGGACATCGGCCGCTATTACCGCACGTACCTCGAGCTCATGGCGCACTGGGACGAGGTGCTGCCCGGCAGGATCCTGAGGGTCGATCACGAGGCGGTGGTCGACGATCTCGAGGGCAGCGTCCGGCGAATCCTCGAGTTCTGCGGCCTGCCGTTCGAGCCGCAGTGTCTGGAGTTCTACAAGACGGAGCGCAGCATCCGGACGGCGAGCTCCGAGCAGGTGCGCCGCCCGATCTTCAAGGAGGGCATCGACCAGTGGCGCAACTTCGAGCCCTGGCTCGGACCGCTGGCGCAGGTGCTGGCCGGCGCCGAGGACCGCTGAATCAATGAACACGGGCGGAATCGCACGATATATGACCACACACATCCCCGGCGCCCTCACCCTATGACGACCCGCAACCCCGTGGCCGCAAGCGGCGCCCTCCCCCTCTGCGGCATTCTCCTGCTGTGCGGCACGTCCCTCGTCCGGGCGGCGCCCGAGAGCTACCGCCCCATCGCACCGACCATGGCCGACGAGACCATCGTGCTCACCGGCAAGGACCTCACCGTCGATCAGGTGGTCGACGTCGCGCGCCACGGCGCCAAGGTCGCGCTGAGCCCCGAGGCTCGCCAACGCTCGGCCGACGCCCACGCGCTGTTGCTCGAGGCGGCCGCCGAAGGGGTCTCCGTGTATTGGTTCAATCGCGGCTCCGGATCGGGCCGCGAGCGCTTCATCTTCAAGGGCGATCCCCTCGCGCCGCAGAACAAGAAGATGCTGGAGGAGCGGCAGCTCGCGGTGTTCAAGCGCGGCGCGCTCGCCGGCATCGGGCCCGAGGTGGGCGATGAGGAGATCGTGCGCGCCATGCTGGTGGTGAGGGCCAACACCATGAGCTACGAGGCGGCGAGTCCGCAGCTCACGCAGCGTCTGCTCGACCTCTTGAACGACCGCATCACGCCGGTGGTTCGCTCGCGCAGCACGGTCGGCGAAGGCGATCTCGGCCCCTTCACCAACGTGGGCGCCGCCATGGTGGGCGCGGGCAGCGCGTACTACCAGGGCGTGCGCATGACCGCGGCCGAGGCGCTGAAGCAGGCCGGCCTCGCGCCGCTCGCTCCCTTCGGCGCGGACGACAGCGAGCTCGAGAGCACCAATGCGTATGCGACCGGCCAGGTCGCGCTCCTGCTTCACGATGCGCGCGAGGCCCTGTCGTGGGCCGATTTGAATTACGCCATCGACTTGAACGGCATGAACTCGAGCGTCTCGCCGCTGTCCCTGCCGGTACAGCTCAATCGTCCGTTCAAGTGGCTCAATTGGGATGCGGCCCGCGTGCTCGGCATGCTGAAGGGCAGCTATCTGTTCGATCTGGACGAGAAGCGCATCATCCAGGATCCCGAATCGTTGCGCGCATCTTCCATCCGCCAGGGCTCCGCATGGCACGCCTGGGCGCAGCTGCGCGACGTCGCGCAGATCCAGATGAACTCCTCGGACCACAATCCGGCGGTGCGCGTCGGCGCCGCGCCGTCGGATTCGTGGGAGCTCTCGACTCCGCAGCTCGCCCAGTTCTACGTCAAGGGCGGCGCGCGCAACCACGGTCAGCACGGGTTCATATTCTCGAACGCCAACTGGGACCCCTACCCCATGGCCAACGAGATCGAGGCATTCACCATCGCCCTCGCCAACATGGACACGGCGGTCGCCCAGCGCGTGGTGCGCTTCACCAACCCCTTCTTCACGGTGATGGGCGCGTCGGACGAGACGCCCGGCGAGCCCGGCCGGTTCCATCTCGCCGAGGGCAGCGAGATCGGCGCCATTGCGCTGATGCAGGAGATCCAGGGCTTCGTCAATCCGGTGCCGCCGGAGGGCAATGCGCTCATCCAGAACGTCGAGGACCTGCAGGCGCAGACGCGTCTCAAGGCCACCCGCGCCCGCGCCGCGGTGGAGGACACCTTCGAGCTCCTGGCCGAGGATCTCCTCAGCGGCACTTACTGGCTGGATCTGCGCAAGACGCAGGACCCCGCGCGCCGCTTCGGCGAAGCGCCGACGGCGGTGTGGACCGCGTTTCGCGCCGCCCTGCCCTTCAGCGGGCCAGGGCCCGCCGCGGAGCGCCCCATCCACGAGATCGCGTCCACTTTCATCCGCACCCATCCCGCCGCCCGCTTCTACAAGGACGACTCGCGCGAGCCATGATCGCCAACGCCCGGATGTACTCGGTGAGCCCGGAGGCGGCGGGCCTCTGGCGGGAGCTCCTGCGGGGAGTGATCGAGCACTCGGCATTGGACATCGAGGTCATGGAGCACACGGCGCCGAAGCCGCTGGAGGAGCTCTGGCAGCGGCCGGACATGGCGGGCGTCTTCATGTGCGGACTGCCGTTCTCGCGCGCCGAGCCGCCGCCCGTGTTGATCGCGGCACCCGTGCCCGCGCCGCCCGAGTTCCGCGGCCGGCCGGAGTACTGGAGCGAGATGGTGGTGCGCAAGGACAGCTCCTTCCAGCGCCTGGAGGATACGTTCGGCGGGCGCCTCGCGCTCACGGTTTCCGGCTCGCAATCCGGCCATGCCGCCCCGCTCACGCTGCTCCGCCAAACCGCCATCGCGCGTGCCGCGCCGCTCTATGCCGAGGTGATCGCCCCGCAGATCACGCCGCTCGCGGCCCTGTCCGCGGTGGTCGAGGGACGCGCCGAGGTCGCGCCCGTGGATGCCTATGCCTTTGCGCTGCTGCAAAGATACCGCCGCGACCTCACCTCCTCGGTCAGGAGCGTCGCGCGGACGCCGCACACGGCCATCCCGCCGCTGGTCGCCTCGGCGTCGGGGCTGGATGCCTTGCGCGCGGCCTTCATCGAAGCCCACGAAATCCCCGCCTTGAAGCCGCTCA
Source organism: Steroidobacteraceae bacterium (assembly GCA_036268215.1). GTDB lineage: Bacteria > Pseudomonadota > Gammaproteobacteria > Steroidobacterales > Steroidobacteraceae > Bog-1198. The sequence goes on from DATAUO010000176.1 coordinate 10,358, forward strand.
TGGCGGGCCTCCTGCTGGAGCGCTTCGTCCCTCCCGACCCCAAGGCGTATGATGCGCTGCGATTGAATTATGAAAGCACGGCGACGTACTGGCGCGATCACGCGCTGGCAGGCCAAATGCATCCCGGGTTCTCGCCCGGGTAAGGCCGCCGTGAGGCATCGGGTTTCGCGGATCGCCGATTCCCCCTAGACTTGGAATGACGATGAGCGGTCTGAAGCGTGCTTTTTTGCGGGTCGACGGTCCCACCTGGCTGGTGGCGGCCGCTCTCTATGGCACCTGGTTCCTGCTCGTCTGGTACAACGCCGTCCTGCCGTGGTGGGTCATCATGCCGGTGGGCGCGTACCTGGTGGCCTGGCATTTCTCCCTGCAGCACGAGGCCATCCACTCGTTTCGCGGCGTGCCGGCGTGGGTGCGCTTCGCCGTGGTGTTTCCGCCGATCGGACTGTGGTTCCCCTATCCGCTGTACCGCAAGAGCCACAGCACGCATCACCGCGACGTCAATCTCACCATTCCCGGCGTCGATACCGAGTCGTACTACGTGCGCAAGGAGGACTGGGCGCGCATGAGCCGTTTTTGGCGCGGCCTGCTGCTGGTCAACCAGACGCTCGCGGGGCGCCTGATCCTGGGTCCGTGGCTCAGGCTGTGGACGCTCATCGTGCGCGAGACGCGCCGGGTCCGCGAGGGCGACCTGAGCCATGTGCCGCACTGGGCCATCCATGCGGCCGCCGTCGCCCTGCTGTTCTGGTTCATCTCCGGGGTGTGCAAATTTCCCTGGTGGCAATACTGCCTGCTGGTCGCATACCCCGGCCTCTCCCTCGGACTGCTGCGGGCGTTCACCGAGCATCGCGCCGCGGAGGATTCGCAGGAGCGCACCGCTTCGGTCGAGTCCAACGCGGTGTTCGGCGTGCTGTTCCTCTACAACAACCTGCACGTCGCGCATCACCTGAAGCCGACCATGCCCTGGTACGAGATCCCGCGCTATTACCGCGAGAATCGTGCCGAGCTGCTCGCGAGCAACGCCGAGTTCGTCTATCCGGGATACGCGGTGCTCGTCCGCCGGTTCCTGCTCAAGCCCGTGTTCAGCCCGATGCACCCGTTCCTGTAGCCGCGCCCTTGACACGCAATTCCCGCGCGATCGCCGCCACCTCGATCGGCAACATGCTCGAGTGGTACGACTTTACGGTCTACGCTTTGTTCGCAAAGTACATTGCGGGCAATTTCTTCCCCGCCCACCACGATGCCACGACGCGCCTGCTCGAGACGTTTCTGTTCTTCGGACTGGGCTTCGTCGTGCGGCCGCTCGGCGCCGTGGTCATCGGAAATTTCGGCGACCGCGCCGGCCGCAAGGCGGCGCTCACCCTGACCATCCTGCTCATGGCCGCGGGCACCGGTGTCATCGCCGTGGCACCCACCTATGCCAGCATCGGCATGGGCGCGCCGCTGCTGCTGCTGCTCGGCCGCCTGCTGCAGGGGTTTTCCGCCGGGGGCGAGGTGGGCGGCGCGACCGCGTACCTGCTCGAGAGCGCACCGGTCGAGCAGCGCGGACGCGCCGCGTCCTGGCTCGAGGCCAGCATGGGGCTGGCGAACATCCTCGGCGCGCTGGTGGCGTTCCTGGTCACCGCGGTCCTCAGCGCCGGCCAGGTGGCGGCCTGGGGTTGGCGGCTGCCCTTCGTTCTCGGTCTCGCCATCGCACCGGTCGGCCTCTGGTTGCGCAGCACGCTCGAGGAGACGCAGGCGTTCCAGGCGGAGACCGCGGCGCGCGCGCGCGTCCACTCGAACAGGATGCCGCTCGTCGAGATTTTCCGCGCCCATTGGCGCACGCTGGCGGTCGGATTTTGCGTCGCGGTGCTGTGGGCCGTGGCCGTCTATGTGCTGATGATCTATCTGCCGACCTATGTGCAGAATCCGGCCACCTTCAATTTCTCCCCGCGCCAGGCCTTCGGCGCCTCGCTGATCGGCAACGTGCCCTTCACGCTCGGCTGCCTCGGGTTCGGCATTCTCTCGGACCGCATCGGGCGGCGCACGAGCCTGACCCTGAGCGCCGCCGCGCTGCTCGTCGCCATCCTGCCGTTGTTCCTGTGGCTCAAGGCGGCCCCCACCTTCGGCACCCTGATCGCCGTGGAGTGCATCGTCTGCATCCTGGTCGCAAGCTTCGTCGGCGTCGCGCCGGCCGCGCTCTCCGAGATCTTCCCCACGGGGGTGCGCTCCACCGGCACCTCGCTCGCCTATAACGGCGCGTTCACCGTGTTCGGCGGCTTTGCGCCCCTGGTGCTCACGCAGATCACCCAGCGCGCCGGTGTCTGGATCTATGCGCCGTTCTGGTACGTGATGATCGCGGCCGCGGTGGCTCTGGCCGCGATTCCGTTCCTGGGAACCGAGCGGCGCCGCGCCGTGCCCGAGGTGCTCGGGACGGTTCCCGAGTAGCGGCGGAAGGCCGGGAGAGCAGCTTGTCCGAACGTCCCAATTTCCTGATCCTGATGGCGGATCAACTCACGGCCAGGGCGCTGCCCGCCTATGGCAACCGCGTCGCCAAGACCCCGCACATCGACTCGCTGGCGGCGGGCGGCGTCGTGTTCGACTCGTTCTACTGCAACAGCCCGCTCTGCGCCCCCTCGCGATTCTCGTTTCTGTCGGGGCGGCAGGTCTCCGCGATCGGCGCCTATGACAACGCCGCGGAGTATCCCGCGCAAGTCCCGACGTTCGCGCACTATCTCCGCCGCGACGGATACCGCACGATCCTCAGCGGCAAGATGCATTTCTGCGGCGCGGACCAGCTCCACGGCTTCGAGGAGCGGCTGACCACCGACATCTATCCCGCGGATTTCGGCTGGACCCCGGATTGGAGCCGCTTCGACATCAGGCCGAGCTGGTATCACACGATGGACTCGGTCACGCAGGCCGGCCCTTGCGTGCGCACCAACCAGATCGACTTCGACGACGAAGTGGTCTACAGCGCGCGGCAGAAGCTTTTCGAGCTGGCCCGCGATCCCGACCGGCGCCCGTTTTGCATGGTGGTGTCGATGACCCACCCGCACGACCCGTACACGATTCCGGAGCCCTACTGGAATCGCTACGCCGACGCCGACATCGACATGCCGCGGGTCACGATGCCGCCGGACGATCTGGACCCCCACTCCAAACGGGTGAGGCATGTCATCGGCCTCGATCTGCAGCCCGTCACCGAGACCCAGGTGCGCGCGGCCCGGCGCGCCTACTACGGGGCGGTGTCCTATGTCGACGACCAGATCGGCGCCATGCTCGCGGCCCTCGGCGAGGCACGCTTGGCCGAGGACACCGTGGTCCTGGTGCTGGCCGACCACGGCGACATGCTGGGCGAGCGCGGCCTCTGGTACAAGATGAGCTTCTTCGAGCCGGCATGCAGGATTCCCCTGATCGTGCACGCGCCCGGACGCTTCGCGCCCGCGCGGGTGAAGGAGTCCGCCTCGCTGGTCGACCTCCTGCCGACGCTGTGCGATCTGGCCGGCGGCGATGCCGCCGAGTACGCCACCGAGCTCGACGGCACGAGTCTCGGGCCGCAGCTCAAGGGGCATCCGGCCCGGGACGAGGTGATCGGCGAATACTGCGCCGAGGGCGCGATCGCGCCGCTGGTCATGATCAAGCGCGGGCGCTTCAAATTCGTGCACTCGCCGGTCGACCCTGACCAGCTCTACGACCTCCTCGACGACCCGGACGAGCTCGCCAATCTGGCCGGATCACCCGCGCACGCCGCCCGTGCGGAGGAATTCCGCGGCGAGGTGGCGCGGCGTTGGGATCTCGAGAAACTGCACGCGGAGGTGGTGGCAAGCCAGCGCCGCCGGCATCTGGTCTACGCCGCCCTGCGCGCCGGCCGCTACACGCCCTGGGATTTCCAGCCGATGCGGGACGCGAGCCGGCAATACGTGCGCAACGATCAGGACTTGGGAGATCTCGAGGCGATGGCGAGGTTTCCGCCCTACCGCGCGCCGTAGCCGGCCCCGCATGGGTCGCGGCCCTCGTCAATGCTTCACCTCGAGGAGCGCGCAGCGTGCGGGCGCGGGTCCGCGGCGGCGCGGCCGCCCTGCTCCTCGACCGCCTCCATGAGCCGGCCTTCCAGGTGCGTGCAATACCAATGCACGAACTGCGTGACGCCGGCCTCGTGCACGGGGGAGTACGGCGCCGGATCGTAGGCGGGAGAATTCACGCCGATCTGGTTTTCCTCGCAGTTGCGCGAGTCCGCCGCATTGGTCGCGAGCCAGACGCGGGTCAGCTCGCCGACGTCGTAGTCCACCCCCTCGACCGCGTCCCGATGCACCAGCCAGCGGGTGGTGAGCTGGGTCTGCGTGGGCCCGAGGGGCAGCACCCGGAAGGAGATCGCGTGATCGGCGAGCACGTGATTCCAGAGGCTCGGGAAGTGAAACAGCAGCAGCGTCCCCACGTCGGGCTCGCTCACCTGATCGGACAGGGGCCGCTTGACGGCGGGTTGCCCGGTCATGGTGAAGCTCACCGCACCTTCGAGCAGCGGGGTGCGCAGGGCGCGGTACTGGCCGTTTGCCGACAGATGGAACTTGCTCGGCAAGCCGATCGACTCCCAGCGCGCCCACTTGTCCGCGGTGCGCGGATTCGCGGCGGCCTCATCGCCCGTGGTGGCGGTGGGATCCTCCGGAAAGGTGCGGATCAGCTCAGGATGGTTTGCCGAGCAGTGATAGCACTCGCGATTGTTCTCCCAGACGAGCTTCCAGTTGGCCTGCTCGACGATGGTCGACTCGAATGCCACCTTGGCTTGATGCAGCCGGTGCGGCGCCAGATAGGGCTCGATGTGGCTCCTGATCGGCTCGAAATCCGGCGCCGCCGGCGCAAGACAGATCCAGATGTAGCCGGCGACGCTGGCGCAGTGAACGGACCGCAGGCCGTGTTGCGTCTTGTCGAAGTCCGCGCCCATGTCGCGCGCGGCGATCAAGCGGCCGTCGAGCGCATAGGTCCACTGGTGGTAGGGGCAGACGAGGCGCGGTGCGGTACCGTGCGACCCGGAGCAGATGCGCGACCCACGATGCCGGCAGGTATTGTGATAGGCGCGCACGCCGCCGTCACGGTCGCGCACCACCACAACCGGATACTCGCCGATCTGTGCCGTCAAAAAATTACCGGGCTTGGGAATCTCGCAATCATGACCCACGAACAGCCAGTCCCGATACCAGATCATGTCGAGGTCGACCTGGTAGTCGTCGGGATCGCAATAGAAGTCGCGCTCGAGCGCGGTCTCGAGGTTGCGGCCCCGAAGGCGTCCCAGCATCGTAGCGCGTGCGCTCATCGAATCCCCCGGTGGTGGCGGCGGCAACATATCAAGATACCGGCATGGCCCGATGCCGTTAAGCGACGCTTTATGAGTAGATTACGACAAGGCCCAGGCGGGTCCTAGGAGACGATCGCCGGCCGGCGGCGCCGCACGCCGCATTGGGGTTGCGCCCGACATTGCGTTGCGTCACTGTCCCGCCCATGCGCCGCCCGTTTGCCTTCGTCATGGTCTCCGCAGCCGCATCGTGCGCGCTCTGGGCCCACGCCGGCACCTCGCCGCCGGTGCGCGCGGCATCGCCGGCTTGGCCGGCCACGGCGCCGCAAGCCCTGACCTTCGGAGGCCTCGAGCTGCCACGCTGCCGCAACGTCGTCGCCTACTGCGGCGACCTCGACCGGCCGCTCGATCCGACCGGAGCGGCACCGGGCAAGATCTCCATTCACTTCGAGGTCTATCCGCATTCGGCGCCCGGTCCTGCCGCGGGAAACCTGGTCGCGACCGAGGGAGGCCCGGGCTATCCCGCGACGCTGTCGCGCGACGCCTATCTCGCGCTCTTCGAGCCCCTGCGCCGCACGCGCGACGTGCTCATCATGGACAATCGCGGGACGGGCCGATCCGGCGCGATCGATTGCCCCATCCTGCAGACCGCGCAGACCTGGACCATCGGCCTGATCGCCGAATGCGGCGCCTCGCTCGGCACGGCGGCAGCGCTCTATGGGACGGCTTTCGCGGCCGACGATCTGGCGGCCGTCCTGGAGCGCCTGGGGATGCGAAACATCGATCTCTACGGGGATTCCTACGGCACCTACTTCGAGCAGGTGTTCGCCGCGCGCCATCCCGGCCTGCTGCGCTCCATCGTGCTCGACGGCGCCTACCCGCTCGACGGGCCGGACTACGCCTGGTATCCAAGCTACGCGGGCGCGATGCGCGCGAAGTTCGATCTGGCCTGCGAGCGTTTTGCCCCGTGTTCGAGGCTCCCGGGCAGCTCCATCGACCACATCAAGCCCGCGCTCGAGCTGCTGCGGGCGCACCCGTTCGATGCAACGGCACAGGACCCCGACGGCAAGGAGCGTCCCCTGCACGCCGATGCTTCCATGCTCGCCACGGTGATGTTCGCCAGCGCGCCTGCCTTTGCCTCGACGCGCGAGCTGGATGCGGCCGCGCGCGCCTTCGCCGGCGGAGATCGGGCGCCGCTGCTCCGCCTCATGGCGGAGACCCAGGTGGGCGTGGACTCGCGCGATCCGAGCGCGGATCCCTCGCAATGGAGCGCGGGACTGTCGATCGCCGCGATATGCGTGGGTCCCGGGCAAATCTACGACATGCGCGACACGCCGCCGCTGCGGCGCGCGGAGCGCGATCATGCGATCGATGAGCGCAAGCGCACGCACCCGGATACCTACGCGCCGTTCACGATCGACGAATTTCGCGGCATGCCGCTCGACTACAGCTTCCTGGATCAGTGCGTGGAATGGCCCTCGGTCCCCGCCGCGGTCATGCAAGCGAGCGCGGGTCGTCCGGGCCTTCCCGACGTGCCGGTCCTGGTGATATCGGGAGAGCTCGACGACATCACCACGCCCGCCGACGGCGCGGCCGCGGCCGCCGCGTTCAAGCACGGCACCCAGATCGTCATTGCCAACAGCTTTCACGTCAACGCCCTTCCGCATGCCCGCAGCCCCTGCGCGGCGCAGATCGTGCGGCGCTTCATCGTGGACCTCGCGCCCGGCGACACTGCCTGCGCGCGTGCGGTGCCTGCGCTGCGGCTGGTCCCGCGGTTCGCGCGTCGTGCGGCCGAGCTCGACCCGGTCACGGCCGCTCGGGAAAATCGTGCCGATGCGGCCGATTTGCGTTGGGTGAGCGCGGCGCTCGCCACCGTCGGCGACGTGCTGGCGCGGCCCGACGCGCGCGATGGTGGCGGCGGCCAGGGGCTGCGCGGAGGCCGCTACCGCATGGCGGCCTCCGCGGGCGCGGGGATCCGCATCGACCTCGTGCAGGTGCGTTGGACGGACGACCTCGCGGTCAGCGGCACGATCGAGGAGAGCGCGCCGCGCGACGCCAGGGTGCGGGCCGAGATCTCGATCAAGAGCGCCGATGGCGGCTCGGGGAGGCTCGAGATCTCCTGGAGCGAGGCGGACAGCATGCCGCGCGCGCAGATTCGGGGCACGATTCGCGGAATGGTCGTGGCGGCCTCCGCGCCGGCCCCCTGACCTGCACCGCTTGGGCCTCCGCGCCACCGCCCCGGGGCGGGCTTGGCGCCGCTAGCGCGGCGCGGTGTTGGGGATGAAGCGGTCCAGCCAGGCCGTGGTGCGATCGGCGAGATCCTTGATGAAGCTCGGCCTCGAGAACACGTGATGCTCGCCCGGATAGACGACCAGCTGCGTCGGCACCCCCAGGGTGCGCAGCGACTGGTACATCTGCTCGCCGCCGATCGTCGGCACGTTGAAGTCCTTGAGACCGCTCAGGAACAGCGTCGGCGTGTGGATGCGGTCGGCATGGAAGAACGGATACGACACTTTGAGCCACAGCGCCGTGTCGCGCCACGGCGGCCCCAGCTCGTTGTTGTACTGGAGCACGTATTCGTCGGCGCCGTACATCGAGATCTGATTGGCGCTGCCGGCGCCGGCGATGGCCGCCTTGAAGCGCGGGTCGCTGGCGATGGTGTAATCGGTCAGGATGCCGCCATAGCTCCACCCGCCGATGGCGAGGCGCTCGGGATCGGCCACCCCGATCTTGATGGCGTGATCTACGCCGGCGAGGAGGTCGATGACCTCCTTGTGCCCCCAGTCGGCGGCGATGGTCTTGGCATAAGCGAGCCCGCGGCCGCTGCCGCCGCGATAGTTGATCCGCAGCACCACGTAGCCCTTGGCGGCGAACATCTGCGGCGCGTATAGGTAGCCGTCCAGCGCCAGCGAGTGCTCGTCCTGACCGTTCGGGCCGCCATGAATCCACAGCAGCGTCGGATAGCGTCGGCCCGCCGTGAACCCCGGCGGCTTGACCATGAGACCATGGATGTCGGTGCCGTCCTTGCCCTTGAAACGCAGCTCGTCGACGGCGCCGAGCTCGAGCTCCGCTAGGAACGCATCGTTGTGCCCGGTGAGCTTGCGCAGCTTGCCGTTCTCGAGCGCGTAGACCTCGGGCAGCGTGGCATCGGTCGATTGCAGTACCGCCGTGTGGCCGCCGGCGCTCGAGATGTTCGACAACACCAGCGGCGCGGGCGGCGTCTCGCGCTCGATGGAGTCGTCCTTGAGCGTGACGCGGGCCGGATAGGCCGTGAGGTCGTCCTCGACCAGGATCTCGATGCTGGCGGAGTCGGCGGAGAAAGCATACGAGGTGACGGCGCGGTCGAGTTTGTCCGTGAGGGCGCGAGGCGCGCCGCCGGAGGCCGGCACGACGAACAGACGATCCTGCATGTAGGCGTTGTTCTTGAGATCGAGACCCTGGAAGAAGGCCACCTGCGCGCCGTCCGGGCTGAACGCAAGCTTTTGGGAGTTGGGGGCGTACGGCCGCACCAGCGTGCGGGGTGCCGCGCCGCCGCGCGCCTCGACGATGTCGATGTCCTCGCGCGCGTCCGGGTCGGGCCCGCGCTCGCGCGTGCGCTCGAACACGATGTATTTGCCGTCGGGCGACCACACGGGCACTTCGTCGTTGAACTTGGGATCGGTCAGGGGCTCGGTGCGCCCCGTCTCCACATCGAGCAAAAACAGATGCCGCAGGCGCGCGGCGCTCAGGTAGCCGTCGCCGTCCTCCTTGAAGTGCAGCGCGTCGATCACGATGGGCTTCGGCGTGGCGTCCCCGCCCTGCTCCATGACGAACGCCAGACGCTTGCCGTCCGGCGCCCACGCGTAATCGGTGATCTCCCCGGTCTCGTGCGTGATCACGCGCGCCTCCCCGCCGCGCCGGTCGAGCAGCATCACCTGGGTCTTGTCGGAGCCCGGAGGATGGGACAAAAACGCGAGATATCGCCCGTCCGGGCTCCAGCGCGGCTTGCTGGTGCTCTCCGAGCCGGCGCTCAGCGCCAGACGCTGAGTCCCGTCCCAGCTCGTCATCCAGATCGCCGCGGGAGCCGTGTCGGCGTTTCGATCGTTGCTGGTCGCGACGTATGCGACCCATTGGCCGTCGGGCGAGACCCGGGGGTCGCTGACATCGATCGGCCGGTAGAGGTCATCCGGCGTGAGGTGACGCCGGTCGGCCGCTTGCGCGGGCGGCTGGGCGGCTTCCGCGCTCGCGACAGATCCTGTCCAGACGATGCACCCCGTGCACAGCCAAATCCCGATGCAGGCGATCGATCGCATGTTCGTGTGACTCGCGCACTATCTATGCCGCTCCAGGCGCGGGATCATCCCCTGAGATGGCGCACCGCGTCAATCCGGCGATACTTGTGCGCCCGGGCCGAAGGGCCGTGTGCTAGGATTTTCTGGCCCAATGATCTCGCCAAGAGCAGCCGGCTTCGACGCCGGTCTCCGCCAGGCCCACGCAGCGCTGCGAGCCGGCCGCGCCGCCACCGCCGAGCGTCAGCTGCGCGCACTCGAGGCACGGCACCCCGGAGAGCCGAATTGCCTCTGGCTGATCGGGGCCGCACTGCTGCAGCAGGACAAGGTCCCCGAAAGCATCGCGTTCCTCGAGGCGATTCTCGTCCGGCTCCCGGATTTCGCACACGCGCGAGTGGATCTGGCGCGGGCCTACCGGAGTGCCGGACGCACGGCGCGGGCACGGGATGAGGTACGGAGGACCCTGGAGATCGCCCCCGATCACCCGCTTGCGTGGCTGGCGTACGGCGATGTGCTGGTCGACCTGGCGCAATACGCGGATGCGCGCGTTGCCTTCGAGCGCGCGCGGCTCACCGATCCTCACCGCGCGGCGGTCGAGCGGGCCAACGCCGCCTTGGCCGCCGACGATCGCAAGGCATCCGAGCAGATCTTCCGCAAAATCCTCGAGGAGGATGCGAGTCACGTGGCGGCCTTGTGCGGGCTCGCCTCGCTCTCCCTCGCTGCCGACAAGGGGAGCGATGCCGAGCGCCTGCTGCGCCACGCGCTCCGGCAATCGGCGCATCATCCCCTGATCTGGCGCGAGCTGGTGCGTGCGCTCTCCGCGCTCGGCCGCCTCGAGGAGGCGCATGCGGCCGCGCAACGTCTGGTGACGATGGAACCCGACAATCCCCAGAGCTGGATCACGAGCGCGTCGGCGTCGATACGTCTGCTGCGTCAGGAACGAGCGCTCGAGCAGTACCAGCAGGCGGCACGGCTTCAACCCGGCGACTCCCGCCTGCAGATGTCCATCGGCCACATCTATAAGACTCTCGGAAGGCGGCCTGAGAGCGAAGCTGCATACAAGGCGGCGCTGGCCTCGAATCCGGCGGCTGCCGATGCCTATTGGAGCCTCGCCGATCTCAAGAACTACACGTTCAGCGACGACGAGGTCACCGCCATGCAAGGCCGGCTCGACGGCGGTCAAGCCGTCCGCGCCGACGCGGCAATGCTGAATTTCGCACTGGCCAAGGCGTACGAGCAGCGCGAACGTGATGCCGAGGCGTTCAGGCACTACGCCCGCGGCAATGCGCTGCGCCGGCTCGATGCGCCGTTCGACATCGGCCACTTCGAGCGGCGCACGGCGCGCATTCGCGCCTTCTTCGACCAGAAGTTCTTCGCGGCCCGCCGGGGCAGCGGCATACCGGACCGGGCGCCGATTTTCATCGTGGGGCTGCCGCGCTCGGGCTCTACCCTGGTCGAGCAGATCCTTGCGAGCCACTCCAGCGTCGAAGGCACCATGGAGCTGCCGAACATCATCAACATCGCCCACCAGTTCGACGACATGGCCGCCGATCGCGACGGTTACCCCGAGACGGTCGGCACCGCTCCGGCCGGGGTGTTCGCGGCACTCGGCAGGCGCTACATCGACGAAACTGCACCGCTTCGCAGTGGGCGCCAGCGCTTCACCGACAAGCTCCCCAACAATTTCAGCCATGTAGGTCTCATCCACGCCATGCTGCCGGGCGCGGCCATCATCGACGCGCGCCGCCATCCCATGGACGCGTGCTTCAGCACGTTCAAGCAACACTTTGCAGAAGGCCAGACCTTCAGTTACGACCTCGAGGACCTGGGGCGCTACTACCGCTGCTACCTGTCGCTGCTGGACCACTGGGACGAAGTGCTTCCCGGCAAGGTGCTGCATGTCCAATACGAAGACCTCGTCCGCCGGCCGGAAGAGAACATACGCCGCCTGCTCGATCACTGTCGGCTCCCCTTCGAGGCCTCCTGTGTGGCCTTTCACGAGACGCGGCGCTCGGTGCGCACCGCGAGCGCCGAGCAGGTGCGCCGTCCGATCTACACCTCCGGGGTCGGCTACTGGCGGCGTTTCGAAAAGGAGCTGCAACCGCTGCGCGACGCGCTCGGCGATTGCCTGCGGCGTTTCGACCCAGGGTTGACGAGCGATGCCTCCGCCAAGGATGATCCAGGCACGTAGCGCAACCCGGACGGGGTTGCCGCACTTGTAAGTAGTCCGGGGGGATGCCCATGGTATTACGCTCTCGCAACTGCGCTGTTTGCCCACCTCCCGGCGCCTTGGCCAGGACGCTTCGCGCGGCCACGGTCTCGAAGCTCAGTCTCGCGGTCGCCGCAGCGCTTGCCGTCGCTCCGCCCCGCCCTGCGCTGGCAGCGGCCGCGGCGGATGCTTCGGATTCCTCCGCTCTGCAGGAGATCGTGGTGACGGCGCGCAAGCGCACGGAGAACCTCCAGGACGTCCCCTTGAGCATCGATGTGTTCACCAAGAAGGACCTGCAGAACCTCGCCATCACCAATTTCGACGACTATGCGGAAAAGGTGCCGTCCATCTCCTTCATCAGCGAGGGCCCGGGCACCCAGCTGTTCGTGATGCGGGGTGTCTCGGACGGCAGCAACCCGACCTACTCGAACACATCCGCGACCGGCTTTTTCGTCGACGACATGTCCATGAGCTGGCAAGGCGTTCAGCCGGACCTGCACCTCTACGATATCGAGCGCATCGAGGTGCTGAACGGCCCCCAGGGCACGACGTACGGCGCGGGCTCCATGTCCGGCGCCATCCGCTACATCACCAACAAGCCGGACGTGAAAGCGTTCAGCGGCGGCATCGACTTCACCGGCGGCCACATTCAAAACGCGCAGAACAACTGGACCTACGAGGGCTTTTTCAACGCCCCGTTGATCGACGGCGTGCTGGGCTTGCGCATCTCGGCGTTCAGCGACTCGCATGGCGGCTTCATCAACAACGCGCTCACGACCCGCACCTGGATCAACGGCGCGGTGTCCAACAATGCGACCTGGGCGCGGGACAACTACAACCGCGCGCACGTCGAAGGCGGCCGCGTGGCCTTGAAGGGCGTGCTCAACGAAGCATGGAGCGCCACGCTGACCTACAGCTTCCAGCGCCAGGCCACCCAAGGCGCCTGGGACGAGGACCCCTATCTGCCGCCGCTCACCGTCGAGCGCTTCGGACCGGAGAGCCATCGCTTCGAGGCGCGCACCCTCGATTTTCACGTGGATGGCGACGTGGGCATCGGCGACCTGGTGTTCGCCAGCACGTATTGGGCGCTGCCCACGCGGCAGCAAAACGAGTACTCGGAGTACATCCAGAATTTCAACGGTGGCGCCAACGAGGGCGTCACCTGCTTGAACGATCCGGTGTACGGCACCGGTCCTTACACCGGTTGCAAGTCCCCGATCCAGTACTACGAATACCACACCAATCCGCAGCGCTGGTCCGATGAGCTGCGGCTGTCGTCCAAGGCGGGCGGACGATTTCACTGGCTGGTGGGCCTCTACTGGGAGAAGACCAAGGACGACAGCTCCGGCAGCACCTACTACATGCCGGGTCTCAGGACCACCAGCCCGGCGTTCGAGTACTACAACTACTACAACGGCACACCGCCCGGGTCGAGCTCGCTGCCGGCCAAGGAGTGGTACGCCTATTCGACGCGCTCGGATTATCTGCAGACCACGGAATTCACCAACATCAGCTTCGATATCACCAAGAAGCTGAACGTCGAGGCCGGAGTGGTTCACTTCCACTCCGATTTCCGCTACTACAGCCCGTTCGGTCAGTTCGCCTATGCGCCGACGACACCCGCGCTCACCGTCGGCTCGTCGAACAAGTGGGACAGCAAATTCGGTGTCAATTACAAGATCACCGACAAGGTGATGGTGTACGCCGACTTCGCGCAGGGATTCCGTGACGGCGGCAGCAATTCGGGCTTCCCCACGTCTTGCTACAACAACGGCGTACCCCAGAAGTACGTGCCGGACACGCTGAACAATTTCGAGCTCGGCTTGAAGACGTCGAGTCTCGGCGGTCACCTGGTCTGGAACGGCGCGATCTACAAGATGAACTGGAGCCAGCTGCAGACCATCATCTACGACGTGGACATCTGCGCACCGGACAGCTTCTACGTCAACGTCGGCAACGCGCGCATCTACGGTCTCGAATCGAACGTCGACTACAAGGTGAACGAGAACTGGTCGCTGCAGGCGGCGGCCAGCTACACCGATTCACACATCGTCTCGAGCCCCTATGCCACGTTCGAGCCCAACGTCGGCGAACGTCTGCCGTTTGTGCCCTACTTCAGCTGGAGCTGGAACCTGCGTTACGAGCATCCGGTCAGCCGGAATTTCAAGGGCTACGTGCAGCTCGACATGGCTCACAAGGGGGACATGTGGGACGACCTGCACGTCGCGGGCTCCAACGGCTTTCCCCGCATACTGCAGCCGCCCTACAGCATCGCGAACCTGCGGGTCGGCCTGAGTCCGGAAGGAGCCCGTTGGCTCACGGAGCTGTTCGTCACCAACCTGTTCGATAAGAACGCGGTCATCTACAGCAACACCGGCAATTTCGACCTGCGTCAGACCACCAACGAGCCGCGGGTCTTCGGCGTGCGCATGAATTATCG
>DATAUO010000177.1:0-2335 GCA_036268215.1 Steroidobacteraceae bacterium
CTCGGTCGAGGAGGCCGAAAGGCTCTTTCCGCTCATGGACAAGAAGCACTTCGTGGGCGCGATGTACGACCCCATCGAGGGGCACGTCGATCCCTATGGGGTCACGCATGCCTATGCCAAGTCCGCGCAGATCGGCGGCGCGGAGATCGTGCGCCACACGCGGGTCACGGACTTGAAGGCGCGGCCCGACGGCGGCTGGGACGTGATCACCGATCACGGCAACGTGCGCGCGGAGCACGTCGTCAACGCCGGCGGCCTTTGGGCGCGCGAAGTGGGGCGCATGGTCGGTCTCGAGCTGCCGGTGCTCGCGATGGAGCATCAATATCTGATCACCGGCGACATGCCGGAGCTCGCCGGCAGGAAGGAGCAGCTCCACGCCATCGATTTCGAGGGCGAGATCTACACGCGCCAGGAGCGCGGCGGCATGCTGGTGGGCACCTACGAGCGCGCCGGAATGCCTTGGTCGCCCGCGACCACGCCGTGGGATTTCGGCCAGGATCTGCTGCCGAACGACCTCGAGCGCATCGCGCCGAGCCTCGAGGTGGCGTTCGCGCACTTTCCGGCGATCGAAAAAGCCGGCATCCGCAAGGTCGTCAACGGTCCATTCACGTTCGCGCCGGACGGCAACCCGCTGGTCGGCCCGATCCGCGGCTTGCCCAATTTCTGGGTGGCCTGCGGCGTCATGGCCGGCTTCAGCCAGGGCGGCGGCGTCGGTCTCGCGCTCTCGCAATGGATGGTGAACGGCGACCCGGGCGCCGATATCTGGGGCATGGACGTGGCTCGCTACGGCGATTGGACCACCATGGCCTATACGAATGCCAAGGTGCGCGAGAACTACTCGCGCCGATTCAGCATCCGCTTTCCGAACGAGGAGCTGCCCGCGGGCCGGCCGCTGCGCACCACGCCGATCTACGAGCGTCTCGCGGCGCGGCATGCGGTGTTCGGCGACTACTGCGGTCTCGAGCACGCGCTCTGGTTCGCGCCGAGCGCCGAGGAGGCCGTGGATCGGATCAGCTTCCACCGCTCGAATTCGCATGAGCACGTCGGCGCGGAGTGCCGTGCGGTGCAGGGCGAGGCGGGCCTGCTCGAGATCTCCAACTACGGCAAGTTCGAGATCCGCGGCCCCGGCGCGGCGGAATGGCTCTCGCGCATCATGGCCAACAAGGTCCCGGCGGCGGGGCGGATCGCGTTGACGCCGATGCTGAACGAGCGCGGCAAGCTGATCGGCGATTTCACCATGTGCCGCATCGCCGCCGATCACTTCTTGCTGATCGGCACCTATGCCGCGGAGACCTATTACCTGCGCTGGTTCGAGCGCCACATGCCGCCCTCGGGAGTGAGCGTGCGTCCCTGCGCGATGGAATACGTCGGCCTGTCCGTGGCCGGCCCGCGCTCGCGCGCAATCCTGCAAAGCCTGGTGCGCGACGATCTTTCGACCGCGGCGTTTCCATTCATGTCGTTCCGGCGCATGGAGGTCGGCATGGTGCCCGCCTATGTCGGGCGCGTGTCCTTCACCGGCGAGCTGGGCTACGAGATGTGGGTGACGACGGACTATCAGCGCGCACTCTACGATCTCCTCGTCCATGCCGGCCGCGAGCACGGCCTGCGGCTGTTCGGCGGGCGGGCGTTGAACTCGATGCGCATCGAAAAGAGCTTCGGCAGCTGGGCGCGCGAATTCCGTCCGATCTACGGCCCCTTCGAGGCGGGTCTCGAGCGCTTCGTCGATCTCAACAAGGGTGAGTTCATCGGGCGCGCGGCGGCGGCGGCGGAGCAGGCGGGCGGCGGCAAGCTGCGTCTGGTGACGCTGTCGGTGGATGCGGCCGATGCCGACGCGATCGGAGATGAGCCCATCTGGCACGACGGCAAGCCGGTCGGCTGGGTCACCTCGGGCGCGTTCGGGCATCGCGTCGGGCGCTCGCTGGCGCTCGGCTACGTGCCGAAGGAGCTGGCATCCGCCGAGGACGGCTTCGAGGTCGAGATCATCGGCGAGCGCCGCAACGCGCGCCGGCTCGCGGGGGCGGCGTACGACCCCGCCGGCAAGCTGATGCGGACCTAGCGTCGAGACGATGGCGCCGCGCCGCCCCGGCGGCAAGCTGCTGCGCGCCTAGGCCTCAGGCGGCGGCGTCGGGATGATCATCGAGGCGAAAGCGCAGCGTCATCCGGCAGGGCGAGCTGCCGGGCCGATCGCGCAGCCGCACGCCGCGGCACGCGATGTCCCCGGACTCGAGCCGCATGGAGCCGCGTTCCTTGCCTGCCGGAACGGTGCGCGCGAACTCCGCCACCTCGGCCGTCAGATCGAACTCGCCGTCGCAATCGGCGCAGGGGCAGGCAAAGC
>DATAUO010000178.1:0-70495 GCA_036268215.1 Steroidobacteraceae bacterium
AGCGGCATGCGGCCGCGCGCGTGGTGGTGCTCGCCGCGAGCGCCTGCGAGACGGTGCGAATCCTCTTGAATTCGAAGAGCGCGCAATTCCCGAACGGTCTCGCCAACTCGAGCGGCAAGGTCGGCCGCTACCTCATGGATACGGTCGGATCGAGCGTGGGCGGACAGATCCCCCTGCTCGAGAGCCTGCCGCCGCTCAACGAGGACGCGGCGGACGGCCATCAGCTCTACGTGCCGTGGTGGCAGTACCGGGAGCAGCTTGCCGGCAAGCTCGGCTTCGCGCGCGGCTATCACATCGAATTCGGCGGCGGCAAGCGCATGCCGGGCTACGGCACCGCGGCCGGGCTCGAGTGGCTGACGGGGGGCAGCTACGGTGCGCAGCTCAAGAAGGACGTGCGCCGCTACTACGGCTCGTTCGTGTGGTTCGACGGCCGCGGCGAGATGATCCCGAACGAGCAATCCTATTGCGAGATCGACGGCGCGGTGAAGGACAAGTGGGGCATTCCCGTGCTCAAGTTCCACTGGCAGTGGTCGGAGCACGAGACGCGGCAGGTTGCCCACATGCAGCGCACCTTCGGGGATCTCATCCAGGCCATGGGCGGCAAGACGGACGAGCCAGTCAAGACCGACGGGGCCGATGCCATCGCCGCCGGCGGCTCGATCATCCACGAGGTCGGCGGCGCCATTTGCGGAGGCGACGCCGGCAGCTCGGTCACCAACGGCTTCGGCCAGACCTGGGACGTGCGCAATCTATTCATCACCGACGGCGCGGTGTTCGCCTCCAACGCCGACAAGAACCCGACGCTGACCATCATGGCGCTCGCGTGGCGCGCGTCGGACCACATTCTCGAGCGCATGCGGCGCAAGGAGCTGTGATGGACCGGCGCACGACGCTGAAATGGGTCATGGCCGCCGCAGCCATGGGGCCCCTGTTGCGCTCGGGCCGGGTGCGCGCGCGTACGCCGCCGCCGGCCGGCGGCGGGTACGGCATGGACCCAGACCTCTCGGTGAATTCTCGGCCGGGCGAACCCTGGCCTCTGACCTTGACCCCGTCCCAGCGCAAGCTCGCCGCGCTGCTGTCGGATCTGATCATCCCCGCGGACGAGGTCTCGCCGAGCGCCTCGGCGGTGGGAGTCGTCGACTTCATCGACGAGTGGGTCAGCGCGCCGTATCCCGATTTCCAGCGCGATCGCGGCGTGGTGCTCGGCGGCTTCCTGTGGCTGGACGAGGAGTCGCGGCGCCGCTTCGGCGAGGATTTCTCGGCGCTGGACCCCAAGGACCAGCGCGCCATCTGCGACGACATCTGCGACGAGCGGCGTGCCGGCAAGGCGATGCGCGACGGCGCGCGGTTTTTCGCCCTATATCGGGATCTGACGGCGGGCGGCTTCTACTCGAGCCCCGTCGGCCGGCAGGATCTCGGCTACATCGGCAACGTGCCGCTCAAGAGCTTCGACGGCGCGCCGCCCGCGGTGCTCGCGAAGCTCGGTCTGGGCTCCGGCTCGGTGAAGTGACTCGAATGAGAGGTGCGGCATGAACGATCGGTGCGGATGGATGCGGCTCGCGGCCACGGCGCTTGCAGCGGCGCTCTGCGGTGCATGGATGGCGGCCTCGGCGGCCGGTACCGCAAGCACCGGATGGCACCCGCTGCTGGATCCGGGCGGCGCGCCCGAATGGCGGGGATGGAAAAGCGAGGGCCTTCCGGCGGGATGGCGCGTCGAGAACGGCGTGCTGTCCAAGCAAGGTCCCGTCGAGGATCTGGTCTCGAAAAAGAGGTATGCCAACTTCGAGCTGGAGCTCGAGTGGAAGCTGGGTGAAGCCGGCAACAGCGGCATCTTCTACCGCGGCACGCGCGAATACGATCACATCTACTGGAGCGGCCCGGAATATCAATTGCTCGATGATGCCGGCGCGCCCGACGGCGCGAGCCGATCGACGGCGGCCGCGTCGGCCTATGCGCTCTACGGCCCTCCCGCGGGCGTGGTGAAGCCGCACGATCAGTGGAACGAGACGCGCATCGCCGTCAACGGCAATCGCGTCGAGCATTGGCTCAATGGACGGAAGGTGGTCGAGTACGAGCTCGGGAGCGCGGACTGGCGGGCGAAGGTCGCGGCGAGCAAGTTCAAGGACTACCCGCATTACGGCCGGGCCGCAAGCGGTCTGATCGGCATCCAGGGCGACCACAACGGCCCGCTCTGGGTGCGCAACATGCGTATCCGCGAGCTTCCCTGAGCAGGACTCAGGCGGGCACGGCATCGAATGCCACGGTCAGCCGCGGCGCGTCTCCGGAGAAGGGCGTCGTGCCGTGCCAGAAATACGAGGGAAACAGCGCCAGCATTCCCACCTCGGGCCGCACGGAATACCGGGCCTCGAGGGGCGGCTGGGTGATGAGACTCGGCTGGCCGAAGGTCAGGATTCCTTCCTGGACGCCCGCGTCGCGCACGCTGTCGGGCAGCGTTATATAGCAAGCCGAGGAGATCCAGCCGCGCGGATGCACGTGGCTGCGGTGATGGCCCCCCGCGCGCAGGCGCACCGACCAGCTGCCGTTGAAGCGCCAGCGGCCTTGATTGCGCCGCCGCAGCGGATCGATGCCGCCGCCGATCGCGGCGAGGTATTCCTCGATCGGCGCAGCGAAGCTCTTGAACAGCGCCTGGATCACCGGATCGCCGCTGCGCGACAGATCCTCGAGGGTCTCCGTGCCGCCGCGAAGCGACTGGAACAGGAGGGCGTGGCCGTTCGGATCGTGAAGCTTCGCCAGGCTCGCGCGCAGATCGTCGATGAAGCTCGAGAGGCGGCTCCACGGCGCCGGCGGCTCCAGCATCGCGGGCCGCACCAGCCCGGCATAGTCGCATAGCGCGTCGTAGCGGGCATCGCCGAGCATCCGCCAGGCGATGGTCTCCAGCGCGATCAGGTATTGGTCGTCCGGACTGGCCGCGCGCAGCGGCTCGCACTCGGACAGCGCGCGGCGCGCCTCGCCGACGCCGAGCAATGCGGCGACGTGCACCGTACGGGCCGATGCGTTGCCGGGCAGGGCGGTTACGGCACGCTCGGCCAGCGCCAACGCGGCGGCGGGATCGAAGTCCAGCGCGGCGAGCGCGGCGCGGACCAGCAGCATGGGCGGTGTGCGCTCCCGCCCGAGCCGCGGCTCGAGGCAGGCGAGGGCGGCGCGCGCATCGCCCGCGGCCTGCAGGATCGCGGCCTTCGCGGCCCAGAGCGCATCGTCGTTCGCGAATCGGGTCAGCGCGCGGTCGAGCTCGGCCGTGGACGCGGCGGCATCGCCGGTGCGCATCCAGACGAGCTGCGCCAGATGGTTCTGGGAGTCGACCCGCCGCGGCTCGAGCGCGACGGACCTGCGCAGCGCGCCTTCGGCGCGCTCGTGGTCTCCGGCCGCAAGCAGGCTGCGCGCGTGGCTCGCGTGAAGCGTGGCGGACTCGCGCCCGCGCGCGATCACGGCCGCGGTCGCGTCCGCGGCCTGCGAATGCTGCCCGGTCGCAGCCAGCGCATGGGCCCGGTTCTCCGCCGCATCGAGGTCGTCGGGATCGAGGGAGGCCAAACGCTGATAGTGGGCGGCTGCTTCGGCCGACCGGCCGAGCGCGGCGAGCGCGGCGACATGCTGCAGGGCGAGCTCGGGCGCGACCTTGCCGCGCGCGCAGAAGGGGGCGGCCACGGCGAGCGCGCGGGCGGGTCGGCCGCTGTCGTTGTACCAGCGCGCGAGCTGCGTCGCTGCCCGCGGATACGGCGCAGACCCCGTGGCCGCGCGCTCCAGCAGCATCTCGGCCTCCGGGCCGCGGCCGCCGGCGAGCAGGAGCTCGCCGAGGGTGGCGAGCGTCGGTGTCCAGGCGGGATCGATGGCGAGCGCCTGCCGCAGCAGCGCCTCGGCGGCAACGGGGTCGCCCAGGGCCTGGCGGGCGCCGGCCAGCAGCCGCAGCGCCTCCACGTAGCGCGGGTGGGCCGCGACGACGGCCTCGAGCTGCTCTTTCGCCGCGCGGAACTCGCCGGCGTGGAGCAGCGCACCGATGCGGCGCATGGCGGCCTGGGTGGCGGAGTCGGGAGTGGACACGGTGCGGTTCCTTAGCTCGTACCCGCTCCCGGGTCGGGTATGGCGAGATACACCGTGCTCCAGAGCTGCGCCGCGTTGGACTCGTCCGCGTCGCCTGAGCTGGCGCCGAAGGGCGCGATCTCGTAGCGGCCGCCGCTGAATTTCCAGGACCAGAGCTCGGAGTTGCGCATGTCGTGCGCGGCGTGAATCGCGCTCCAAAGCAGGGCCTGCGCCGCGCGCAAAGTCGCCGCGGCCGAGGGCGGCAGGTCCCTCCGCGCCAGCTGACGCGCGAGGCCCGCGGCCAGCAGGGCTTGTTGCCACGACCAGACCACCGTGCCGTGATAGGCGTTGCTCGTGAGCGTCGACCTCAAGGCGTCCGACGCGAACACCGGATTAGCGACCACAATGCCGACCGGCGTCAGCAGGCCGGCGGGAAATGGACGCATCATGGAAGTCACGGCGCGCCGCAGCGCGTCGGGACCCGGATGTCCGAACAGGAGCTCGAAGCCCTCGTCCGAGTGCACCACGGGGATCGGGGCGCCCGCGGCGGACAGCGACAGCGCGTGAAAGCGCACCGGCGCATCGCCCACCGACCGGAGCGCCGCATCCGCGGGAACCTCGAGTGAGGCGGCATAGCCGCGGATGGCCTCGCGCGCGGCCGTGCTCGCGACCTCGACATCGAACAGGGGGGACGCCTTGGCGCGCCAGATCTCGGCCTGCGCCGCGGCGCGCGCGAAGCGTGCCCGGTCCGCCGCGCCGAGGTACGGGTCGAGCAGCCCGGCGGCGAAGAATCGTGCGGCCGCATCGAGCGCCGCCGGCACGAAAACGGCGTTCACGTCGTAGGGGTAGCGGCCGCCGCCGAGCCCGGTATTGCTGTCGCGCCACTCGCCCACGTCGACGCCGGGCTTCAAGGAGATCAGATTGGCGGCGCGCGGATCGCCGGCGAATCCCTCGGCGGCGTGCAGCACATGGCTGAGATTGCTCACGAGATCGGCGCCCATGAGACGCGGCGCCTCGCCGTAGCGGCCGTCGGTGCGCGCGAGAAAGCGGACGGCCTCGGCCCGGCCGCGCGCATCGTCCAGCAGCCATGCGGCGGCGACCGGCGGCAGCATGAAGGTGCTGTCGATCATCTTGTAATCGAAGGTCGGCGCATCCGACTTCCGGCCGTCGCTGCGCAGGTGATCCAGGATCGCGAACTCGCCGATGTCCTCCTCGTGCGCCACCTCGCCGTCGTGCGAGAGGCGGCTCAGCACGGCCCCGAGGCCCGCATCGACCGCGGCCGGCGTCAACGCCGGCATCAGGAGCCGCATGGACATCAAGGTGTCGCGGCCGAAGTAGGTATCGAAGCGCCACGAGCCCGCCAGGAACTTCTCGCGGTAGCTCAGGAAGGTGAGGGCATCGCGCGCCGCCCGATCCTGCGCCGCGCGGGCGTTCAGCAGCTCCGCTGTGGTCAGCGGAGTCAGCGGGGTCTCGCCGCTCGCGGCGCGGATCTCGAGCACCAGGCCGCCGTCATCGCGCGCGGCGAGGCGCCGGGCGTCGGCGGAGCCGTGCACGACCTCGATGCTCAGGCGATATCCGGCCGCGCCGTCGAGCCGATCGCGCGCCCAGGTCACCGTCGAGCCCCGGGAGACCGGCGCGGCGTCCACCTCGGCCGGGAAGGTGCCGAGCGCCTGGTAGTCGCGGAGCACCCGTACGCTCGACAGGACCGCCTGCTTGACGTCGAGCGCCGCCGCGCCCGCCGCCTCGACCCTGGCGGAGAGACCGTGCAGCACCCGCCCGCGCTCGTCCTTGACTAGGAGCGGCTGCGGCGCCCCGAGCAGCTTCCAAGTCACCGGTTGCGCGGTGTGTGCGAACCAGAGGCCGACGCCGCTGTTGCCGGCGGGAAAGGCCACGATGATGCGGGGGTCCGATCCCGAGCGCAGCACGAGATGCGCGGCCACCGGGCCCGCGCGCAGGAAGCTGTTGAGATTGAGACCCTCGGCGACGTCGAAGGACAAGCGCTGCGTGGAGGCCGGATCCGCCGCCGCGAGGGGCGCGATCGCGAGACCCAGGCCGACCGCGGCCAGGGCGCGGCGCAAGTGAAATGGCATGTTCACGGTGCTTCCTCGAGGAAGATCAGCTCGGAGGATAGCGGCAAGGGCAGGGCCACCGCCACGCCCGGGTCCGTGAGCTCGCGGCCGGTCATGACGGAGGTGCCGCCGCGGTCGTGAAAGGCGACGCGGTAGCGCCGCGAGGGCTCGAGCCCGCGCAGGCGGAAGCGATGCGTGCGCTCGTCCGCGCCGCTGCCCCGAAACGCGTACAGTACGCCGCGCCGCAGGCTTTGCGAGTAGTACTCGATTCCGTCCCAGTGCACACCGTCCGGCCGCGCCGACACGTGATACAGGTCGGCATCGCGGATGAGCGGACGAAGTGCCGACTTGTAGAGCGCGAACTGGCGCCGGGCCTCGGCGCGTTGCGCCGGGCTCCACGTGCTCGCGTCCTGCATGAGCGAGAACCATCCGAGCATCCCGCTCCGCAGAAGGTAGCGGAAATTCTCGATGCGCGGAGCGGGCCATTTCTCGACGTAGCTCTCCAGCATGGCCGGCGGCAGCACGAAGCTCGCGTCGTGGAATGCGCGCCGATTCGACAGGGGATCGTAGGTGTCGGTGATGGAGAAGTAATCGCCATGAGCCGCGCTGCCGAAGTCGACCATGCGTCCGCCGTCGTTGCAGATCTCGAGCAGCAGGTTGGGATGCCGCTCGCGCAGCCCGCGATACACGTCGTAGTACGCACGGGTCGCGTGATAGCTCACGTCGGTCGCGTTGGAGCTGTCGACCCAGAGGTACCCCGAATCCTCGTGGACGCGGAGGGAGGCCGGGTCGGGCGGGGTGGCCGGAGTATCGGTGCGCGTGCTGCCCTGCGCCACGAGGTAGCCGTCGTGCTCGAGCATGTCGAGGTGATAGTCCGTGACGATGCGCTCGAGCTCGCGGGCCGCCCAGGCCGCCGCGGCCGGCACGCCGAGATCGATGGTGATCCCCTTGAAGGGCTCGGTATGCTTCCACCCGGCGGGCGGATCGGCGATGAGCCAGTCGCGGGTCGCGGGATCGTGGATGTCGAGGGCTCCGGGCGCGCGCGAGGCCCCGGCCTGCGCCCAGTCGACCCACAGGCCGAACTTGAGCCCCTGCGCGCGGGCAAAGTCGGCGATCGCCGCGATGCCGCGCGGAAACTTGACGGGATCCGGATGCCAGTCGCCGACGTCGCGAAACCAGCCGGCATCGAGATGGAACATCTCCAGACCCAGCTCCGCGGCCTGCCGGATCATGCGGCGTGCGAGCGCATCGTCGACGGCGATGCCGCTGCCCCAACTGTTGTCGACCATCCAGGGGTACGAGGGATCCTGCCGGGCGCGCGGATTGCCGAGCACGCCGCGAATCCAGCGCCGCAAGAGGTTCCCGGCATCGTCGGCGTCGCCCGTGAAGGCGCCGAGCAGTACCGTCGGCGCCGTGAACGTCGCGTCCGGCGGCAAGCGCGTGCGATACGGGGCGGGCTCGGGGTCGAGTCCCGCCTCGCCGCGCAGGGAGGACCCCGCTCGCGCGAGCGCGATGTGCGTGCGGCCGCTGAATTCGATGCCGAGATACCAGCCTTGCGCGTGCTCGCCCGGCGCCTCGACGAGCACGTACGGAATCATCTCGCGGGGGCGGCCTGCGACCGGCCGGGCATACGTGCTCGAGTGGCCTTCCCATGCGGCGCCCTCCTCGAAGGCATCGAGGTGCGTGCCCTCCGCGGACGGCGTGTCCGCGCCCTTTTCCACCCAGAAGCGCTCGAGGCGGGCGCTCGGGGCGATGCGCCAATCGAAGCGCAAGCTGGGTACGAGCCCGAGCGTGATCGCCGCCGCGCTCGCGTTGCGGATCGATATCGTGTGCTCGAGCGGGCCGTGGCCCGCCCGCGCGCGCCATTCGGAGACGAGCTCGAGCCGCGGCGCATCGGTCCGATAGACCATGCGGACGACTCGCGCGTCGAAGTGCGTGGCGCCGCGATCGAGGCGCCAGGTGAGCGCATGCGCGGCGCCGGCGACCTCGGCCTCCACCGGCAACGCTTCCTCGGCGCGGTTGCTCCACATACCCACGCCGACGAGCCGCGGCGCATGCTCGCCCGCCTCCACCTCGATCCGCGTGTCGGCGGTCCGTAGCTGCCCGCGCAAGGGAGACGCGTCGGGCGCGGCATGAGCGGCGACGGCGGCGAGCGCCGCCGCGCAAGCGCCCCGTCGTCGCGTCCGCGAGCTCAGGACGACGCAACCCTCTGATAGGCGCTGTAGGTCTCGTCGCCGATGTCCAGGAACGGCTTCATGCGGATGGATCCGTTGTCCGCGGCGGCGCGCCATTCGTGCCGGCCGCTGCGGCCGCCCGTCGCCGACAGCAAGCCACGGCGCGTGACCCGCCCGACCGCCGGCTCGCCGTCCAGCAGGCGCATGAGCACGAGCGGACCCGCCAACAGGGCGACGCTTTCGGGGTGCTCGGCGTCGATGCTCTCGAGCCGGCGGGTGAGGGGCAGCTCGAGCTCGATCCGATCGCCCGAGCGCCATTCGCGGCGAATCGATGCGAAGCGCCCGGGCTCGATGCTCGACGTCTCGCGCTTGTCGTTGATGCGGACGCTCGCGCCTTCTGCCCAGGCTGGGACGCGCAGATTGAGCGTGAACGTTTGTGCGCCCGGCAACGACAGCGTCAGCGCGACCCCGGGAGCGTAGGGATAGTCGGTCTCGATGCGCAGGCGGGCGGGGAGGCCGTCCTGCGTCCAGGCGACATCCGCCGGGACGTACAGATTCACATGGATGCCGTGGGCGTCGGTGAAGCATGCGTTGATGGCATGGTCGGCCGCGACCATCGGCAGCGTGCCCGAGCAGCATGGCCAGCGATCCGGGTGAAAAGCCTTCTTCCCGCGCCGGGTGTAATCCGAATAGTAGAAGGCGTGTCCGTCCGGCTGAATCGGCAGGGCGCCGAGCACGGTGTTGTAGAGCACGCGCTCCATGCTGTCGCCGTAACGCGAATCGCGGGTGATGCGCAACAGATAGCGCGTGAGCTTGAAGTGGGCGTAGGCGCCGCACGGTGTCTCGAAGCTCTTGGTCTGACCGGCGAGGCTCGCGCCCAGCGCGCCGCTGCCGGGCGCGACGAAATGCTCGTCCGGTCCCCACCCACCCGTCGCGAAGCTCTGCGCCGCGATCATCTCGAAGCCGTTTTGCGCGGCTTTCAGGTAAAGGGGATTGGCGAGGGACAAGTACGCCTGTGCCGAGGAGCCGAGCGCATTGACGTGGCTGTAGGCGTGCTTGCCCGGGAGCGCGTTCTCGCCGCGCGCGAGCGCACCGAAGAACTCGTCGTACAGGAATCGGTGCGCGAGCTCGAGATGGCGTGCTTCGCCCGTCGCCCGCCAGGCCGCGAATTGATTCTCCGGC
Organism: Steroidobacteraceae bacterium; assembly: GCA_036268215.1. Classification (GTDB taxonomy): domain Bacteria; phylum Pseudomonadota; class Gammaproteobacteria; order Steroidobacterales; family Steroidobacteraceae; genus Bog-1198. The sequence continues at coordinate 9,461 of DATAUO010000178.1, forward strand.
AGCGTGTAGCTCTCGTCCCAGGCGTGCTCGGTGAAGTCTTGCGGCGGGTGCGCATGCTCGTTGCGCGGGATGGCGCGGGGCGGCAGAAAGGGAACGGCGACCGCCGTCGTTCGCGCGAGCGCGGCCAGCGCCGCATCGTCGCGGCCGAGACCGTGAGCGTCCAGGAGTCCGCCGGTGAGCTTGTCATACGTATAGGCCGGGAAGCGGTTGCCGCGGTAGAAGCCGCCTTCATCGATGGTGGCGGCGTAGCCGCGCACCAGGCGCTCGATCTTGGCGTGCGTTGCGGGATCGCCCGTGATGGCGTAGTACCGCGACAACGCGCTCATCCATTGCCCGAAGGTGGCGCCGGGCGCGAATGCATAGGTGCCGTACCAGCCGCCGAGCTCCGGGCCGGGCGCGGGCTGACCGCCGCGCAGCCGAAAGGGCTTGAGCAGCGAGTCCTCGTCCAGCCCCAGCACGAGGCGATGATTCTCGCGCGCCTGCCGTGCGATCGGGCCGTCGCGGAATCGAACCTGACCATAGGCCAGCTCCGCGAGGGGCTGCGACGGGGCGTCGCCCGCGGGGACCGCGCCTTCCCCGGCGTCGCCAACGTCGGGTACGCCTGCACCGGCCCCGCGCGCGGAGGGCCCGGCCCAACCGCGGCGCCAGCCCGCGGCGGCGAGCAGACCCAACCCGAGGAATCGGCGCCGCCCCAGGCGATCATGATGGGACATGCAATCAGAGTGCGGCGGGCGGCGCGGTTATGCAACCCCCGGCGCGCTCCTTCGGCTACGATGCGTGCATGAAGGCGCTCGTGCTCGCAAGTTGCCTCGCGTGGTCTGCCGCCGCCGCCGCGGCGGAGACGCCCGACCCGACCTTCCTGCTGACCGCTCACGCCGAGGATCTCGGCAACTATTTTCCGAGTTACCTCGCCAACGGCTATTTCTCCACCATGACCGCGCCGCGCGGCACCGAGGGCAACCTTGCCTATATGGTTGCCTTCATGGATTACGGCCAGGATGACATCTCGCGGCCCGCGGCGATTCCCGGCTGGAGCGAGATCGACTATTCGACCGGAGACTCGCGCGCGGGGCACTTCTGGATGAATCAGGTGCCGGTGAGCCCGGCGTGGTTCAAGGATTATAGCCAGACCCTGAACATGCACGATGCGACGCTGACGACGAGCTATCGCTACGTGGATCACGAGCGGTCGACCCGTGTCGAGGTCACCACCTTCGTGAGCGAGGCAGCGCCGCATCTCGCCGCGACGCGGCTGTCCATCACGCCGGATTTCGACGGCACCGTCGAGCTGTCCTTCGCGCTCAATCTCTGGGCGCCATACCAGCCGCGCCTGCCGCTCGCGAAGCTGACCGGCGACGAGATGCAGGAGGCGGTCGCCGCGCACAACATGAGCTTGACCGCCATCCCGCCCGCGACTCCGGATCGCGCGCCGATCTGGTATCACGGCGATACGCATGTGCTCGCCGCCGACGGCGATGCCCAAAAGCTGGCCTTGTGGATCGACGGTCGCGCGGAGCGGGGCCTCGCCATGGGCGAGGCCGCCGCGGTCGCGCTGCCGAACGGCGTGGCCCCGGCGAACGCCGCGCTCTACAAGAGTCCGTATCGTCTCGCCCTGAATCTCGAGATCGAGGTCCGAGCGGGCAGGACCTACACCTTCGACAAGTTCATCGGCGCGTCGCGCGAAGGCTGGGGCGGGGACGCGCGGGCGGACCTCGCGCTGGCCTCGGCGGCGCGAGCCGAGGGCTTCGACCGGCTCATCGCCGAGCACCGCGCGGCGTGGGATCGATTGTGGAGCTCCGACGTGCGGATCGACGGCGATCCCGAGGCGCAGACGGTGGTGCACTCGGATCTCTACTATCTGCTCTCGACCTCGACGCCGGACACGCACTGGCCCATCGCCGCCTGCGGGCTGTCGCCGGGCTACACGGGGCACGCGTTCTGGGACGGCGACACCTGGATCTTTCCGGCGTTGCTGCTGCTGCATCCGGAGCGGGCCAAGTCCCTGGTGACGTTCCGGGCGCACACGCTCCCCGCCGCGGAGGAGCGCGCGCGGGCGCGCGGGCTGAAGGGAGCGATGTTTCCCTGGGAGTCCGATCCGGAGAACGGCAGCGAGCAGACGCCGCATTTTGCCTATGTGCTCGGCGAGCGCGAGATTCACGTGAATGCCGACGTCGCCATCGCGCAATGGCAGTACTGGCTCGCGACGCGCGACCGCGACTGGCTCGAGCGCTACGGGTGGCCGGTGATCCGGGACGCGGCCGCGTTCTGGGGGAGCCGCGCATCCTGGAGCGCGGAGCGGCGGCGCTACGAGATCCTGCACGTCACCTCGGTGGCGGAGCCCTACAACGACGTGCCGAACGACACCTTCACCAACGTCTCGGCGCAGAAGGTGCTGCGGATCGCCGCGGCGGCGGCCGCGATCGTGCACGAGCGCGCCGATCCGCATTGGGCCGAGGTCGCCGGCAAGCTCTACATCCCGTTTTCGGACGCGGAGCAGCGGCATCTCGACTTCGACCCGAGCGTGCCGCGCGACCCCAAGGAGGGCAGCACACTCGCGCTGCTCATGTATCCGTCGCTCGATCTCGAGATGAGCGGGCGCGTGCGCCGCAACGACTTCGACTACACCATGATCGCGGTTCGGCAGGGGCACCACGAGCCGCACGGCATGAGCCTGGCGCCCGCGTCGATCGCCGCGGCTTCCGTGGGCGATACGGCATCCGCGGTCGCGTGGCTGGAGCGGAACTTCACCAGCGGTCTGATCAAACCGCCGTTCAACGTGCGCACCGAGACCGCGACCAACAACACCGGCTACTTCGTCACATCCTCGGGCGGATTCCTGCAGAACCTGATCTTCGGCTTCACCGGCCTGCGCATCGAGGAGCGCGGTCTCGAGACGGCCTACGCGCCGGTGCTGCCGCCGAAGTGGAAGTCGATGACGCTGAAGGGGATCGCCTTCCGCGGCCGGCGCTACGACATCGTCGTGGACCGCGATTCGACCGGCCGGCCCGAGCTCACGCGCAAGCCGGCCGCCGCGCCGCGCGGCTGACCAGCGCGCGCCGGCGGGTCAAACGGACCATCCGCTGCGATATTCGCGGGTCAGATACTGGTTGGCCTCGGGGATGTTGGTGATGCTGCCGCTCTCGCCGTCGTACGCTATCTTGCGTCCGGCTCCGGTGCGCAGCGCGACCAGGCCGAGCAGCATGCATTCGGTGAGCTGCGCGGCGTATTCCAGCGGCGAGCTGGCCGTGGCCTGTCCGCGGATCGCCTTGGTCCAGTTGGTCTCGTGGCTCCAGGGGATCCTCGGCATGCTCTTCGGCACCGCGGCCGCCGCGGCGCTCAAGCTTTCCGGATAGACCCGAGGATTCGAGCCGTACGTCTCATGGACGAGAATGCCCTTGTCGCCGAGCAGGATACCGCCGCCCTCGCTCTTCAGCTCGACGTCATCCGGCAGCGCGTCCGGGCGCGGCGGATAGATGCCGCCGTCGAACCAGAACACCTTGACCGGCGGCTGAGCTCCGCGCGCCGGGAATTGATAGTGCACGCAGGTCGATACCGGGTACGAGACCTTGCGCCCGCCGCGCTCGGACGACGGGCCGTCGGATGCGGGTCCGGGGATCGTCATGGTGCCCCACTCGGTCGAGGTGGCCTCGATGCTCACGGGGTAGGTGAGCCCGAGCGCCCAGTAGGCGTGATCCATGAGATGGGCGCCCATGTCGCCGAGCGCGCCGCAGCCGAATGCGGTCCAGCCGCGCCAGTTGAACGGATGGTAGATCGGATGATAGGGAACGTCCTCCGCGATCGGTCCGAGAAACAGGTTCCAGTCGAGTCCGGCGGGCGGCGCGCCGCCGGAGCCCATGGCGGCCGCGAGCACGTCCTGCACGTGGCGATAGGTCCAGGGATTGCCGAAACGCGTGGCCAAGGTCGGCGCGGCGATGCCGGTCGGCCGCGGCAGCCCTTGCGGCCAGTAGACCACCGGCCGATTGGTCCAGAGGTGCACCTCGCGCACGGGGCCGATGACGCCCGCCGCGACCCACTCGTTGATCAGCCTCGCGCCTTCGCTCGAGTGACCCTGGTTGCCCATTTGGGTCACGAGCTTCGGATTCGCGAGCGCGAGCGAGCGCAGCGCGCGGGCCTCGTGCACGGTCGCGACCAGCGGCTTTTGCACGTAGACGTGCTTGCCGAGCTGCATGGCCGCCTTGGCGATGACGGCGTGAGCGTGGTCGGGCGTGGCGATCACCACGCCCTCGATGCTTTTCTCCTTGTCCAGGAGCTCGCGGAAATCCGCATAGCGTCCGGCCTTGCGGAACTGCTCGCGCAGCTTGTCCGCGCCCTCCCGCGGCCGCCCTTGATCGTCGGTCATCTTGGCCTCAAGACAGCGCTCGCTGAAGCCGAAGTCGACGTCGCAGACGGCGCCGATGTGATCGGTCTGCGCGAGCGCGAGTGCGTTCTGGCTGCCCATGCCGCCGAACCCGACGATCGCCAGGTTCACCTGGCCGCTCGGCGCCGCTCGTCCACGGGCGAACGCGCGGCTCGGAAGGATCAGGGGCACGCCGGCGCCGACGATCGCGCCAAGCGCGGCCGTGCCCGCGCTCGACACGAACTCGCGGCGCGTGAGGTCATTGGTGTCCGCCGGGCTGTCCTGGTCGGCATGTCCATCGCGGGCGGCGGCGGCGCCCGGCGGGGCGGGTTCCGGTACATCGGACCGGGTCGAGGCTTCCGGGCAGGGCAGATTCGGGTGCTGGGTGTCGGACATCGGTCGTTCCTCCGAGGTGTCTCCCGATTCTCGTGCAATCATCGGCTGGAGGAAATAGGACACGCACGCGTTTTGACTTCGCGGCGCCGACGCACGACGATACCGGGCAAGATGAAGTCTGCGGAGGGTTCGCGAAGCCCGCTTCGCCGGGCACCCGGAGACGTTTCCGGTTCGCGGCGCGGGAGGTTGTCGATGAGTTCTCGAGGTCGATGGCGTTGGCAGGGACCGGCTGCGTTGACTCTCGCGCTCGCGTCCGCCGCCGCGCCGGCTCAACCGGCACGACGCAACGCGCCGGACCTGCCGTCCGCGCGCGCCGGAGCCGCGCCGGCTCCCGGGCTCGCAAGCGAGCTGCCGCAGACTCCGCGCGTGCTGTTCGAGGACCTGTTCGTGGCAGTCCAGGATGCCAAGCTCTTTCCCGACAGCAAGACCTTTGCCGATGCCGTCCCCAAGGCCTCGCCCGCTCAGATCCTGGCGAGCTATCACGCGGCCAAGCCGTCCTCGCCCGAGGCCCTGAAGCGCTTCGTGGACGAGAACTTCTCGGTGCCGGCGCCGGTCGGCGTGCCGCCGCAGCCGGCCGGCAAGGTCGACATCAAGCGCCACATCGACTTGCTCTGGAATGTCCTGACGCGCTCGACCAGCGACCCTCCTCGCTATTCCTCGCTGCTCGCGACGCCCGAGCCCTACGTGGTCCCAGGCGGCCGCTTTCGCGAGATGTATTACTGGGACTCTTACTTCACCATGCTCGGGCTCATCGAGAGCGGGCGCCATGACCTGGTCGAGCACATGGTGGCGGACTTCGCCTACCTGATCGACCGCTACGGCCATATCCCGAACGGCACGCGCACTTATTACCTCAGCCGGTCGCAGCCGCCCTTTTTCTATGCCATGGTCGGGCTCCTGGGCGACGATCCCGCGGCGGCGGACGCCAAGTATCTGCGCGAGCTGCGCCGCGAATACGCCTTCTGGATGGAGGGCGAAAAAGGCATGAAGCCCGGCTCCGTGCATCGCCGCGTGGTTGCGATGCCGGACGGCGCCATCCTGAACCGTTATTGGGACGACTCCGATGCGCCCCGCGATGAGTCCTATCGGGAGGACACGGATCTCGCGCGCCGCAGCGGCCGCATCCCGAAGCAGGTGTATCGCGACTTGCGCGCGGCCGCCGAGAGCGGCTGGGACTTCGGCACGCGCTGGTTCGCGGACGGCAAGCGCATGGAGACCATCGACACGACGGAGATCGTTCCCGTCGACCTCAACAGCCTGCTGTTCGGCCTCGAGGAGGCCATCCGCGCCGGATGCGCGCACGGCGGCGACACCGCCTGCTCCGAGGAGTTCGCGCGGCGGTCGGCCGCGCGGCGCGGGGCCGTGACGCGATATCTATGGGACGGGGCCGCGGGCGTCTATCGCGATTACCGCTGGCTCGGGCGCGCACCGGTGCCGCGAGACTCGGCGGCGATGCTTTATCCGCTCTTCGTGGGGCTCGCCGCGGAGTCCCAGGCGCGCGCCGTGGCACGGAGCGTCACGCGCGAGCTGCTTCAGCCCGGCGGCATCGATACGACGCCGATCGAATCGGGACAGCAGTGGGACTCCCCGAACGGGTGGGCGCCGATTCAATGGATCGGCATCGCCGGATTGCGCCGCTACTCGATCGAGCCGCTTGCCGCGTCCATCGCCTGCCGCTGGATGCGGGTCGTCAATCGCGTGTATGCCGAGAGCGGCAAGCTGGTGGAGAAGTACGATGTCGTCGCCACGGGCAAGCCCGGCGGCGGCGGGGAGTATCCCACCCAGGACGGCTTCGGTTGGACCAACGGCGTCATGCTCGAGCTCATGGCGCTCTATCCCAAGGAGGCCGGCTACACCGCCGCCGCGCAGTGTCCGGCGGTCTCGAATTGAGGCGTCTCATCTCCGTGGTCGGCTGTCACGCCGCCGGCGAGGTGGGCGACGTGATCGTCGGCGGCGTGCTGCCGCCGGCCGGCGCCACCATGTTCGACAAGATGCGCACCATGGAGCGCGACCACGACCACATCCGCCGGCTGCTCATCTGCGAGCCCCGCGGCAGCGTCGCGCGTCACGTGAACCTGATCGTGCCGCCGACCCGGCTGGATTGCGACGCCGGCATCATCATCATGGAGCCGACCGAGTACGTGCCGATGTCGGGCTCGAACACCATCGCATCGGTGACCGTGCTGCTCGAGACCGGCATGCTGCCGATGAAGGAGCCCGAGACCGTGGTGACGCTCGATATGCCGGGCGGCGTCGTGAAGGCGAGGGCGAGCTGCCGCGGCGGCAAGTGCGAGAGCGTGGAGCTCGAGAACGTGCCTTGTTTCGCTCACCGGCTCGATGCGGCGCTCGACGTCGAGGGCGTCGGCCGGGTGACGGTGGACATCGCGTACGGCGGCATGTTCTTCGCCATCGCCGATGCGGCGTCGCTGGGGTTCGAGATCCGCCCCGACGAGGCGCGCCGGCTCGCCGAGCTCGGCGAGAAGATCAGGATCGCCGCCCGCGAGCAGCTCGAGGTCGTGCATCTCGAGAATCCGGGCATCCGCGGCGTCTCGATCGTGCAGTTCGCGCAGAGCTATCAGGGCCCGGGAAAGGTCACGCGCAACACCTGCATCGTCGCACCGGGCCGATCGGATCGGAGCCCGACCGGAACCGGCACCTGCGCGCGCATGGCGGTGCTGCACGCGCGAGGGCAGATGCGTGTCGGCGACACGTTGATTCACAGCTCCATCATCGGCTCGGAGTTCCACGGCCGCATCGAGCGGGAGTGCAGCGTCGGCGGCAAACCGGCGATCGTGCCGACGATCCGCGGCAGCGCCTGGATCACGGGATTCCACAACTACGTGCTCGACGGCACCGATCCCTTCCCGCAAGGCTACGTGGTCGCGGATACCTGGGGAGTCGGCGGCAAGCTGACGCAGTGAGTCCGCGGCGAGATTAAGGAATGGATGCGCGCAGCGCTCGGGCGATGTCCGCAAGCGGCAGCTTCCTGCCCTTGAAGTAGAACGAAGCCGTGGGTGCGGGGACCCGGAAGCCCGGGTTCTTGCGGCGCTCAGGCGAGCGGCAGATTGTGCGGGCGGACGAGGAGGTGCCAGTCCTGGTGCTCTTCCAAGATCAGCGCGATGGCGGCTTCGACCGCGGCTTTGATCGGGGTCACATCGCCCGAGCCGGAGGCCTCGGCCAGCGCGGCGCGGATCCGCTCGATCGATGCCTCGAGCTCGCGCACCAGGCGCTCGGAGGTGCTCCCGAGGCGGTACGCCTCCGACTGCGCCAGGGCGCCGTGAAGCGAGGCGCCGAGCGCGGGGAAGACCGTGGTCACCAGCGACAGCCACAGCGAATGCACCGCGAGGTGGGTCAGCGCGCCGACCGCCGTAAGTCCGAACAGCGCGATGTTGACGCTGTGCACGCGATGCTGGAGCGCGTGCTGGCGGCTCGCGATCCGCGCGTGGTAATGCTGTTGCTGTCCGAAAATGGCCATGGCCCAGGCGGCATAGCTCGACACGAAGGCGCGATCGTCCCACGCGCCCGTGAGCAGCCGCCGCGCCAGCGGCTCGTGCTCCCTGCAGAGGGTCGCGACGTCGTCGGCGCCGCGCACGTGCTGCCCCGGATCGAAGACCCGCAGGTACCAGTTGGCCTGGCCGGCGGGCCCTTCCAGATCGAGGAGCGGCGCGAGCAGCGGGAGATACCAGGAGAGCTCGGCGGTGGTGCGGGCGCCGAGCCACTGCTCCTGCCAGTGGCGGCGATGCCCCTGCCAGTAGATGGTGCTGACGGTGCCGATGATGAAGACCTCGCCCAGAGCCCAGATGCCGGCGTAGGGATGGAGGGCGTGATTGGAGCTGTCCCAGCCGAGCGCGAGCGGCATCACCGCGAACAGCACGGCGACCGCGCTGAGCAGATAGATCGCCCAAAAGCCGCTGCGATAGCGGTGGCCGAAATGGATGGCCCGCTCGTCGAAGCGTTTGTGCGTCTGGGCGACGGCCTCGATCAGCGGGGCCAGGATTTGCGGCGGCCGCGGCTTTGGCGGCGCCGGCGGCGACTCGAGGTGCGCGCCGATCAGGAGTATCCGTTGCACGGTCTGGTGGAATGCCATGGTCAGTCCACGATCTCGTAGGTGGTCGCGAAGATCGGTCGAGACACGATCCCGAGGCTTCCGTCGCCGTAGTCGACCAGCCAATCTCCGGGTTGCCCGGTGAGGCGCGACTTTCCGTCGGCCAGCACCACATCGAACGTGCGATCCATCGGCAAGGCCAAAATCCGGTTGGGCCGGCTCACGTAATGCCCGGGCTCGCCTTCGGCCGTCGGGGGCATCGCACGGTACTTCTCGTGAAAGTGCGCGCGCGACACGCGCCAGTGCTCGCCGGCGGTGCCGGTGATGATGGCATCGCCGGGCAGGGCATGCACGATGCCCTCATGGGTCTGGACCTCGCACGCCACCGGCGTGAAGCGCACATCGATCTGCCGCTCGAGTTTGCGGGCGTGCACGCTGCGCGGGTTGGACTCGATGAGCGGGGAATACCCGCGCTGTCCGGAGGAGCGATAGACGGGCGTCTCGCGGCCGCCGTAGCCCGCGCTCCCGTCGTTCACACGCCGCCTCGTTGGGCCGTCGAGATCCAGCCGCGCAGGCGCTTGATCTCATGCAGGCCGCGCATTTCGGGTATCAGCCCATCGATTCTCGCCGCCGCCTCGCCGAGGAGGGCGGCCGCATGCGGTTTGTCGGCCAGCGCCTGCGCGTACAGAGCGAGCGCGAGCTCCGCGAATTGCCACTGGTCGCCCTTGTTCTTGGCCGCGAGATCCCGGTGCAGCTTGACCGCGGGCGCGACGGTCTTGGCGGCCTCGGCGTCGCGTCCCTGGCGTGCCTGGGACAGCGCGAGCCAGGTCTGCATCTCCGCCATGTCGCGCAGGTCCGCCACGGCACCGGTCCAGCCGGACTTCTGCCGCGCGTCGATGGCGGCGAGCTCGGATTTCTCGGCCGCGGCGTAGTTGCCAAGGAGATATTCCGCGCGTCCGGTCTGGTGGTCGAAGACGAACAGGGTGATGTACTTCTGGAATTCCTGCAGCGATCCCTGGGTCGACACCGACTGCAGCTTGCCGATGCCGTCGTGCGACAGGTCGCGCGTGGTGGTGAAATCGTCGCGCGCCAGCGCCAGTCCCGTGGCGGCGGACTGCGCCACCAGATCGATGACGTCGACCTCGAAGCCGCCGTTGGGCTCGCGCCGCCGCACCTCCTCGAGCGCGCTCTTGCCGAGCGCTTCGGTCGCCTCGGCGCCCTGCATGTCGCCGAGCTGAGCCTGGTGATATACGGTCCCGGCCACATTCACGGCATGATTGACGAAGAAGGTCGTGCCGCCCACGGTGGCGCGATAGAAGTCGTCGATGCACTTCAGGTAGCCGGGTATGGCTTCGCGGAGAAGGCCGAGCGCCCAGCTCGCGTCGGCGACGGCCTGGTCTGCCACGCCCATGTTGTTGATGGAGACCACATTGCCGGGGTCGAATTTGAGCAAGGTTGCGGAGATCCGCACGTCCTGCTGCCCGTACTTCAGGGCCGCTTTGGGGTTCAGGGCGTTGGTCTCGATCTGAGCCAGGTCCGAGACGATGATCTGGTCGGCATGCAGCGCAGTCCGGTATCCGGGGCGCCGCTCCAGAATTCTCTCGGAGAGCGCCGAGCACTCGAGGCCGCTTGCCCGCGCCTCATCGTTGCGCCCGATGTTCGCCAGCGCCGACACCAGCCAGGCGCAACCCTCGACGTAGGAGGCGCTCATGTCGATGTTGGAGAGATCGAGGCCGCCCAAGCCTGCGCTCAAACGCATGGATTCCCGCGCGGAGCGTATGGCCTGCTCGTTGTGCGCGACCTGCTGCTGCTGGAATGCCATGCGCATGAGCACGTCCGCGTAGGCTTGACGCGCCGCGGCCGAGGCGCCCTGGGCCTCCGCCAGCGGCTCGAGCAGGGCCGCCGCCCGCTGGTTGACCAGGGGGCCCTGCGGATCGTTGCGATTGTCGAAGATCTGTCCGGCGACCGCATACCCCGAGGCGAGCGCGATGGTCGTGGCCTCGGATTTGTCTCCCGCGCTTCGCAGATCCTCGAGAAGCTTGATCGCTTCGGCGTTGACCGTGCCGCCCTGCTCGAGCCTGCCCAGTCTGCGCAGGGCGCGCGCGTACACGACCATCGCCATCGCGCCGGTGCGTGTCGTTTCCGTGTCCTTGAGCGAGGGCGGCAGGCCGTGAAAGTAATCGACCTGCCGCCTCGCGAACTCCGCGACCACGTCCAGGCGCCCGACGCTCTCGAGCTGCGGCACGAAGTCCTCGGTGAGGTAGCCCATCAGGCGCTGCGCTTGCTTGCGCGCCTCGTCCGAGATCGCGCGGGTCTGTTGGGCGGCGAGCTCGGCGCGCCGCGCACGCTGGGTGCTCTGGAAGGCGAGCACGGCGGCGATGACCGCGGCCACCGCGAGCGCCGTGCAGCCGATCGCGATCAGCCTGGCGCGCCGCAAGGCCTGGTGCGCCGCGATCTCACGCGCGCGCTGCTCGGCCAGCAATCGCTCCGTGGCCTCGCGCGCCTCGCGCTCGCGCCTGAGGTCGCGGCTGCCTTTGACCACGCCGCAGAGCACGTCGTGGGTCAGCTCCACGCGGCGCACGTCCAGCCGCTCCTCGATGCGCAGCAGGCGGCGGTTCACCAAGGTTGCGAGAGTATCGGGCGGGGCGCCGATTTCCTTGAAGCGCGCCAGCAAGCGCTCCTCGGCCACGTTCTCCCGGAATCCCGAGCTGGTGAGCAGGTCGTCCTCGATGATCTGGCGGACCGGCGGCGGCTGGTCGGCCAGCGCCCGCTCGTAGAAACTGGACAGGATGCTCGCATGCGAGCCGGCGAGCAGATCGAGCGAGATCTCCTCGCGCCCCTGGGCGATGCGCGCGTCGTTGAGCTCGCGGCAGATGAGGCTCAAGAGCGACGGCTCGACCTCGGCGTGGACGAGCTCGGCGCCGCCGGCGACGAAGCGCACGATGGCGGCGGCCACTTCCTCGTTGACCAAACGCTTGCCGGGCTTCAGCACCGCGACCAACGCCTGCTCGCCGGTCATGCGCGCAAGCCGCAGCCGATTCTGCGAGATGCTGGGCATGGACTTCTTCAAGCCCTCGAGAGGTGCGAGATAGTCCTCACGCAGCGCAATCAGCACGCGATAGTCCGAGCGCGCGAAGTCGAACTTCTCGGCGCCGGCCTCGTCGGCGTCCAGCTTGGCCTCGAGCGCCTTCGGCGGGCGGTTCTCGACCAGGTCGGAGAGCTCGTCGATGAAGCGCGCGGCGCGCGTGCGCCCGAAGTCATCGCTCTGCGCGAGCGTGAAGATCTCCTCGAACTGATCGAAGATCAGGAGCGGGGTGAGCGTGCGCCCGGACTCGTCGCGCAGCACGTCGTCGCGGTGATGCAGGAACTCCCACAGCGACTCGCCCTGCACGGCGACTCCTACCTGCGTCCATTGTCCCGACGCTCGCCCGGAACGCGCGATCGCTTCCTTGATCTGCTCCGCGGGCTCGGGCGAATCGCGGCCATAGTCGATACGAACGTAAACCGGGCAGTACCCCTGGCCGCGCAGACGCGGCACCAGGCCGGCGCGCAGGATGGAGGTCTTGCCGAGGCCGGACTGGCCGAACAGCACCGTGAGCAGCTTGCGCTGCACGCGCCGCGCGAGCTCGCCGACCTCCTCGTCGCGGCCGTAGAAGTACCGGCGCGTGTCCTCGGTGAACGAGGCGAGGCCGAGCCAGGGGTTGCGATCGTCGACCGCGGAATCGGCCGGCGGCACCGAGGCGGGGCGCTGCACCGCGGCGCTCACGTGGCCCTCGCCCGCATGAAGTCGTTGAGCCGCCGGGCGAACTCCGGCGGGACCTGGCCGCCCGGAAGCTGGTTGAAATGCAACGCCCTGAACTTGTCCGGCACCAGCGCGTCGGCCGCCGTGGTCGAGTCGATGGTCACCGGCAGCACGAACAGCGCGCCGTCGGCCATGTTGCGCATGCGGTCGATCGCGTAGCTCCACTCGCGCCGGAAGTACGCCTCGTGCCGCCGCTGCGTCGAGGCGGATACGACCGGAACGAAATACGAGCAGCGCGCGATGTTGCGCTGGATCTTGCGGTCGTAGTCGTCGCCGGCCTCGAGCCGGTCCATGTCGAACCACGTGGTCACGCCGGCCGCCTCGAGGCCGGCCTTGATCTGCTGGACCGCGGCAAGATCCTCGCGCGCGTAGCTGATGAACACCGCGTTGTCCGGCATCTCCTTGGCCGGCGGCATGAAGCGCGCCGCGCCGGCCGGCGCCGCGGCCGCGGGCTTGCGGCGCGCCGCCCAGCGCTCGTGCAGCTCCTCGACGAAGCGCTCGGCGCCGAGGTAGATGCGGGTGCGCACGCTCACCTGCTGCAGGAAGGACACCAGCCGGTCGTCCTGGCCCGAGTGGCTGTCGGCGAGCACCTCGCCCACGTCGCGCGGGTCGGAGAGCCGGTGGCGCTTGGCCATGCGCAGGAACAGGCGCGCCAACCAGTTGGTGAAGTTGCTGCCGATGAACAGCAGATGATTGTGCTCGAGCTCGTGGAACAGCTTTTCCGGCGCCAGGTGCTCGCTTTGCAGCGCGCAGATGTACTCGAGCAGGTCTTCGTCCGAGATCACGTAGGTGGGCGAGGCCGATACCTTGCCGAACAGATGGTAGACCACGGGCCGCTGCAGCTGATCGCGCTCCACCGGCAGATCGGCGATCCGGTTCGGGGCGTAGGAGAGGACGTCGGTCGAGGGCAGACCGCCGAAGCGCTCCAGGTTGATCGCGTTCTCGAGGAGCGGATCGAAGGTGGTCGAGACGAACAGATCGAAGTCGGTGATCGCCGCCAGCCGCTTGAGCGCCGGGGGCGGCTCGAAATTGGCATCCTTGATGATGCTGCGCAGGCGCACATAGGCCTCCTCGCGCCGACCGCGCGCCGCCAGGAACCAGCACACCACGTCATTGAGCGTGTAGGGCTTGGGCAGCTCCGCGATGTTGACGTTGAGCCGTCCAGCGAGCTTTTCGGCCACCCAATCCAGCAAAAGGCGGGGACCCCGGTCGGTCGCGACCTGAAGCAGCTCGGGGCCCACGATGGGGATGACCCGCCGTTCCTCGATGAAGCTGAGGAGATCGTCCCAGGCGTCGTCGTCCAGGGTCGAGGTCGCGGCCATGGCCGCCGAGGCGCTGTTCATTTAGCCCGGAATCCCGCAGCCGGTGTTACCAGCCCTGTTGAAGTGTCGTTGAAGTCTGACGCAGCGAAGGCCGGGCCGCAAGGCGCGGACCCAAACGGCGCAAGCCCCAAAAAAGGGCTTGCGTGCGCTCGGGGGGGTGCCCCCGGTAAACTGCCGCCCGCATGACCAAGCGGTTCGTCGATCTTTTGTCGCGCCTGCCCATGCCGGTGCTGTATGCCATCGGCGGCTTTTTCTACTTCCTGGCGTTTTATGTCGTGCGGCATCGATACCACGTGATCCAGGAGCAGCTCGCCAAGGTCTTCCCGGACCGGACGCCGGCGGGGCGCACCCGCCTCCACAAGCAGTTCCTCAAGAACTTCTGCGACGTGATCATGGAGCTGGTGAAGTCCGCGTCCATGTCCGCCGACGACATGCGGGCGCGGGTGCGCATTTCGAACCTGGAGGCCGCCCGGGCACACCTCGATGCCGGCAAGTCGGTCATGCTCGTGACCTCGCATCTCGGCAACTGGGAATGGCTCCTGCAAGCGATGACCCTGGAGCTCGGCTATCCCATCGACGCGGCGTACAAGCCGCTGCACGATCGATGGGCCGAGCGGCTGATGCTCCAGGTTCGCTCGCGCTTCGGCGCCCGGATGATTCCCGCCAAGGAGCTCTTGGGGGATTTTCTGCGGCGCAAGAGCATTGTGCGCGCGCTCGCCATGAACGCGGATCAGGCGCCGGTATCGACCGACAAGCGCTACTGGACCCGGTTTCTCGGGCAAGACACCGCCTTTTACATCGGCGCCGAGCAGATCGCGCGGGCGACCCGTTTGCCGGTGATCTACGTAGGCATGCGCCGCGTCGCGCGCGGCCGCTATGAGGTTCAGCTCAAGCCGCTGTGGGACGGGCGCGAGACCCTGGACGCGAACGGCATCACCGAGCGCTACGCGCGGGCCTGCGAGAGCGACGTGCTGGACCACCCGGCCGACTGGCTCTGGTCGTATCGGCGCTGGCGGTTGCAGAAGCCGCTGTACGGAGCGGACTAGGCCGCGAGGTCGTTGCGGCGCGCGGGCCGCGCCGGCGATGGGGCCGCGCCGGCGACGGGGCCGCGCCGGCGATGGGGCCGGTCTTGGCGCGCGCCCTGCCGGCCTGATCTTGATACGATGGGGTCTGCTCGATCCAGCGCGTCGGGGGAGTGCGCCATGAAGCTCGATGACAGCCGCAGAAGCGACAATGTCGAGGATCAGCGAAGCTTCGGCATCGGCCGCGGCGGCGGTATCGGCATCGGCACGGTCGTCATCGTGATCATCGGCTACTTCATGGGGGTCAATCCCCAGACATTGCTCGGTCTTCTGAACGGCGGCGACGTGCAGGGCGTCGATGCGTCCGGGGCGCCGAACGCCCCCGCGCCGCCGGCGAGCTCGAACGATCCGCAGGTGGATTTCGTGCGCGCCGTGCTCGGCGAGACCGAGGATGTGTGGGGCGCCTATTTCCACGATATCGGCAGGACCTACGAGCGGCCGAAGCTGGTGCTGTTCAGCGGCCAGGTAGAGTCGGCTTGCGGCTTCGCGAGCGCCGCCTCAGGGCCTTTCTATTGCCCCGGGGACCGCAAGGTTTACATCGACCTGACGTTCTATCGGCAGCTCGCCACGGAATTCGGGGCACCCGGCGATTTTGCGCGTGCCTACGTGATCGCGCACGAGGTCGGGCACCACGTGCAGAACCTGCTCGGCATCACCGACAAGGCGGAGCAGGCGGAGGGCCACGCCGGCCGCGTCGGCGCGAACCGGGTCTCCGTGGAGGTCGAGCTGCAGGCCGATTGCTTCGCGGGTGTCTGGGCGGCTCAGGCCAACGACGCGCGCCAGATCCTCGAGCCCGGGGATCTCGAGGCGGGGTTGCGCGCGGCATCGGCCGTGGGCGACGACACGCTGCAGAAGCGCATGCAGGGCACGGTGGTGCCGGACAGCTTCACGCACGGCACGTCGGCGCAGCGCGTCGGCTGGTTCAGGCGCGGCTTCGATTCGGGGAAGATCGACAACTGCGACACCTTCGGGGCCGGCACCTCGCTCTGACGTTCAGCCTTGCTTTGCGGCGAGCTTCGCTTCCAGATGCTTGGCGAGATCCGCGATGGTCGGGTGATCGAACAGCTCGGTGAGGTCGATGAGCCCGGGGTACTCGCGGTCGATGTTCTCGTGGATCTCGATGAGCTTCAGCGAGCTGGCCCCGATCTCGAACAAGTTGTCGTTGCTGCCGACGCGCTTGCCCGCGAGCGCGGTCTCGCAGATCGACTGGAGGCGATTCTCGATCTCGCTGCCCGAGACCTGTCCCGCGAGGCCGCCCTGGGCCTCCCGGAGCGCGCCGAGCTCGGCCAGCTCCGCGGCGAACTCGCCTTCCAGGTAGGCCTTCTCCAGGAGGTGCCGCTGGACCTTGCCGCTGGTGGTCTTGGGTATGCGCTTGGTCGGTATGACCTCGGCCACCTCGAGGCCCGTGTGCTCGTTGATCAGGCGGCTGACCGCCGCCGCCGTGGGCAGGAAGTCGCCCATGCTGCCCCGATGCAGCACGAACACCACGAGATCCTCGCCGCGCGAGGCCGGGGTTGCGATGCCCGCGGCCACCACCTTGTTGAGCTCGAGCCCGGGCGCGCGCTGCGCGATGTTCTCGAGGTCGTACGGATAGTAGTTCTGGCCGTTGACGAAAATGATCTCCTTGCTGCGTCCGGTGATGTAGAGCGAGCCCTCGTGCGCGAAGCCGAGGTCGCCCGTGTCGAGCCAGCCGTCGGGCGAGATGGCCGCGGAGGTGGCCGCCGGATCGTTGAAGTACCCGCGGGTGACGTTGGCGCCGCGGATCAGGATGTGACCCACCTGCCGCTCGCCGAAGGGTTGCCGCGAGTCGTCCGCGACGCGCACCTCGGTCGGCGGAACCGGCGGACCGACGCACATGATCTCGAGCACGTCATGTGTCCCGGGAGGATTGAGCTGGACCGCCGCCCCGATGCCGAGGTTGTGGCGGTTGACGCGGACCCAGCGGTAGTCGCGGCCGACCTCGGGCAGCGTGACCGCGAGCGAGGCCTCGGCGAGCCCATAGACCGGGTACATCGCCGAGCGCTTGAGGCCGGTGTACGCCATCGCTCCCATGAACTCGTTGCAGAGCTCCACCGAGATGGGCTCCGCGCCGTTGTAGATGAGACGTATGGAGGAGAGGTCGATGCCGTCGAGGCGCCGATCGCCGAGCACCTTGAGGAAATGGCGGTAGCCGAAGTTCGGCGAGCAGGTGATGGTGATGCGCTTCTTCGCGGCCATCTGGAGCCAGAGGAGCGGGCGGCGCACGAACAGATCCGTGGGCATGAGGTTGATCTGCGCGCGGCTCACGAACTGCATGATGAAAAAGCCGATCAACCCCATGTCGTGCGTCAGCGGCATCCAGCTGAGCGAAATATCCCGATCGGTGAATTTTCCGACCGTGGTGGCGCCGTAGGTGTTGGCAAGGAGATTGCCATGGGTCAGGGTCACGCCCTTGGGCTCGCTGGTCGAGCCCGACGAGAATTGAATGAAAGCGAGGTCGTCGGGCGCCGGCCGCACGAGCTTGCCGGGGCGGGAGATATCGGTGATGGATTCGACCAGGAAGGCGCGCGACTTGAGCTCCTGGAACAAGGCGCTCTCGCCGACCTGCTCGGCCAACGCGCGCAGACGCTCGAGATTCTTCGAGTCGGTATAGAGCAGCGCCTTGCCGAGCTTGCGGGCCACGCGCAGGAGCTTGTGACGATGCTCGTCGCTGATGCCGACGGCCAGCGGCACCGGAACGATGCCGCCGCAGAGCGCGGCCCAGAATCCGTCGATGAACTGCTCGTTGTTGCTCAAGAACATGATCATCTTGTCGCCGCGCTGCGCGCCGAGCGCCTGCAGGTGGTACAAGATGCCGAGCGACCGGGCGTGCAGGTCGCGGTACGGGACCTGGCGCTCGGAGCTCTCGCCGTCGATGTAGCTGATGACGCGGTCGACGCCGCGATTGGCCTCCAGCACATCGATCAGCGTGGCGTGGCGGGCGGGCGAGTGGTCGTTCATCTTTCCTCTACCGTCATCATGAGACTGGAGCGCGGACGCAGATTGATCTGGGCCTCGAGCTCGATGGGCACGTCGTCCGCCCGCTTCAGGCGAAAGCGACGCGACATGGCGCTCACGTGCACCAACATCTCGAACATCGCCATGTTCTCGCCGATGCAATGGCGCGGACCCACCGCAAAGGGAATATACGCGAATCGATGCCGCTCCTCGGCGTCGGCGCCGGCGAAACGCTCCGGCCGGAACTCCTCGGGCTCGCTCCAATGGCCGGGGTGCCGGTGCAGCATGTAAGGGCTGATGAATACGTCCGTACGGGGCGCGATCTCATACCCGCCGAGCTCGTCCGCCTCGATGCTGCGGCGGGTGATCAGCCATCCGGGCGGGTAGAGCCGCAGCGCTTCCTGCACGACCTGATGCGTGAACGCGAGCGACTCCGCCGCATCCAGCCCCAAGGTCCTGCCCGGTTCGAGCCGTTCCGCCTCGGCCTCGAGGCTCCGCTGCGCGTCGGGATGCTGCGTGACCAGGTACCAGGTCCAGGTGAGCGCGGCCGCCGTGGTCTCGTGGCCGGCGACGATGAGCGTGAGCACCTCGTCGATCAGCTCCTTGTCGCTCATGGCCTCCTCGGTCTCGCGGTCGCGGCTGGCCATGAGCATGGCCAGGAAATCGAAGTGCTCCGTGCTCTCGCGCCGGCGGCGGTCGATCAGCTGCGCCACGAGCTTGGTGAGCGAGCGGAAGCGAAATGCGAATTTGAGGTCGCGGTTCTGCTCCTTGGCGACCACCTCGAAGGGATTCGCGCCGAATTCGGCCTCCAACCGCTCGAGATCGGTGCCGAAAATGGAGCAGAGCACGATCTCGAGGGTGAGCTCGCTGGTGTCGTCGCTGATGTTCACCGGCTCGCCGCGCGCCGCCCGCTCGGCCCAGCGCTCCGCGAAGCGGTCGTTCACCTCGCGGATCAGCTGGCTGAACCGATCGATCACGCGGCGGTGGAAGGAGGGTTGCATCATGCGCCGCTGCCGACGCCACAAATCGCCTTCGCTGGTCATGATGCCGTTGCCGAGCAGGATCTTGACCCGCTCCATGCCCTCGCCCTTGGTGTAGTTGCGGTGGTTCGAGAGCAGCACCCGTTTGATGTCGTCCGGATGATTGATCACGTAGTTGAACGTGCCGCGGGAGGGCGCGAACACCCGGTAGATGTCGCCGAACTCGGCAAAATAGACGCGCAGCCGCGCGAGCGTCTCGTCGCTGCCGTTCAGGTCGAAGCCCTCGGCGGGGCCGGGAGGTAGTGCCGTGGTCCGCATCACGTTATTGTAACGTAGTGGATCAACCGCCCGGCCTGCGAAACAACATCTACGAGCACCAGACTCGCTCCGCCCGACGTCTCTCGCGCGGCCGGCTGCTGCTCTATCGGATGCTGGTCCCGATCGGCGCCGTGCTGCTGCGTCTCGTTTGGGGCTGCTGGGCACGGGCGGTGCGCACGCGCGGCGCGGAGCACATCGATGCCGCGCTGGCGCGCGCGCCTTCGTTCATCCCGGTCTACTGGCATCAGCATCAGCTCTTCTGCATCCGTCATCTCGCGGCGCTGCGCGCACGCGGCCTCAAGCTCGGGTTTCTGATCTCGCCGTCGGTCGACGGCGAGATCGCCGCGATGCTGGTGCAAAGGCTCGGCGGCTACGCCATCCGCGGTTCTTCGACCCATACCGGCGCGCGCGCGTTGCGCGACTATTACCAGGCGCTGGTGCAGGATGGAATCTCGCCGGTCATCACGCCCGACGGGCCCAAGGGTCCGCCGTGGAAGTTCAAGCCCGGCGCCATCCTCCTCGCGCAGCTGTCCGGTCGTCCGATGGTGCCGATGAGCTATGCCGCCTCGCGCGCGTGGAAGGTGCAATGGGATCGCTTCATCATCCCCTGGCCCCTGGCTCGGATCGCCGTGGCCGTCGGCGAGCCGGTCTACGTGGGCAAGGGATTGGATGCCGATGCGCTTGCCGGGTTGCAGGCCGACATGGAGCAGCGGCTGGGACAGCTGTTCCAACAAGCGGCGACGATGCTCGAGCAGCCAAGCCCTATCAATACAATCGCTTAGCTTGTATTCCTTATGACTTATGCGAGAATCTAGCTCCATGTCGGGCCCATCCGGCAAAAGGAACTGTGTGACGCATTCGCGTTTTTGCTCGATTCCAGTGGCAAACTGTTGATTCATAACCGCCACATCTCCTCTGGGACTTCCCTCGGCGCATGGCCATAGCACCCCGCGATCCTCGCCACCCAGATCTGACCACCTCCGACATTCTGTCGCCGCAGGCCTGGCCGAAGCGCGACAATCGCCCCGCGGTCGGGCTCGATGTGATTTGCACCAAGATCGCGGTCGATTTCCAATCGATGACGGCGGTAACGGCCCTCGAAGTCATCGGCTCGAACCTCGAGCTCCTGCGCGAGGCGACGCGAACCGACGCCGCGTTCCACATCCCGATCGATGCCGAGACGGGCGTCTTCACCGACATCCAGGTGGCGCGCGGCATGCTCTCGACCGGCAATCCCGAGCAGCTGCAGGGCTCGAGCCTGGATGCGCTCCCATGGCTCAAGTCGCGCCTGGTTCCCCTGCGGGTGTCGGAGCTTCGCGATACCTCGCAGCCGCGGGAGGACCAGCGGCAGGACGCCGACGCCTGGAGCCATCTTGGGATCGGCTGTGTGCTCATCATCGGCTATTTCATCGAAGGCCGGGCGGCCGGACTGCTCGGCATCGCCGGCGCGCGGCCGCGCGAGAGCTGGGAGGTGCAGCTCCATCTGCTGATGAAGCTCATCGGATCGAGCCTCTCCACCGGCCTCGAGCGCATCGAGATACAGCGGCTGCTGCACGATCTCGAAGAGCGCAACGAGCTCGCGCTCTACAGCGCGAACGACGGTCTCTGGGATTTCGACACGCTGAACAACCGCGTGTACCTGTCGCCGCGCTGGAAGGCGATGCTGGGCTACGACGAGGCGGACGTGGGCCGGGCGCCCGACTGGCGCACCCTGGTGCATTCCGACGACATGTCGCGGGTGCAGGCGGCCATTCGCGATCACGTGGCCGGCAAGACCGCGCTGTTCGAGAGCCTGCACCGCATGCGCCACGCGACCGGCGAATGGCGCTGGGTGATCAGCCGCGCCAAGGCCAAGGTCGATGAGAAGGGCCGCTTGCTGCGGCTCGTCGGGGTCGAGCTCGACATCACCGAGCGCAAGCTCTACGAGGAGGCGCTGTTCCGCGAGAAGGAGAGCGCCCAGATCACCCTGCAGAGCATCGGGGACGGCGTCATCACCACCGATGCCCGCGGCGTCATCGATTACGTGAATCCCGTGGCGGAGTCGCTCACCGGCTGGCGCCTCGAGGACAGCCAGGGACGCGCCATCGAGGAGGTGTTCCGCGCCTTCCACGAGGAAACCTGCGAGCCGCTCGAGAATCCGCTCGCGGTCGCCATCCGGCGTACGCGCTCGATCAAGTCGGTGCGGCCGATGCTGCTCATCCGGCGCGACGGCAACGAGATCTACGTGGAGAGCACCGCCTCCCCGATCCGCGACGGCAGCGGCGCCGTGTCCGGCGGCGTGCTGGTGTTCCACGACGTGAGCGAGGCGCGCGAGCTCAACCGGCGCCTGTCCTATCACGCCAGCCACGACGTGCTCACGGGCCTCGTGAACCGGCGCGAGTTCGAGACCCGCCTGGAGCGCGCGCTGAAGAGCGCCAAGGCACGCGAGACCTCCTACGCGCTCTGCTGCCTGGATCTCGACCAGTTCAAGATCGTCAACGACACCTGCGGCCACAGCGCCGGCGACGCGCTGCTGGGCCAGGTCGGCGCGCTGCTCAAGTCCAAGGTGCGCTGGCGCGACACGCTTGCGCGCCTCGGCGGCGACGAATTCGGCATCCTGCTCGAGAGCTGCTCCCTGGATGAGGCGATGCGCACGGCGGAGACGTTGCGCGAGGCGGTGCGCAACTTCAAGTTCACCTGGGAAGAGCGCACGTTCCGGCTCGGAGCGAGCATCGGCGTGGTGCCGATCTCGCCGGACAACGTGGACGTCGCCTCCATCCTGAGCGCCGCCGACAGTGCCTGCCAGGCGGCCAAGGAAGCCGGCCGCAACCGCGTGCACAGCTTCGAGGAAAACGACATCGATCTCATGCGCCGCCGGCGCGAGATGCAATGGGCGGCGCGCATCAACAATGCCCTCGAGGAGGGCCGCTTCGAGCTGTTCCGCCAGACCATCCTGCCGCTGCAGAGCAACGAGACCGGCGCGCACTACGAGCTGCTGCTGCGCATGCGCGACGAGGCCGGCAAGATCGTCGCGCCCGACAATTTCATGACCGCGGCCGAGCGTTACGGCATCACGCCGAGCATCGACCGCTGGGTGATCGAGAACGCCTTCCGCTGGCTGGTCTCCGAGGCCGACGAGCGCGAGAAGCTCACCATGTGCTCGATCAACCTGTCCGGCCAGAGCCTGGGCGACGACAAATTCCTGCCCTACGTGATCGACCAGTTCCACAGGAGCGGCCTCGACGCCACCAAGATCTGCTTCGAGATCACCGAGACGGCGGCAATCGCGAGCTTCTCGCAGG
Organism: Steroidobacteraceae bacterium; assembly: GCA_036268215.1. Classification (GTDB taxonomy): domain Bacteria; phylum Pseudomonadota; class Gammaproteobacteria; order Steroidobacterales; family Steroidobacteraceae; genus Bog-1198. Next base: position 32,020 of record DATAUO010000178.1, read on the forward strand.
CGAACCGCTTCATCCAGGCGCTCAAGGAGCTCGGCTGCAAGTTCGCGTTGGACGACTTCGGCACGGGCCTCTCGTCGTTCGGCTACCTGAAGCACTTCCCGGTGGACTATCTCAAGATCGACGGCAGCTTCGTCAAGGAGATCCTGCACGATCCGATCGATCGCGAGATGGTGCGCTCGATCAACGAGATCGGTCACCTGACCGGCAAGCAGACCATCGCCGAGTTCGCCGAGAATCAGGAGATCATCAACATGCTGCAGAGCCTCGGCGTCGACTACGCGCAGGGCTACGGCGTGTCGCAGCCGCAACGCGTGCTCAAGGCCGCCAACGTCAGCTAGGAAAATTCGAAGCGCATCGACAGATCCACGGCATGCACGTGCTTGGTGATGCTGCCCACCGAGATGAAATCGACGCCGGTCTCGGCGACCGCGCGAACCGTCTCATCCGTGATGCCTCCCGAGGCCTCGAGCTGCAGCGGCCGGCGCGAGCTTGCGTTGAGCGCCACCGCCTCGCGCATCGCCGGCAGGGCGAAGTTGTCGAGCATGGCGATGTCGGCTTCCGCGTCGATCGCCTCGCGCAGCTGAGCGGCGTTCTCCACCTCGACCTCGATCGGCACGGGATTCCTGACCTCGAATCCGACCTCCACGGGCACCTTTGCCCCGGCTCGCTGCGCCGCGGCCACGGCCGCGCCGATCGACCCCGCGGCGACGATGTGGTTCTCCTTGATGAGAATGCCGTCGAACAATCCCATGCGGTGGTTGTGACCGCCGCCGACCCTCACGGCGTATTTCTGCGCCGTCCGCAACCCGGGAACGGTCTTGCGAGTGTCCAGCAGGCGGCAGGCGGTGCCGGCGAGCAGCGCGGCGTAGCGATGCGCGGCCGTCGCCGTGCCCGACAGGAGCTGCAGGAAGTTCAAGGCCGTGCGCTCGCCCGTGAGCAGCGCGCGGGCCGGGCCGGCCACCCGCAAGAGGAGCTGATTCGCAGGCACGGAGGCGCCTTCGACGACCTGCCACTCCAGCTGCACGCGAGGGTCGAGCTGCGCGAAGGCGGCATTGACATAAGGAATGCCGCAGACGATGGCGGCCTCCCGCGTGATCACGGATGCGCGGCCGCCGCGGCCCTGCGGGATCAGAAGGGCGGTCAGGTCGCCTGCACCGACATCCTCGGTCAGGGCGCGCGCGACGATCTGGTCCACGTCGGGCGGAACGGGTATGGATGCGGTGGTTTCGGCAGGGAAAATCGCCAAGGGTGGGGCTCGATGGTCGAAGTTAGGGCCTCGATGGTTTCATGTCGCGGCAGCGCCGCCAAGTTTCCCCCGCCGGGCTGGAAGTTGGTCGAAACGGCCCCAGATTTCAAGGGCCGCGTGCCTACTGCGGGCCCGTGTGTCATCATACTTGCTTGGAGACACCCATGAACGCCATCGATCGTATCAAGAGCCAGTTGTCGAGCGCCCCGGTCGTGCTCTACATGAAAGGCAGCCCCGACTTCCCGCAGTGCGGATTCTCCGCCCAGACCGTGGCGGCGCTGCGCGCCTGCAAGGCAAAGTTCGAGCACTTCAACATCTTCGAGGACCCCGAGGTGCGCGAGGCGCTGAAGACGTACTCGAACTGGCCGACGTTCCCGCAGCTGTACGTGAACGGCGAGCTGGTCGGCGGCTGCGACATCACCATCCAGATGTACAAGAGCGGAGAGCTCAAGCAGCTGCTTGCCGAAGCCGGAGCGGTCGTTCCGGCCTAAGACAGCTTGATGACGGTGACGGCCGTCTGCGTCTCGGTGACGGATGCGGGCGTCTCGCATTCCCCCGAAGGCTCGACCTCCAGCGGTCCCATTGCCGCAAGCCGCCGCCGTCCGGCCTCGAACATCCCTTGGAACTGATTGCAGACCGTGCAGAACAGATCCGCCGTGCGCTCGGCGTCGTAGGCTGCGGAATGGGCCGACGAGGTGTCCCATTCGAGTCCGGCGGCGAGCGTGGCGCGCATCAGCACCGTCTGGCCGAAGGCGACTCCGCCCAAGGTTGCGGTGTCGAAGCAGGAGAAGGGGTGGAAGGGGTTGCGCTTGATCTGGGTGCGGGCCACCGCGGCATTGAGGAAGTTGAGATCGAAGGATGCGTTGTGTCCGACCAGCACGGCGCGCGTGCAGTCCGCGGCGCGGATGGCGTTGCGCACGTCCTTGAAGATCCGCTGCAGCGCGTCCTCCTCGGGGATCGCCGGCCGCAGCGGATGATGCGGATCGATGCCGGTCACGGCGAGCGAGGCGGGCTCGAGGTTCGAGCCCGGGAAGGGCACGACGTGGTAGCGGGCGGTTTCGCCGCGCGCCAGCGTGCCGTCGCTGCGCATCTCGACGAGCACCGCGGCGATCTCGAGCAGTGCGTCGGTCTGCGAGTTGAACCCGCCCGTCTCGACGTCGATGACCACCGGCAGGAAGCCGCGAAAGCGCGTGGCAAGCGTGATTGGCGGGACGCTCACGTCCAGACCGCCGGGTTCACCGAGTTGGCCGGGTCCGCGGCGTCCGTCTTGGCCACCCGCCACGCGATGGGCTCGCCCGCGCGGTACGGCACCAGCGTCCCGTCTCCGAACGGATAGTCCGCCGGCGCGGTCCATGGGTCCTTCACCAGCGTGATGCGCTCCGCGTGCCGCGGCAGGCCGTAGAAGTCGGCACCGAAGTGGCTCGCGAAGTCTTCCAGCCGGTCGAGCCGTCCGGCCGCCTCGAACGCCTCGGCATAGAGCTCGAGGGCCGCGTGCGCGGTGAACATGCCGGCGCAGCCGCAACCGTTCTCCTTGGCGGCGCGATCGTGGGGCGCGCTGTCGGTGCCGAGGAAGAACCGCGGACTGCCGCCGGTCGCGGCGGCCGCCAGCGCCTCGCGGTCGCGCTCGCGCTTCAAGATGGGCAGGCAGTAGTAATGCGGACGAATCCCGCCCGCGAACAGGGCGTTTCTGTTGTGCAGCAGATGTTGCGGAGTGATGGTCGCTCCCACCCCGTCGCGCGCGCGCTCGACGAACTCCACCGCATGGGCGGTGGTGATGTGCTCGACCACCACCTTGAGCCGGGCGAAGCGCGAGACCGCCGGCGCGAGCGACCGGTCGATGTAGTGGGCCTCGCGGTCGAACACGTCGACCTCGGCGCTCGGCGTCTCGCCGTGCACGAGCAGCGGCACGCCAAGCTCCTCCATGCGCGCGAGCACCGCGTAGACCTTGGCGATGTCGGTGACGCCGGCGCCCGAGTGAGTGGTGGCGCCGGCCGGATACAGCTTGATGCCGTGGATGATTCCCGAGGCCTTGGCGCGGTCGATTTCCTCGGGCGGCGTTTGGTCGGTCAGATACAGCGTCATCAGCGGCTCGAAGCGGGCGCCGCGGGGCAGCGCGGCGAGGATGCGGTCGCGATAGGCGCGCGCGAGCTCGACGGTGGTGATCGGGGGGTTGAGATTCGGCATGACGATGGCGCGGCCGAACCGCCGCGCGCTGAAGGCGACGACCGCCCGCAGCAGGGCGCCGTCGCGAAGGTGCACGTGCCAGTCGTCCGGCCGCGCGAGCGTGAGCTTCTTCATCGGCCCGCGCGGCGGGTCGATGCCGCGCGCGAGGGTGTGGCCGCGCGCGAACCCGGCGTCATGCGCGGCCAGCCGCGCTGCAGGAGGTCGAGCGTGTAGCGCACGCCGAACCCGGTGATTTCAGTGCCGATGTGCGCGAGACCGCCATGCCGCGTGCCGGCCGAGAGATCGATGTGCAGCCACGCGATCTCCTTCGGGACGAAACGGCTCAGGAAGCGCGCGGCGATGATGTGATCGCCCTTGCCCTCGACCGCGCACTGCATCACGTCGGCGACGCTGCTCTCGATGTCGGTGTCGTAATCCCCATCCATCGGAAAGCACCACACGCGCTCGCCGCTCGCGGCCCCGGCAGCCTCGATCGTGTCGCGCGACTCGAGCCGATTGGTGAAGGCTCCGCTGTAGCGCTCGGTGAGCGCGTAGACGCAGGCGCCCGTGAGCGTCGCATAGTCGATGATGGCCTGCGGCTTGCGGGCGGACGCGAGCGCGAGGGTATCGGCCAGCACCATGCGGCCCTCGGCGTCCGTGTGGATCACCTGGATGGTGGTGCCGTTGAAGGCCTTGACCAGGTCCTGCGGCTTGTACGCCTTCGGCCCGATGGAATTCTCGGTGATGGCGAGCCAGCAGTCGATCGGCGTGCGCGAGCGCAGCATGTGCAGGGCGTAGAGAGTTCCGACCGCGACGGCGCTGCCCTCCATGTCGGTGTGCATGTCGAGCATGCTCTTGTGCGTCTTCAGGTTGGTCCCGCCGGTATCGAAGCAGATGCCCTTGCCCACCAGGCTCAACTCGGGGGCGGAGGCGCCGCGCGGGCGATAGGTCAGGCGCACGATTCCCGCATCGCGCGCCGCATTGCCTTGGGAGACGGCGAGGAACGCGCCCGCGCCGAGGCGCTTGAGATCGGTCTCGCCGTAGAACTTGTAGCCGACCCCGAGGTGCCGCGCGATCTCGGCCAGGAGACTGCGATAGCCGCGGGCATCCAGCACGTTGGGCGGCAACGCCGTCAGCCAGCGGGCGAGATTGTTGCCCGCGGCGGCCGCGAGCGTGGCGTCGAGGTCGGGCAGCCGCGCGCCGGGCGCGACGTCGATGCGCGTCAATTGCGGACGGGGCTTGAGCTTGCTCTTGAACGATGCGAGGCGGAACGCGCCGGCCTGCACCGCGGCGATCATGGCGTGCAGCATCGCCCGGGCGGCGCCCTCGTTGCATCCCTGCTGCCAGACGATCAACGAGCCCGGATCCCCATCGAGCGCGCCGCGCGCGAGCTTGCCCGCGGCCTGCAGCCGCTCGAAGGTGCTGGCTTCCTCGGCGATCACGGCGACGACGAGGAGCGTTTGAGCGCGTGCTCCGACGCGAAGATGGAAGCAGTCGCCGGCCTTCTGCATCTTCCGCGCGAACAGCTCGCGCAGCACCGCGCCGTGCGGCAACGCACGGAAGTCCGCGGCGCTCGGCGCCAGCGGCAGAAACAGCACGGCGCTCGAGTAGCGGGCGAGCCGGGCGGCGGTGATCTTCGCGGCGGTGGGACGCGTGCGGACGAGCAGCTGGTCGAGAGGCAGGCGAATGGGCATATGATGAAAACGCAAGCCTATCCCTTGCTTGACCATGAAAAACCAAACCCCGAAGATAGAGCCATCATGCGGTGGCGGCTGGCGCAAGGGCGCTGTAACGTGTCGGCCATAGTATCAGGACCCGCGTGAGTGTGTGAATTATGACCCAACATTCCCCCTTCGAAGACATCGATCCGATAGAGACTCAGGAATGGTTGGAATCGATTGATTCGGTGATGCGCGCGCGCGGCCCGGAGCGCGCGCATTTCCTGCTCGAAAAGCTGGTCGATTTCACGCGGCGCTCGGGCGCCTATCTGCCGTTCAAGCCGAATACCGCGTATCTCAACACCATCTCCCGGGCGCAGGAGCCCGAGTATCCGGGCGATCGCTCGCTCGAGCGGCGCATCGAGGCTTATATCCGCTGGAACGCGCTCGCCATGGTGGTGCACGCGAATCGCCTGAGCTCGGAGTACGGCGGACACATCGCCTCCTATGCCTCCGCGGCGACCTTGTACGAGGTCGGTTTCAATCATTTCTGGCGGGCGCGGAGCGCGGCGCACCCGGGCGACATGGTGTTCGTGCAGGGGCATTCCAGCCCCGGCATCTACGCCCGCGCCTAGCTCGAAGGACGCCTCGACGAGAGTCAGCTGCTGCGTTTCCGGCAGGAGGTCAAGGGCGGAGGTCTGTCCTCGTACCCGCATCCGTGGCTGATGCCGGACTTCTGGCAGTTCCCCACCGTATCGATGGGTCTGGGTCCGATGACGGCGATCTTCCAGGCGCGCTTCGTGCGCTACCTCGAGCATCGCGGCATCGTGCCGCCTTCGGATCGCAAGATCTGGGCGTTCCTCGGCGACGGCGAGATGGACGAGCCGGAATCGATGGGCGCGCTCACCATGCCGGTGCGCGAGCAGCTCGACAATCTGATCTTCGTGATCAATTGCAACTTGCAGCGCCTCGACGGTCCGGTGCGCGGCAATGGCAAGATCATCCAGGAGCTAGAGGCCGCCTTCCTCGGCGCCGGCTGGAACGTCATCAAGGTCCTGTGGGGCTCGCGCTGGGATCCCTTGCTGGAGCGCGACACCAAGGGCCTGCTGAAGCGCGTGATGGAGGAGTGCGTCGACGGCGAGTATCAGAATTTCAAGTCCAAGGGCGGCGCCTACACGCGCGAGCATTTCTTCGGGAAATATCCCGAGCTCAAGGAGATGGTTGCGAACATGTCGGACGAGGAGATCTGGCACCTGAACCGCGGCGGACACGATCCGCAGAAGGTGTATGCGGCGTACGCCGCGGCGGTCGCGAACAAGGGCTCGCCCACGGTGATCCTGGCCAAGACGGTCAAGGGGTTCGGCCTCGGCAAGGCGGGCGAGGGATTGAATTCCGCGCATCAGCAGAAAAAGCTCGGCGAGCAGGATCTGAAGGACGTGCGGGACCGCTTCAACATCCGCATCTCCGACGAGGAGATCGCGGGTCTCACGTTCCGCAAGCCGACCGAGGACAGCGAGGAGCTGACCTATCTCAAGGGGCACCGTTCGGCGCTCGGCGGCTATCTCCCCGCGCGCAACTCGAGCGCGCCGCCGCTGGTGGTACCGCCTCTCGAGGCGTTCAGCGGTCTGCTGGAAGGCACGGGGGACCGCGAGATCTCGACCACGATGGCGCTGGTGCGCATGCTGACCAGCCTCATCAAGGACAAGAACATCGGCAAGCACATCGTGCCCATCGTCCCGGACGAGGCGCGAACGTTCGGCATGGAGGGCATGTTCCGCCAGGTCGGCATCTATTCCTCGGTCGGGCAGCTCTACACGCCGCAGGACGCGGACCAGCTGATGTTCTATCGCGAGGACAAGCAGGGCCAGATCCTGGAGGAAGGAATCAACGAGGCGGGCAGCCTGTGCTCCTGGCTCGCCGCCGCGACGGCGTATTCGAATCACGGCGTCAGCATGGTGCCCTTCTACATCTATTACTCGATGTTCGGATTCCAGCGCGTCGGCGACTTCATCTGGGCCGCGGGCGACAGCCAGGCGCGCGGATTCCTGATCGGCGGCACCGCCGGGCGCACCACGCTCGCCGGCGAAGGACTGCAACACCAGGATGGCCACAGCCAGCTCGTCGCCACCACCGTGCCGAACTGCGTGGCGTTCGATCCGACCTACGCCTACGAGCTCGCCGTGATCGTGCAGGACGGCTTGAGGCGCATGTACCAGGAGCAGGAGAGCGTCTTCTTCTATATCACCTGCATGAACGAGAATTACACCCATCCCGCGCTGCCCAAGGGCGTGACCGAGGGCATTCTCAACGGAATGTACCTGCTGCAGATCGGCGGCCGCGGCAAGGTGAGGGTGACCTTGTTCGGCTCCGGCACCATTTTGCGCGAGGTTCTGGCGGCGGCGGAGCTGCTCGAGAAGAGCTATGGCGTTCCCGCGGACGTGTACTCGGTGACGAGCTTCAGCGAGCTGCGTAGGAACGCGCTTGCGATAGAGCGTCACAACATGCTGCATCCCGACGGACCGCATCGGCAGACCTACATCCAGCAGGCGCTGGCGGATCGCGAGGGACCCTTCATCGCGGCCACGGACTACATCAAGACCGTGCCCGACCAGATACGCCAGTGGATGCCGGGACGCTACGTGGTGCTTGGAACCGACGGTTACGGACGCAGCGACTCGCGCGCCGAGTTGCGGCGCTTCTTCGAGGTCGACCGCCACTTCGTCACGGTCGCCGCGCTCAAGGCGCTGGCCGATGACGGCAAGATCAACATGAAGACGGTGACCGATGCCATGCAGGCGTTCGGCATCGATCCGAGCAAGCCCAACCCCCTGTCCGTTTGATCAGCATGGCCACCACCGAAATCCGGGTCCCCGACATTGGCGGCTTCAAGGACGTAAACGTCATCGACATCCTGGTCAAGGGCGGCCAGCAGGTCGAGAAGGAAACGCCGCTCATCACCATAGAAACGGAGAAAGCGGCGATGGACGTGCCTTCGCCGGTGGCCGGGCGTGTCGTGGAGGTCAAGCTCAAGCAGGGCGACAAGGTTTCGGAGGGATCGGTGATCGCATCGATCGAAACGGCGGCCGCGCCGGCGGCGCCGGCGTCGAGCGAAGCTCCGGCCGCGGACAAGAATGACGGATCGAAGCCGGCGGAGGCGCCTGCGGCCGCCGCCGCAGCGGCGGGGTCACCGGCGCGCGATGGCGCGGCTTCGCCGGCGCGCGACGCCGCGGCTTCGCCGGCACGCGACGCCGCGGCTTCGCCGGCACGCGACGCCGCCGCCTCGACGTCCGGCCCCCCGACACCTCGCGCGGGGAGGCCGATCGATGAGCAGGCATTCTCCCAGGCGTACGCCAGCCCCTCGGTGCGCCGATTCGCCCGCGAGCTCGGCGCGGATCTCGGCAAGATCAAGGGGACCGGGCCCAAGGGGCGGATCACGCCCGAGGATGTCAAAGCACACGTCAAGGCTCTCTTGACCGCCCCCGCGCCCGCAACCGCGGTCTCGGCGCTGCCCAAGGTCCCGGTGGTGGATTTCGAGCAGTTCGGGCCGGTCGAAGTGGAGCCGCTGTCGCGGATCCAGAAGATCTCAGGCGCGCGGCTCCAGGCGAGCTGGATCAACCTGCCGCACGTGACGCAGCACGAGGACGCCGACATCACGGAGCTCGAGGCCGCGCGCAGCGCCTTGAAGAGCAAGGCGGCGCAGGAGGGGGTGCGGCTCACGCCGCTCACCTTCATCATCAGGGCTTGTCTCGTGGCGCTGCGCGAGTTTCCGCGCTTCAACTCGTCGCTCGATGCGGCCGGCGATAATCTCGTGCTGAAGAAGTACTTCAACATCGGATTCGCAGCCGACACTCCCAACGGCCTGATGGTGCCCGTGATCGCGAACGCGAACCGGCTCACGCTGTTCGGCGTCGCGCAAACGCTCGCGGAGATGTCGGAGAAGGCGCGCGCCGGCAAATTGAAGGCTGCCGAGATGCAGGGCGGATCGTTCACGATCTCGAGCCTCGGCGGCATCGGCGGTACGGCGTTCACGCCCATCATCAATGCGCCGGAAGTCGCGATCCTGGGCGTGTCGAAGTCCGTCTACAAGCCGGTCTATCAGGACGGCGGATTCGTGCCGCGCCTCATGCTGCCGCTCTCGCTCTCCTACGATCACCGGGTGATCGACGGCGCCGAGGGGGCGCGCTTCATCGTGCATCTGGCCAAGATCCTCGGCGATCCCAAGGCGCTGATGTGAGCGCCGTCGAGGTTCGGGTTCCGGACATCGGCGGAGCCAGGGACGTCGCGGTCGTCGATGTCCTCATTCAGGCGGGCGCGACGATCGCGGTCGACGATCCCCTGGTGACGCTGGAGTCCGACAAGGCGTCGATGGACGTTCCCTCCCCGGTCGCCGGCAGGGTCGAGACGGTCGCCGTCAAAAAGGGCGAGAAGGCCTCCGCCGGAACGCTCATCGCCACCGTGCAGGTTGCAGAGGCGGCCGCCGGGACTCGGCCGCCCGCCGCCCAGCCCGCGCCCGCGGCAAGTCCCCCGGCAGCGGCTAAACCGACGTTCGCGCCGAGCCCCGGCGCTCCGCAGGGAGCGCTCGATCTGGTCGTGCTCGGCGCCGGACCCGGTGGATACACGGCGGCTTTTCGCGCCGCCGATCTCGGGCTCAAGGTGACTTTGATCGAGCGCTGGCCGATGCTCGGCGGTGTGTGCTTGAACGTCGGCTGCATCCCCTCCAAGGCGCTGTTGCACGCGGGCAAGGTGATCGAGGACGCGGCCGAGATGGGGGCCTCCGGAATCAAGTTCGGTGCGCCCGAGATCGATCACGATCGGCTGCGGGCGTGGAAGAACCGCGTCGTCAGCCGCCTGGTCAATGGGCTCTCGGTGCTGGCGAAGCAGCGCAAGGTCGATGTGATCCACGGCGAGGGAAGGTTCTCCGGACCGTTCTCGCTGGAGGTCGCCGGTCCCGACGGCTCGCGGCGCATCGACTTCAAGCAATGCATCATCGCCGCCGGCTCGGAATCCCTGCGCCTGCCGGGCTTTCCGAACGATCCGCGCATCATCGATTCGACCGGCGCCCTGGAGATTCCGGCGGACTGCAAGCGGCTGCTGGTCATCGGCGGCGGCATCATCGGTCTCGAGATGGCCTGCGTCTACGACGCTCTCGGTGCCGGGGTCACCGTGGTCGAGCTCTCCGACGGGCTCATGCCGGGTACCGATCGAGACCTGGTCCGGCCGCTGCAGAAGCGTATCGAGAAGCGCTACGAGCGCATCATGGTCAAGACCAAGGTCGCGAAGCTCGAAGCCCTTCCGGAGGGCTTGCGCGCGACCTTCGAGGGTCCGGACGTGCCGGAGCCGCAGACCTTCGACCGGGTGTTGGTGGCGGTCGGACGCTCCGCGAACGGCAACGCCATCAATGCCGCGGCCGCGGGAGTCGAGGTCGGTCCGCGCGGCATCATCCCGGTGGACAAGCAGATGCGCACCAACGTGCGGCACATCTATGCGATCGGCGACATCGCGGGACCGCCGATGCTCGCGCACAAGGCGACGCACGAGGCCAAGGTGGCCGCCGAGGTCGCCGCCGGGCACAAAGCTGCATTCGATGCGCGCGCCATCCCGTCGGTGGCCTACACCGATCCGGAGATCGCCTGGGTGGGGATCACCGAGGCGGAGGCGAAATCACGCGGGCTCAAGTTCGGCAAGGGTGCGTTTCCGTGGGCCGCGAGCGGCCGGTCGCTCGCGCTCAATCGCGACGAGGGATTCACCAAGCTCCTGTTCGACGAGAGCACGCATCGCGTGATCGGCGCGGGCATCGTCGGCACGAACGCCGGTGAGCTGATCGCCGAGGCCGGGCTCGCCATCGAGATGGGCGCCGACGCGGCCGATATCGGACTCACCGTGCACGCGCATCCGACGCTGAGCGAGACCGTCGCATTCGCGGCTGAGGCATTCGACGGAACGTTGACCGACCTTTACATGCCCAAGCGCTAGCACGGTCCGCGGGGGTTCACGGGGCTCTGAAAATCCAGGAGCGGCTCATGCGATCTATGTGGCGCAATGCCTTGCCGATGGCGATCTTGCTGGCGGTGACGGCTTCGTCGGCCGCGCATGCCGACGAGGGCTGCATCGACTTCAAGTGGGACGTGAGCAGGGAACGGGCCTTGTTCTCCGGGCCGCCCGCGGCGCTCACCGCCGGCACCGCTGCCGATGCGGCGCCCGCCATCCTCGCCGATCGTGCCTACGCGCTGAAGCTCGAGCCGCAGGCCGAGGTTCGTTTCGCGGCAGGCCCGGGCCGCGGTCCCGGCGGCGACCGCGCGGCCTTCGCGGGAATCGTCACCCTGCTGGTCCCGGGGACGGGCGACTATCGGGTGTCGATCGACGCACCCCTCTGGATCGATCTCGTGTCCGGCACGACGCTGCTCTCGCCCGTGGACTTTCAAGGCCAGCATTCCTGCGGCGCGCCGCACAAGATCGTGGTGTTCTCGCTGCACGGCGGGCAGCGGTACCTGCTGCAGCTCTCGAGCGGCAGCCGCGACGGCGTGGTCGTGGCCGTGACGCCGGCCCCCAAGCGCAAGGGCTAGGCGGTCTCGATCAAGGCGCGGCGACGCAACTCTTGACGTAGGCGTCCCGGTCCGCGCCGACCAGCTTCTTGGTGCGCGCTTGCTTCAGGCATCCGACGCGCTTGGCATGCTTTGCGGCCGCGGCGTTCGCCGCCGCGGCGGCAGACTGCGAGCCCGCGGACGAGGACGGAGCGGCCGCCGGCGACTTGGCAGGCGCATCGGCGGCACGAGATTGTCCGATGGTGCCGCCGATCGCGCAGAGCCCAAGGCACAAGACCGCGCCCAGGGCAGCCGGGTATCGGGGGAAGCGTCGCATCGGGTCAGCATAGGCTGGGGCGTTAGCCGGACCGATGACGCGCGGATGAAGCTTGCTTAACCTTCGCTGGCCGAGGAATTCCGCCCCGCACTCAACCTGCGCGGCCCGGGTTTTCGAGGCTGCGCCGCGCGATCTGGAGATACCGGGTCTCATCCGGCGCACGTCCGGAGCGCTGTGCCTCCGTGAGCGTCTCGGCCAGCGCGTCCATGAGCACGTGCTCGGCTCGATGCGCATCGCCGTACCGCGCTTGCAGCCGCCGATGCAGGTCGAGTATGCCCGGGGGACGGTCGATCGCCACCTGCTCGCGCACGGCAAGATGCAGCCCCATATGTAAAAAAGGGTTCCCGCCGTCCGCGCGGGGCTCGAATGCCTTCGCCGCGCCGGCATCCCCGACGAGCGCTTGGTATTCGGGGTGCACGCCGACCACGTCGACGATCGAGGCTTCGAGCGCGGTGATCGGTACGCCCGCCACATGCTTGCGCCATGCGTCGGCGTATGCCTGGCGAAGCTGATCGCGGTTGCTGCCGTCAAACAGGGGCATGGGTCTTGTGCCGGTATTCGCACAGGTCGCGGATGATGCAGGTTGGGCAGGCGGGCTTGCGGGCGGTGCACGTGTAGCGCCCGTGCAGTATCAACCAGTGATGAGCGTCCTGGAGAAACTCGGCCGGCACGACCTCGAGCAGCCGGTCCTCGACCGCGCGCACCGTCCTGCCGGGCGCGAGCCCGGTGCGATTCGCCACCCGGAAGATGTGCGTATCCACGGCCATCGTGGCGTGGCCGAACGCGGTGTTGAGGATCACGTTGGCGGTCTTGCGCCCGACGCCGGGGAGTGCCTCGAGCTCCTCGCGCGAGGCGGGAACGCGGCCGCCATGCCGCTCGAGCAACAGCCGGCACGCGGCGATGATGTTCTTGGCCTTGCCGTTGTAGAGCCCGATCGACTTGATGTACCCGGACAACCCGTCGACGCCGAGCGCCAGGATCGACTTGGGCGTGCGTGCCTTGCGGAACAGGACCGCCGTCGCCTTGTTGACGCTCTTGTCGGTGGCCTGGGCGGACAGGATGACCGAGACCAAGAGCTCGAACGGCGTCCGATAGACGAGCTCGGTCGTCGGCGCCGGATTCGCGGCACGCAGCCTGGCAAACAGCTCGCGGCGCTTGGCGTCGTTCACAGGGGCACGGTGTCGATCATGCGGCCATGCATGGATCAAGAGCCCGGCAAGCCGCGGGGCGCGACGGCCTTCTTGGCGTCGAGCTGACGTTGCCGCTCGAGCCGCCGGCGCTCGAGGCGGACCTGGTGCGCGCCATAGCGGGCGCGGTTGCGCCCGGGGTCGTTGACGATGTCCCGCGGCGCGGGCCGCATCACGATGCAATCGACGGGGCACGGGGAGAGGCAGAGCTCGCAGCCCGTGCATCGCTCGGGAAGCACGGTGTGCATGAGCTTCGCCGCGCCGACGATCGCATCGACCGGACACGGGGGGAGGCAGCGTGCGCACCCGATGCACCGCGACTCGTCGATCCATGCCACCTGAAGCGGTGCCTCGATGCCGTTCGCGGGGTTCAAGGGCAATGCCGGCCGCTGCAACAGATCGGCCAGCGCTGCAATGGTTGCGGCGCCGCCCGGCGGGCACTGATTGATCTGCGCCTCGCCGCCGGCAATGGCATCGGCGTAGGGCCGGCAGGCCGGAAAGCCGCAACGCGTGCACTGGGTCTGCGGGAGCAGGGCGTCGATGCGTGCCGCGAGGTCGGGATGCGCTCCGCTCATGAGGGAGGGGTCTATTTGACGCGCATGCCGGGCGCCGCGCCTGAATCCGGCGACAACACGAAGATGTCCTTACCGCCGGGCCCGGCGGCCAGCATCATGCCCTCGGACGTGCCGAAGCGCATCTTGCGCGGCTGCAGGTTCGCGACCACGACGATGAGGCGCCCGACCAGTGTCTCGGGATCGTACGCGGCGCGGATACCGGCGAAGATTTGCCGCCGACCGAGCTCACCCACGTCGATCGTCAGCTGCAGCAGCTTGTCGGCGCCGGGTACGTGCCGGGCCTCCAGGACCTTGGCCGCGCGCAGGTCGATGCGCAGGAACTCGTCGAGCGACACCGGGCCGCCGTCGGGAGCGCCCGCCCCGGCGGCCGCCGTCGCGGGCTGCCCGGAAGCGGCGGGGCCCGATGACGCGGCAGCCGGCGACATCGCCCGCGCCGCGGATGAGCCGGGGGCCGCTGGCGCAGTGGGCTCCGGCGCCGTGCCGGCCGTCGGCGCGGCTGAGGCCGCCATAGGCGCGGGCTCCGGCTCGATCAGGCGCGCCACCGCCTTGGGGTCGAGGCGCGTCGCCAGCGCCTCGTACGGCCGTATCAGCACGCCGAGCAGCGGGGTGGCGGCACTCTCCCAGGTCCAGCTCGACTCGCCGAGGAAGCGGCACGCCTTCGCCGCCATCTCGGGCAATATCGGCTGCAGATACACCATGAGGGCGCGGAACATGTTGATGCCCTGAGTGCAGATGCTCTGCACCTCGGCGTCCTTTCCGCCCTGCTTCGCGAGCATCCAGGGCTTGTGTGCGTCGATGTACTGATTGGCGCGGTCGGCGAGCGCCATGATGTCGCGCACGGCCGAGGCGGTATCGCGCGCCTCGTAGGCGACGGCGATCGCGGCTTCCGCGGCCGCGAAATCGGCGTACAGGCCCGGATCGGGCAGCGCATCCGCCAGCCTTCCGCCGGCACTCCTGGCAATGAAGCTCGCGCAGCGGCTGGCGATGTTCACGAGCTTGCCCACGATGTCGGAATTCAGGCGGCTCGCGAACTCATCGAGATGCATGTCGATGTCGTCGACGCCGGGTCCGAGCTTGGCGGCGAAGTAGTAGCGCAGATATTCGGGGGCAAACGCATCGAGATAGCGCCGCGCGGTGATGAAAGTGCCGCGCGACTTGGACATTTTCTGACCGTTGATGGTCACGAAGCCGTGCACGTGCACCGCGGTGGGGCGGCGCATTCCGGCGGCCTGCAGCACGGCCGGCCAGAACAGCGTGTGGAAGTAGAGAATGTCCTTCCCGATGAAGTGGTGCAGCTCCGCGGCCGAGTCCGCGCCGAGGAAGTCGTCGAATTTCAGGCCCGTGCGCGCGCAAAGCTGCGTCAGGCTCGCGAGATATCCGATGGGCGCATCGAACCAGACGTAGAAATACTTGCCCGGGGCTCCGGGGATCTCGAAGCCGAAATAGGGCGCGTCGCGCGAGATGTCCCAATCGCGCAACCCTTGCGAGAACCACTCGTCGAGCTTGCGCGCCACGGACTCGTGCACGGCGCCGCTCCGGACCCAGGCGGCAAGCGGCCGATCGAAGGCACTCAGCTTGAAGAAATAGTGCTCCGACTCCCGCCACACCGGCGGCGTGCCGCTGACCACCGAGATGGGGCACTTCAAGTCCGCCGGTGTATAGGTCGAGCCGCAGTTCTCGCAGGAGTCGCCGTGCTGATCGGCGGTGCCGCACACCGGACACGTGCCTTTGACGTAGCGGTCGGGCAGGAACATCTTGGCCGACTCGTCGTAGGCCTGGCGGACCGCACGGCTCTCGATGTACCCCGCGTCGCGGATCGCCGTATACATGCGGTCGCAGAGCGCCTTGTTCTCCGGCGTGTCCGTGGAACCGAAGTTGTCCAAGCCGATCAGCATGTCGGCGAGGTCGCGGCGGTGCTCGAGATTGACCCGCGCGATGAGCGCCTCCGGCGTCACGCCCTCCGCCTGCGCCTTGAGCATGATGGGCGTGCCGTGCGTGTCATCGGCGCAGACGTAGTGGCACTCGTGGCCGCGAAGCCTCTGGAATCGCACCCAGACGTCGGTTTGCACGGCCTCGAGCAGATAGCCGAGGTGAATCGGGCCGTTGGCGTAGGGTAGGGCGCTGGTGACGAGGATTCGGCGGCGTGGAGTCATGCCGAATTATGCCATGCCGTCGCAACCGCGGAGTACCGCACGGAGCAACCGGCAGGCGGCGCGGACTAGGAGGCTTCGCGATATTGCTCGAAGCGCGATTTGTTGATGGCCTTCTTGTAGGCTTCCTTGCCGCTGATCTGGCGCTGATCGAGCAGCCCCTGGATGGCCGTGTCCATGAGCCGCATGCCGAATTGCGCGCCGCTCTGCATGGCATTCTCCAGCTGATCGAGCTTGCCTTGCCGGATCAGATTCGCGACCGCGGGCGTATTGATGAGCACCTCGAGCGCGGCGACGCGGCCCTGCTTGTCGGCCTTGGGAATCAGCTGTTGCGACACCACCCCGCGCAGGCTCGTGGACAGCATGGTGCGCACGTGCGGCTGCTTGTCGGCGGGGAAGGCGTTGACCAGGCGGTCGACCGTGGGTGCGGCGCCGTTGGTGTGCAGCGTGCCCATGACGAGGATGCCCATCTCGGCCGCGGTCACCGCGATGCTCATCGTCTCGAGGTCGCGAAGCTCGCCGACCAGGATCACGTCCGGGTCTTCGCGCAACGCGGAGGTAAGAGCGCTCGAAAAGGACGTTGCGTGCACGCCGATCTCACGCTGGCTGATGAGACAGTTCTTGCGCACGTGCACGAACTCGATCGGATCCTCGATGGTGAGGATGTGACCCTTCTCGCGGGTGTTGATGTCGTCGATCATCGCCGCGAGCGTGGTGGACTTGCCGGAGCCGGTTTTGCCGGTGACCAGGATCAGTCCGCTGTTGATCCGGCAGAGCCCCATCACCGCGGGCGGGAGCTTGAGCTCTTCGGCGGACTTGGCCTTGGATGGAATGGCGCGAAACACCGCGCCCATGCCGTTCAGCTGGCGCATCACGTTGACGCGAAAGCGGGCCACGTCGGGAATCGAGTAGGCGAAATCGGTGCCGTCCTTCGCTTCGAAGCGCTCGACGGAGAGCTTCGGCATGATCTCGTACAGGGCGTTCTTGACGGCTTCCGGAACGAGCGCCTCGCCGGCGAGCGGCTTCAACTCGCCATACTGCCGCACGCGCGGCAGGTCGCCGGCGAGAAAGTGCAGGTCGGAGCCGTTCTTCTCCAATACCTGCTTCAAGTACGCGTCGATGGCGGGCACGGCGGACCTCAGGCGCTCGGCTCGGGCGGCGGCATGCCGGCCAAGTCGCTCACGAATCTCTGGAATTGACGCTTGTCGGTGGCGTAGCCGTAGGCGTGCTCGGGATCGATCTCCTTGGCATTGATCGCCGCGAGCAACGCCTGGTCGAGAAGCTGCATGCCGTATTCCTTGCCCATCTGAAGCTGGCTCGGGATCTGATGCGATTGGTCGGTCATGATCAGCTTGCCGATCGCCTTGGTGAGCACCATGACCTCGCACACGGCGCGGCGCGCGCGCTGGTCGGGGCTCTTGATCAGCACCTGGGTGATCACCGCAATCAGGCTCGATGCAAGGAAGGACTTGGTCTGCTCGCGCTCGTCGATGGGCAGCGCGTCGATGATGCGGTCGATGGTCTTGGTGGCGCTGGTCGTGTGCAGCGTGCCGAGCACGAGGTGGCCGGTCTCGGCGGCGGTCATGGCCATGCTGATGGTCTCGGCGTCGCGCAGCTCGCCGACCAGGATCACGTCGGGATCCTCGCGCATCGCGGCGCGCACTCCCTCGGCGAACGTCGGCAGGTGCGTTCCCAGCTCGCGCTGTATGACCTGGCTCTGCTTGCTGCGGTGTACGAACTCGATCGGATCCTCGAGACTGATGATGTTGAGCGCCCGGGTCGAATTCAAATAGTCGATCATGGCGGCGAGCGTCGTCGACTTGCCGGTGCCGGTCGAGCCGGTGACCAGGACCATGCCCTGGTGGTGATCGCAGAGCTTCTTGACCACCGCCGGCAGACCGAGCTGCTCCATGCTGGGCATCTGCGTCGGGATGGCCCGGAATGCCGCGCCGATGCCGGTCTCCTTGCGGAACACGTTCACCCGGAAACGGCCGCCCTCGCCCGACACGTACGAGAAATCGATGTCGTTGCCTTCGCGCAGGTGCTTGAGCTGGTTCTGGGTCATGATCTCGGTGATGTAGCTTTCGAGCTCCGTGTCGCCGAGGTCGCGGAACTTGATCGGCAGAAGATCCCCGTGCATCCGCAGCATGGGCGGCACGCCCACGGCGAGGTGCAGATCCGAGCATCCCTGCGCCACGCCCAGCTTGAGGAACGAGTCGATTCTTGCCATAACGCGTAAGGCTACCCGTAAGCATATGGTTTTTCGAGCGTTTGGACGCCGTTTGGGCGCAAAAATGCCTCAAACGTGAGCTGCGTCAAACGGCGCCGGAGCCGGCGGCCCGACCGGGCGCCGCGGTCCGGCTCGACGGGCCGGCAAGGGCGGAGGGCTCCGGCACGGGCCGTGTCGGCCGTTACAGGAATTTTTCCAGGGACAGGCGCAGCTCGTCCATGGTCTGGGCGCGCTTCGCCTTGTCGAGCGACATGCACTTGACGATCAGGCTGTTGAGATCGCTCGGCAGCCCCTTGTTGATCTCGATCGGAGCCCGCGCCTTGCCCTGCACGTGCTGGTACATGACCGACATGTGGTCGCCGCGGGAGTAGGGCGGCACGCCGGTGAGCATCTCGTAGAGGATCACGCCGAGACTGTAGATGTCGGCGCGCTCGTCCACCTTCTTGCCGAGGATCTGCTCGGGCGCCATGTACTTCGGGGAGCCGATGACGTAGCCCGTCTTGGTGAGCTGGGTGTCGCCCTGGGTCTGGGCGGCGGCGACGCCGAAGTCCACGATCTTGAGCAGGCCGTCGTTGTCGATGAGGATGTTGGCGGGCTTCAGATCGCGATGCACGATGCCGGCTTGATGCGCGACCGCCATGCCGGTGGCGATGTCGATGCCGAACTTGATCGCGCGCTTGAGCTGAACCGGCTTCTCGTTGACGATCTCGCCGCCGAGCGTGTGCGACGGAAAGTACTCCATCGAGATGGCGTAATTCCCGCGGATGTACAGGAAGTCGTAGATGCGGATGACGTTGCGATGCGTGATCTTGCGGCTGTAGCGCAGCTCGTGCACGAAGCGCTTCATCATCTCCTCGTCGGCCGATACGTTCGGGTTCAGGAACTTGAGGATCAGCCGCTCCTCGACGACGGTATCCTCCATCAGGAGCACGGTGCCGAACGCGCCCTTGCCGATCTTCTCGATGAACTTGTAGCGGCCCTCGATGATGTCCCCGGTCTTCAGGGTGGCAATGTCCAGGCGGTTGGCCTGGGTCTCCTGCTCCTTGACGACGCGCGCGAGGTCCTGGTTGTCGATGAGCAGGGTCTTGGCCGGCTCCTGCATCTTTTCCGCGCGCTCGTTCGCGGCGAGCTGGGTCGAGGAGAAGCGGCTGTCGAGATCCTGAACGGCGCGGGCGATCGCCTGCGCCACGGTTCCGTCTGCGCCCGCGATCGCCTGCAGGCGCACCCGGATGGTATCCGCACGCCGCTCGTCGGCAAGGCGCGTGAGTGCGGAGACCGCCTCCATCTTGATGTCGTTTTCCGGCCGCTGCAGCAGCGGCAGCAGGTGCTCGATCGACCTCTGGTCGCCCAGCTTGCCGATGGCGCGGATCACGGTGGGCAAAGTCTTGGGCTCCGAGCTGCCCAGCATCTCGATGAAGCGCGGGAGCGACTTGGTGCTGCCGATTTCGGCGAGAGCATCGACCGCGCGCTCGCTGACCCACCAGTCCTTGTCGCGGGTCGCCTCGAGCAGATGCGCCACGGCGCGCTCGTCCTTGGTCTGGTTGAGGATCTCGATCGCGGCGCGGCGAATGTCTTGATTCTCGTCCTTGACCAGGGTGAGCACCGCATCGACGACGCGGGGGCCGCCGATCTTGCCGAGCGCATCGGCGGCGCGGGTGCGAACCCACCAGTCGCTGTCGGCGATGACCTCGAGCAGGTACTTGACGGACTTGGAGTTGCCGACCTCATTCAGCACCTCGACGGCCGCGCGGCGCGCGTACTCGTTCTCGTCCTTGAGCACCTCGACCAGGTGCTTGACCGTATCGGGGTGATTGGCGTGAACGATGACGTCGACCGCCTTGTTCTGCACCTCGATCTCCGGATCGCGCAGCATCGACACCAGCTGCACGATGTCGAACGGTCCGTCCATGCGCGAGAGCGCGGAGAGCGCGGCCGAGCGGATGAACTTGCTGTTGTCCTTGAGCTGTCTCTGCAGGGCCTGCTGAACCTTCGGGGTGTTGAACCGCGCCAGCACGTTGATGATGTGCAGGCGGGCCACGGGATCCTTGCCTTCGGTGCGCGCGATCAGGTCGTCGAGCGAGGTCTCGTCCGCGATCTCGCCGACGATCTTGAACAGGCCGGTGCGCTCGTTGGCGTCCTGGGTATAGGCCGCGTTCAGGAGCTCGCGCACCGTGAAACGGGTCTTTTGCGCCGCGATCACATCGAGGATCGCCTGCTTGGGCATCGACGGCCGGTTCAGGGCGTCGAGCAGCATGCTGGGCGGGTAGTTCTTGCTGGAGGAGAGCGCCCAGGCGATCCCGGACATCGCGCGGCCGTTCGCGTCTTCCATGGTCTTCAGGAGCTGCGGCATCGACTTGGTGTCGATCAGGCGCGACAGGGCCTCGACGTAGGCCAACGTCTCGCGCTTCTCGGCGCTGGTCAGCGCGCCGACCAGAGGCTCGATCGCACTTGGTCCCAGCGCGACCAGTTTGTTCAGCGCCTTCTGCGACGCGGGGCTGCCGGGATCTCCGTTCGACCTGATTTCGTCGATGAGCCGGTCGGCGCGGTAGTTGCCGAAAAAACTCATTGAGTGCCTTCGAGTTGGACATCCCTCGTTCGTGCTCCGTCTGCACGATATCCCAGGGGCCTATGACAATATTTGCCTGCCATGCCGGATTATGCCATACCGCACGGACCCGTCCGTGTGCGATACAATTCGCGAATTATATGAATCCACCCGCCGCCGCGGAATCTGTCGTCCGCGAACTGCTCCTCAAGTATCGCGATCCATATCTCGGCCAGACCCTCGGGGAGGCAAAGGCTGTGGCCTCCGTCACACCGGCGGGCGGCGGCCTTCGCGTCGGGCTGGTGCTCGGCTTCCCCTGCGCCGACTATGCCGATGAGCTCCGGGCCGCGTTGGAGCGGCACTTGGGGCCCGCTCTCGGCGGCGCCCGGCTGGAGCTGGACCTTCGCGCGGAGATCGTGGCGCACGCCGTGCAGCGCACGCTCAAGCCCCTCGAGGGCGTGAAAAACATCGTGGCCGTGGCGTCCGGAAAGGGCGGCGTGGGCAAGTCCACCACCGCCGCGAATCTCGCCCTGGCCTGGGCGGCGCAGGGCGCCAAGGTGGGCTTGTTGGATGCCGACATCTACGGTCCCAGCCAGCCCTTGATGATGGGCATCGCGGGGGCGAAGCCCCAGAGCACCGACGACAAGCATCTGATCCCGCTTCGCGCCCACGGCGTCGAGGTCATGTCCATCGGCTTCATGATCGATCCCGAACAGCCCATGGCATGGCGGGGACCGATGGTCACGCAGGCGCTGTCGCAGCTGCTCGGCGAGACCGCCTGGGGCGAGCTCGACTATCTGGTCGTCGACATGCCGCCGGGGACCGGCGACATCCAGCTCACTCTCGCGCAACGAGTCCCGGTGAGCGGGGCGGTCATCGTCACCACGCCGCAGGACATCGCCCTGCTCGATGCACGCAAGGGACTCAAGATGTTCGAGAAGGTGGAGGTCCGGGTGCTCGGCATCGTCGAGAACATGAGCATGCACGTATGCAGCAATTGCGGCCACGTCGAGCACATCTTCGGCAGCGGCGGCGGCGCGCGCATGGCCGAGCAATATGGCGTGCAGCTGCTCGGCGAGCTGCCGCTCGACATCCGCATTCGTGAGGAGGCCGACGGCGGCACGCCGACCGTGGTCGCGGAGCCGCAGAGCGCGCGCGCGCAGGCCTATCTGCAGATGGCGCGCCGGACGGCGGCGCGGCTTGCGACGCTCAACAAGGACTATAGCCGCGCGTTCCCCAAGATCACCGTGGAAGGCACCTGATGAGCATCAAAAGCGACCGCTGGATCCGACGCATGGCCGCCGGCGGCATGATCGAGCCCTTCTCGCCCGAGCAGGTGCGGGTTGCGAACGGACAAAAGATCGTCTCGTACGGCACCTCCAGTTACGGCTATGACGTGCGGTGCACGGACGAGTTCAAGATCTTCACGAACATCAACTCGACCATCGTAGATCCCAAGCGTTTCGACGAGAAATCCTTCGTGGATTTCAAAGGCGACGTCTGTATCATTCCGCCCAATTCCTTCGCGCTGGCGAGCACGGTGGAGTACTTCAGGATTCCGCGCAACGTACTCGTGGCTTGTCTCGGAAAATCGACGTACGCCCGCTGCTTCAGCGGCGACACGCGCGTGGCTCTTGTCGATGGCACGGCGCCTACCCTGGAGGAGATGGCGCGCAGGCACGACGATGGCGAGCTGTTCCGGGGCTACAGCATCGGCGAGCACGGGCGTCTCTTGGTGACTCTCCTCGACGCGCCCCGCTTCATCGGCCGAGATTCACTGCTAGAGCTGGAGCTGGATGACGGCGAGCGCATCCATGCGACACCGGATCATCGATTCATGCGCCGAGACGGTAGAATGGCTGAGGCCAACACCTTGAGGCCGGGCGATGCGTTGATGCCCCTCTATCGGGATCTGGCACGCGGCTACGAGATGGTCTATCAGCCGATCGATGGATTCCCGTACCCGACGCACCGACTGGCCGACGAATGGAACCTGAGGCAGCGGATTTACGCGGACATCTCCGGTACGCACCGGCATCACATCGATTTCGATCGTCGCAACAACCGCCCGACCACGCCGCAGTATCGCAACCACAAAGTGGTCGCAGCTCGTGAGCTGCCGGGAGACCATGACGTATACTGCTTGACGGTACCCGAAGCCGGCAACTTCGCGCTGCAGAGCGGGGTGTTCGTCTCGAATTGCGGGATAATAGTCAACGTAACGCCTTTGGAACCCGAGTGGGAAGGACACGTCACGCTCGAGTTCTCCAACACGACGCCGCTCCCGGCGAAGATCTACGCCAACGAGGGCGTGGCGCAAATGCTGTTCTTCGAGTCGGACGAGGTGTGCGAGACCTCGTACCGCGATCGCGGCGGCAAGTACCAGGGCCAGCGCGGCGTTACGCTGCCGAAGACCTGACGCCGACGGGCGAAGGCCGCCGCGGCGGATGCCCAGGGCGGGCAAGCCTCGGTCAGCGCTTCAAGCTCTGGATGCGCATGGCGAACTCCAGCTTGCCGTCGCGCGACCGCTCCGCCTGCACCGGCACGTAGCCGAGAGAGGGCGCCAGCCACATCCGCAGAATCCGGTTGTTGCCCGCGCGCCGGCTGGCAACGACGATGGTGTCGAGCTGCCCGAGCGCGGTGCGGATGCTGGCCTTGCCCTCCTCGGTGTAGATGAAATCCTTGGGCTGATCCTTGTCGACGATCCGAAAGGTCTTCGCCAGGTTGCCGTTCTTGACGTCGAGCATCATCTCGATCTGGATGGACAGCACGTCCTGCATGCCGTCCGCGAGCTCGAAGTCGACGGGTTTGCCCTCGGAGGTGCCGCGCACGCGGCCGCCGCTCCAGTCGAAGTCGAGGTCCACGCTCGCGGAGCCTTCGGTGCCGCGGTACTTGATCGGCCTGGCGTGGCCCCCCTCTACCCGAAGCCAGCTCGTCTGCACCACATCGTCGTGATGGACCACGCGGAACACGCCGCGCGCCGCTACGGTCCAGGTGTACACGTAGCGGCCGTTGTCGCCGTCGCGCTCGAGCTTGAGATCGCTGGTGCCGACGTTGATGGACTTCCAGTCGGCGGTGTAGTGGGCCGAGAACGGAGCGAGGGTGTCCTGCGCGAGCGTGCGCCCGGCGAATCCGAGCAGCGCCGCGCCCGCGAGCGCCGCCGCGGCGACCCGGCGCCCCATCCTCGGGCGGGGCTCGCCCGCGCTCATCGAGCCCGCTCCTCGCCGAGCTGCACGGGCTCGGTCAACGGTTTGCCGTCGAGCCAGGCGCGGCCTTCCGCGAAGCGCAGGGCGCCCGAGCAGAACCACTCGACCGCGAGCGGATAGATGCGGTGCTCGGCCGCCTGCACGCGCCGCGCGAGGCTCGCCTCGTCATCGCCCGCGAGCACCGGCACGCGGGCCTGAATGACCGGAGGTCCGCCATCGAGCTGCTCGGTCACGAAATGCACCGTGGCGCCATGCTCCGCCTCGCGCGCCTCGAGCGCGCGCCGATGTGTGTGAAGTCCCGGAAACTTGGGCAGCAGCGACGGGTGGATGTTCAATATCCGGCCGCCAAAATGCGCCACGAACTCCGGAGACAGGATGCGCATGAATCCGGCAAGCACGATCAGAGCCGGCGAGGACGCATCGAGACCCGCCGCCAGCGCGCGATCGTAGGCAATCCTCGGCCCTTGGGCCACGGCGGCGGCGGGCGTGAGCGCCTCCGCGGGCACGCCCAGGCTGCGGGCGACCTCGAGGCCTTCCGCGGCGGCTTGATCCGAGAGCACCTTGACCACGCGATAAGCGGCGCCGGGGATCAGGCTCCGCTGCACGAGCGCGCGCATGTTGCTGCCCCGCCCCGATATGAGGATCGCGACCGGGCAAGCCGCGCTGCGGCTCAATGGATGACGACTCCGCGGGTACCCGTGCGGACCTCGCCGATGATCCGCGCGGGCTGCCCCGCCTCGCGCAGGATCTCGATCGCACGCGCGGCATCCGCGGCGGCCACCTGGACGGTCATGCCGATGCCGCAGTTGAACACGCGGTGCATCTCGGCATCGTCGATCCGGCCGTGCTGCTGCAGCCAGTCGAAGATCGCGCCGCGCTGCCAGGAGCCGCGCTCGAGCACGACCTCGAGGCCCTCGGGGATGACCCGCGGAATGTTGTCGACCAGGCCGCCTCCGGTGATGTGGGCGAGGCCGTGGACCGGCATCTTGCCGATCAGCGCGAGCAGAGGCTTCACGTAAATGCGCGTCGGCGCCATGAGACGGTCGAGGAGCGTGGCCCCGTCGAAGGGCGCGCGCAGATCGGCGCCGGACAAGGCCAGGATCCTGCGGATCAACGAGAATCCATTGGAGTGCGGTCCCGAGGAGGGCAGTCCCAGGACAACGTCGCCCGCGCGAGTGCTCGAGCCGTCGAGAATCGAGTCCTTCTCGACGATGCCCACGCAGAATCCGGCGAGGTCGTAGTCCTCGCCGTGGTACATGCCGGGCATCTCGGCGGTCTCGCCGCCGACCAGCGCGCAGCCCGCCTGCACGCAGCCTTCCGCGATGCCGGCGACCACGCGCTCGCCGATCGCCACATCGAGCTTGCCGGTGGCGAAGTAGTCGAGGAAGAACAGGGGCTCGGCACCCTGTACCACCACGTCGTTGGCGCACATGGCGACGAGGTCGATGCCCACGGTGTCGTGCCGTTGGGTGTCGATCGCGAGCCGCAGCTTGGTGCCCACCCCGTCCGTGCCCGAGACCAGCACCGGACGGCGATAGCGGTCGAGAGGCACCTCCACCAGGGCGCCGAAGCCGCCCAGCCCGCCCATGACCTCGCGGCGCATCGAGCGCTTGACGTGCGGCTTGATCCTCTCGACGAGTTCGTCTCCGGCGTCGATGTCGACACCGGCGTCGCGATAGGTTACGGGAGCTCGGTCGGTCATTCTTGTCCTCAAACGGTCACCCGAGATGCCGTCGCTCGCGGCCGGCGGCCGCCGACGGCGGGATGGCCGGCTGTGGTATTTTACATGAGGCACCCCACCACAATCTCTACCCATGGCTCACCGCGTCCACCATCACTCACGGCATCTCCCGCAGCGGGCGGCCGCATTCGCCGCGGCGAGGCTCGGGTGGCGGGCATCATGGCTGCTCATGGCCGCGATTTGCCTGGGCCAGACCGCCGCCGCGATGACGCGCGCGGACCTCTATCAGGCCACGGCGCCGCTCGCGGATCGCTCCGAGAGCTCGCAGACCGCGGCGTTTCAGAGCGCGATGAAGATCGTGCTGATTCGGGTCACCGGACGGCGCGGTGCGGACGAGGACCCGGCGCTCGATGCGCTCGTGGCGAATGCCCGGCGTTACGTGCAGCAGTACCGCACCACGCCCGACAATCAGGTGGTGGTGTCCTTCGATGGGGCCGCGATCGAGCGCTGGCTGACGCAGAACGGTCAGCCCCTGTGGGGTCACGAGCGGCCGATGACCATGATCTGGCTGGCCGTGCAATCCGGACCTCAGGCCGGCGCGGTGATCACGGCGGCGGACACCTCGGAGTTGAAGACCTCGATCGACGCGGAGGCGCAGGCCCGCGGCGTGCCGCTGCTCTGGCCGAGCGCGGCGGACCTGCAGCGCAATCATCTGGACTCCGGCGGCCTCGCCTCGGCACCCGCGACCACGCTCGCGGAGATCGGCAGGCGTCTCGGCGCGGACGCGACGCTGGTCGGGCGCGCGAACGGCAACACATTGAGCGCGAACGTTCGCTGGACTCACCTGTTCCAGGATCGGACCAGCGAGTTCTCGGGTGCGCTGGACGGGGTGGATCGAGCGGCGGATCTGTATGCCGGGATGTTCGCGGCCAGCGGGACGCTCGCGCCCGCCGACATCGAGGTGAGCGGAGTCGAGGACCTCAAGGACTATGCGGCCGTACAGTCCTATCTCGAGTCGCTGACCTTCATATCGCACGTGAGCGTGATCGCACTCTCGGGCGACACCGTGAGATTTCGGCTTGCATCGCGCGGAGGCGCCGACACCTTGCAGCGCATGCTGACCCTGAACGGCCGCCTGCAGCCTTCGGCGGCCGGAGAGGGCGGGATCCAGCGCTTCCAGCTGCGGCGTTGAGCGCATGCTCGGCGCGCGCCAGATTCCAAACGCAATCACCTCGATCAGGATCCTGCTGGTCGCGCCGATCGCGATTGCGCTCGTGCATCGCGACCTCCTCTGGACCATCGCGCTGTTCGGCGCGGCGGCCTGCTCCGACCTGGTGGACGGCTTCCTTGCCAAGCGTTACGGGTGGCAGTCGGACTTGGGCTCGGTGCTCGACCCGATCGCGGACAAGCTCCTGATGGCGACGGTGTTCATCACGCTCGCGTACATGCGGCTCGTGCCCGGTTGGCTGGCGGCAGCCGCGGTCGCACGCGATGCCTTCATCGTCCTGGGCGCGCTGATCTATCGCTTCCGGATCGGTCCTCTCAAAGGTCGCCCGTCGATGGTGAGCAAGCTCAACACGCTCTGTCAGGGCACGTTCATCATGGCGGTGTTCGGCCGGGAGGCGTTCGC
Organism: Steroidobacteraceae bacterium; assembly: GCA_036268215.1. Lineage (GTDB taxonomy): Bacteria > Pseudomonadota > Gammaproteobacteria > Steroidobacterales > Steroidobacteraceae > Bog-1198. The sequence continues at coordinate 59,149 of DATAUO010000178.1, forward strand.
GATCCCTCCGGACTGGGTGGTGACCGCCCTCGGGGCGTTGGTGCTCGTGACGGTGGTCGTCAGCGCCATCGACTATTTCCTGGTCTGGGGGCCCCGGCTGATCGAGGGTCTCAAGCTGCGCAATGCCGCCCCGGCTCGAGCGGCCGACCGTCATCCGTGAGACAGCTTCTTCTCGGAGTCAGGCTCCGGACGCAGGCCAAGTTCGAGAGCTTTTGGCCGGGGCCCAACGCAGAGGCGGTGGCGGCGCTCCAGACGCCGCAGGGGCCGCCGCTCTGGCTGTGGGGGCCCTCGGGCGCCGGCAAGACCCACCTGCTGCAGGCGGCCTGTGCCTCGAGCGGCGACGCCGCCTACTTTCCGCTCGATCGCACGACGGCGCTCCCGCCCGAAGCGCTGGCGGGCTTCGAGCGCTATCCCCTGCTTTGCATCGATGACGTCGACGCCGTGGCGGGAGATGGCGCGTGGGAGCAGGCGCTGTTTCGCCTGTTCAACGAAGCCGCCGAGCTGCGCACGCGCCTGGTCTTTGCGGCGCGCACGGCGCCGCGTCAGGCGCCGTGGCTGCTCGAGGATTGGCGCTCGCGCGCGGGCTCTTGCATCGTGTATCAGCTGCGCGAGCTGGACGAGCCGGATCGCATCCAGGCCCTCAAGCTGCGTGCCGCGCAGCGCGGCTTGAGCTTGCCCCTCGAGACCGCGCAGTACCTGCTGGCGCGCGTCCCGCGCGACCTGCCCACGCTCTTTCAGATCCTCGATGAGCTCGACGAAGCTTCGCTGGTGGCCCAGCGGCGGTTGACCCTTCCCTTCATCCGCGCGGCGCTCGAGAAGCACGCAGGTAAAGGACCATAGTGCAGAACCACGCGAACACCAGCACCAGGCTCAGGCCCGCAACCCAGCGCGCATCGGGGTTCACGAGCAGCTCCGTCAGCGCAAACGCAATGTAGGGCGCGGCGAACAGCGTCGCCCAAGCATAGGTGCGCCGCTGTCCCCGCAGCAGGCCCGGCAGCGGGCCGAGCAAGGGCAGCACCGCGATTGCGCAAATCGGCCAGGGATAACCCGCCAGAATCCACACCAGGAGGCTCGAGGCCACCGCGATCCAGAGCCACACGGTGAGACGGCGCGCGGCCGTGTCGAGGCTCATGCGAGGGTGCCGTCGAGGCTCATGCCAGGGTGCCGTCGAGGGTCATTCGATGCTGCCGTCGAGGCTCACGCGGCGGGCGTCAGCTTGCGGGCAATCTCGGCCACTCGCGCGCCGAGGACGAATGCCAGCGTGCGCTCCACATCCGAGAGCTCCCCGGCACCCGAGATTCCGGCGGCATGGCTGGCGCCGTAAGGGGTGCCTCCGGCGCGCGTCGCGGTCAACCCGGCCTCGGTATAGGGCAGGCCCACGAGCAGCATGCCGTGGTGGAACAGCGGCAGCATCATGGAGATCAGCGTCGACTCCTGTCCGCCGTGCAGCGTCTGGGTCGAGGTGAACACGCCTGCGGGCTTTCCCACCAGCGCGCCGGACTGCCACAAGGCGCTGGTGCCGTCCAGGAAGAACTTCATCGGCGCCGCCATGTTGCCGAACCGCGTGGGGCTGCCGAGCACCAGCCCCGCACACTCGATGAGGTCCTGGTGAGCGGCATAAGGGGGGCCCGAGTCCGGCACCGGCGGCGCGGTACGCTCGGTGGTCGGCGCGACCTGCGGAACGGTGCGCAGGCGCGCCTGCATGCCGGGAATGGACTCGACGCCGCGGCTCACGTGCCGCGCGAGCGCCGCGGTGCTGCCTTGGCGTGAATAATACAGAACCAGAATTTCATTCATCTCGGTGTTCCGGGCAAATCACGCACAATTCGGCATACCTGCTGCGCCGGCGCAACGGATCGGGCGCGAGCTGCGCGCGCATTGCATAGCGGCGCTCGTTTGACGGCCTTGGCCGCTGTTGCTAGTGTCGCAAATCGCTATGTTGCGCCTAATCGCGGTAGTTCTCGCTGTCGCCTGCCTGCTCGGGTGCCGCACGCCTCCGGTACAAGAAATGAGCGACGCGCGGCAGGCGATCGCGGCCGCCGGAGCCGCGGGCGCCACCCCGACGAGCTCGCCCGACTACTATGCCGCCCAAGCCGCCATCGGTCGAGCCGAGGCCCACCTCGAAGCGCAGGAATACACGCGCGCACGGCTCGCGGCGAAGGAGGCGAAGCGGCACGCCGCGGCCGCTCTCGCCGGCACGCAGCAGCACGGCGATACGCCGGCCTCCCAGCACCAACCTTACTGAGGCGCGATTGGCCGATTCCATCCGCCGCTTCCTCGTCACGGGAAAGGTCCAGGGCGTGTTTTTCAGGCACTCCACGCGCATCGAGGCGCGGCGCCTGGGGCTGCGCGGATTCGCGCGCAATCTTCCGGATGGGTCGGTGGAGGTGATCGCCCACGGTACGGCCGCCGATGTCGAGCAGCTGCATGCGTGGCTGCATCGCGGTCCGGCGCAGGCTCGGGTCGATGCGGTTCGCGAGACCGAGCTCGATGCGGCGGGCACGGTCGCGGAGGAGTTCGGAGTTCTCTGAGCGCGGTCCAAGGAATCCCAATGCCGCTAGAAGCGCCAGGCGTGCTGCCAGCGCTTCATCACCAGGGCGGGGTAGGTGTTGCGGCCGATGCTGCCGTTGTAGCGCGCGAGCGCGCGGATCCAGTCGTGATTCTCCGCACGCAGGTAGAATCGCAGGATCTCGCAGCCCATGCGGATGTTCGGCGCGACGCGCACCAGCTGGTTCTGCACGCCGAGCTGACGGGGCCAGAAGGGCATCACCTGCATCAAGCCCACTGCGCCCGCCGGCGACACCGCCCAGGGGTCGAAGCGGCTTTCCACCTCGATCATCGCGAGCACCAGGTCCGGCGGAAGCTTGAGGGTCGGGTCGCGTTTCGCCTCGCAATAGACGTGATCGAGGATGTCGATCCGCGCCTCGTGCGTCGGCACCAGCCGCACGAGCCGAGGCTCCATGGATTTGTGCCAGACCTCCGATTCGTACCTGTCCGTGAAGCAATCGGAAGCGCCGATGATCTTCTGCAGCAGCGTCTTGAGCTCGGGCTCGCGCTGCTCGTCGGCGTGCGCCGCAGCGGATCCGACGCCGCATAGGATCGAGGCACAGAGAGCCATCGTCGCGCGCAGCGGCCGCCGCATCGATACCTCAGGCGTTTAACTTATCCCGGATGAAGCCTACCGGATCGGACGCCGGAATTTCCATCGATTCGGCCGCGCGCCGGTGCCGATATTCGAGCTTGCCCGCCGCCAGCCCGCGCTCGCCGATCACGATGCGATGCGGTATTCCGATGAGCTCGGAGTCCGCGAACTTGACGCCGGGACGCGCATCCCGATCGTCGAGCAGGACCTCGATTCCGGCGTCTTGGAACGCGCGGTAGAGCGCGTCCGTGGTCTCCTGTACCTGGGTGGACTTCTGATAATTCACCGGCACCAGGATCACCGAGAACGGCGCGAGCGCCTCCGGCCAGATGATGCCGCTGGCGTCGTGGTTCTGCTCGATCGCGGCCGCGACGACCCGTGTCACCCCGATGCCGTAGCAGCCCATGTACATCGTGACCGCCTTGCCCTGCTCATCGAGGACCGTGGCTTTCATCGCTTCGCTGTACAGCTGCCCGAGCTGGAAGATGTGCCCGACCTCGATGCCGCGCGCGATGCGCAGGGTGCCCCGGCCGCCCGGGCTCGGATCGCCGGCGAGCGCGTTGCGGATGTCGACCGACTGAGGATCCTCCAGGTCCCGGCCCCAGTTGACGCCGCGCAGATGCGCATCGATCTCGTTCGCCCCGCAGATGAAATCGGCGAGATGCGCGGCGGCGTGATCCACGTAGAGCTTGCCGTCGAAGTCGATCGGGCCGATGAACCCGGGCTCGGAGCCGGTGGCTTCGCGCACGCGCTCGGCGGAGGCCATGCGCAGCGGGTCGGCCACTCCGGGCAGCTTCTGCGCCTTGACGGCGTTCAACTCGTGATCGCCGCGCACCACCAGCGCGACCACACCGCCCGCGGTGCTTTCGACCAGCAGGGTCTTGACGCAGCGAGCGGGCTCGACGCCGAGCATCGCCGCGAGATCGGCGATGGTGCGTGCATTGGGCGTCGCGATCTTGGCCAAGGCCTCGGACGGCGCGGCGCGGGCCGCCGAGGGCTTGAGCGTGGCGGTCGTTTCCAGGTTCGCGCCGTAGTCGTCCGAGTCGGAAACCGCGATGGCATCCTCGCCCGAGTCTGCGAGCACGTGGAACTCCTGCGAGACGCTGCCGCCGATCGAGCCGCCATCGGCGTGCACCGCGCGAAACTTCAGGCCCATGCGCGTGAAGATGCGCGTGTAGGCGTCGTACATGGAGCGATAGCTCTCGGCGAGCCCGGCCTCGTCGATGTCGAACGAATAGGCGTCCTTCATCAAGAACTCGCGTGCGCGCATGACGCCGAAGCGCGGCCGGATCTCGTCGCGGAACTTCGATTGGATCTGATAGAAGTTCACCGGGAGCTGCTTGTAGCTGCGCAGCTCGCGCCGCGCGATGTCGGTGATCACTTCCTCGTGGGTCGGCCCGTACACGAACTCGCGCTCGTGCCGATCCTCGATGCGCAGGAGCTCGGGACCATACTTGCTCCAGCGGCCGGATTCCTTCCATAGCTCGGCCGGTTGGATCGTGGGCATGCACAATTCGAGTGCGCCCGCACGATCCATCTCCTCGCGGACGATGCGCTCGACCTTGCGCAGCGTGCGCAGTCCGAGCGGCAACCACACGTACAGGCCCGCCGCCAGCCGCCGGATCATGCCGGCCCGCAGCATGAGCTGATGGCTGACGATCTCGGCGTCCGCAGGCACCTCTTTCAAGGTGGAAATGGGGTTTTGTGACGAGCGCATCCGGGTATCTTACATGAGGCCCCCTGGTATCATGGCGGCCAATGAGTGACCAAGAAGACTCGAGCGCGCGGCCGCGAGGGGTTTACTGGCTGCCTAACTTGCTCACCACCGGGGCGTTGTTCGCCGGGTTCTATGCGATCGTCGCCGCGATCGACTTGAGGTTCGAGCGCGCCGGAGCGGCGGTGTTCATCGCGATGATCTTCGACGGCCTGGACGGGCGGGTCGCGCGCTGGACTCATACCGAAAGCTCGTTCGGCAAGGAATACGACAGCCTGTCCGACATGGTGTCGTTCGGCCTCGCGCCGGCCATCGTGACGTATCAATGGGGCGTCGCGCGCATCGCCGAGTACGGACCATTGTGGCGCCGCGTGGGATGGCTGGTGTGCTTTTTCTACGCCGCGGCGGCCGCGCTGCGCCTGGCCCGCTTCAACGCGCGCGCCGCGACCCAGGACAAGCACTACTTCGAGGGATTGCCCAGTCCGTCGGCGGCGGCCATCGTCGCAGCGCTCGTGTGGCTGGTGAGCGATCGGATCGAGATCGGACTGCCGGGATTGATACTCGCCTTCCTCGTCACGGCGTGCGCCGGCGCATTGATGATCAGCCGGTTCGCTTTCAACAGCTTCAAGCAGGTGAACCCGAGCGGGCGCGTGCGCTTCACGTACATCGTGTTCGTCCCGTTGTTCTTCATCTTCATTTTCCTGCACGCTCCGCTCACGCTCTTCCTGCTGTTCGGCGGCTATGCCGTGTCCGCACCGCTGGTGTGGACCTATCGCAAGCTGCGTCGCCGCTCGCGGCGCACGCCCCCGAGCGCCCCGCCGCCGCCGCCGCCGGGAGCTCTGCCGCCGGCATCGCCCACTTCCGCGGCGCCGCTCGCATGAACCCGGCCCTGCGCCGCGAGTATTTGTCGGCGTTGCAGCTCCAGTCCTGGTCGCTGCGCAATGCTCCGACGCCCGCGCCGGTGCACGAGCTTGGGCGGGAGCCGCGGCGGGCACTCCTTGCCGCCGAGATGGGCAATCCGGCGGCGCGCGAAGCGGGGGCCGACTGGACCGAGCTGCGGGCGCGGGTGGCCGCCTGCCGGCGCTGCGACCTCTGCCAAACGCGCACGCAGACCGTGTTCGGTGTGGGCAATCCGCAGGCCGCGTGGCTGGTGGTCGGGGAGGCGCCCGGCGCGGAGGAGGACCGGCGGGGCGAGCCATTCGTGGGGCGGGCGGGACAGCTGCTCAATTCCATGCTCCGTGCCATCGGCCTTGCCCGGGAGCAGGTCTATATCGCGAACGTCCTCAAATGCCGGCCTCCCGGCAACCGCGACCCGTCCCCGCTGGAGGCCGGCGAGTGCCTGCCCTATCTCGAGCAGCAGATTGCGCTGATCCGGCCGAAGATCATGCTGGCGGTAGGACGGATCGCCGCTCAGAACCTGCTCAAGACCGACACCCCCTTGGGCCGTCTGCGGCTTCAAGTTCACCGCTTCGGCCAGTCCCAAGTCCCCTTGGCGGTCACGTATCATCCGGCATATCTTCTGCGCACGCCCGGCGACAAACGCAAGGCGTGGGAGGATCTGAAGTTCGCCCGCGAGGTGTGTGCGCGTGTCTAGCGTCAAGCGAGAAGTCGAGCTGCCGGCCGTCGATATCCGGGCCATGCACGAGCTGGACGTGCCCGTGATCGTGGCGGTGGAGCGCGACGCCTACCAGTTTCCCTGGAGCGAGGGCATCTTTCGCGACTGCCTCCGGGTGGGCTACGTCTGCCGCGTGGTCGATGTGGGCGGCGACATGGCCGGCTACGGCATCATGTCCGTCGGCGCGGGCGAGGCGCACATCCTGAACGTCTGCATCGGCGCCGAATACCGCTGCCGCGGGCTCGGCCGCAAGCTCCTGCTCTATCTGCTCGATCGCGCCCGGGCGGCGGGCATGTACGAGGCCTTCCTCGAGGTACGCCCCTCGAACACCACGGCCGCCCGGCTCTACCACTCTCTCGGCTTCGAGCAGGTCGGCGTGCGCCGCGGCTACTACCAGGCCACCGTCGGCCGCGAGGATGCCGCCGTGCTCCGGCGCATGCTCCTGCCGGACGTGAAGGCGGAGCTGAAATAGGTGCTCGGGCCGGGCCGCGCCGGGCGGCGCCTCAGGTATAATTCGTGAGTGAACGACTCAGAAATTGCCAATGAAATCAAACGTCGCCGCACGTTTGCCATCATCTCCCACCCGGACGCCGGCAAGACCACGCTGACCGAGAAGCTGCTCCTCTTCGGGGGTGCCATCCAGATGGCGGGCACCGTGAAGGGACGTAAGGCGACGCGTCACGCGACCTCGGACTGGATGCGCCTCGAGCAGCAGCGTGGAATTTCCGTGACCTCCTCGGTCATGCAATTTCCCTTCGGCGGCCGCGTCGTCAATTTGTTGGATACGCCGGGTCACGAGGATTTCTCGGAGGACACCTACCGCACGCTCACCGCGGTCGACTCGGCGCTGATGGTCATCGACTGCGCCAAGGGCGTCGAGGAGCGCACCATCAAGCTGATGGACGTGTGCCGGCTGCGCGCGACCCCGATCATGACCTTCGTCAACAAGCTCGACCGTGACGGCCGCGCGCCGCTCGAGCTCCTGGACGAGATCGAGAAAGTGCTCAAGATCCAGTGCGCCCCGATCACCTGGCCGATCGGGATGGGGCGCGATCTGCTCGGCGTCTACCACCTGCTCGAGGATCGCATTTACGTGTACGTGCCCGAGGAGCGCGGGCGCGCGGGCTCGCATCGGACCATCGACGGCATCGGCGGCGAAGCGGCGCGCGAGTTTCTCGGCGCGCGCTACGAGGCGTTCGTCGAGGAGGTCGACCTGGTGCGCGGCGCGGCGTCGCAATTCGACCTCGAGCGCTACCTCGCGGCGGCGCAGACGCCGGTGCTCTTCGGCTCCGCGGTCAACAATTTCGGCGTGCGCGAGCTGCTTGCGGCGTTCGTTGCTAGCTCGCCGGGTCCGCTGCCGCGCCCAACCCTGCAACGAGAGGTCGAGGCCGGGGAGGACAAGCTCACCGGCTTCGTGTTCAAGATCCAGGCCAACATGGATCCCGGGCATCGCGACCGCATCGCCTTCATGCGCTTGTGCTCCGGCCGTTACGCGCGCGGCATGCGCATGCACCACGTGCGCCTCGACAAGGACGTGCGCATCGCCGATGCGCTCACGTTCCTGGCGGCCGATCGGAGCCAGGCGGAGGAGGCGTACGCCGGGGACATCATCGGCCTGCACAACCACGGCACCATCAACATCGGCGATACCTTCACGGAAGGCGAGGCGCTGAACTTCACCGGCATCCCGAATTTCGCGCCGGAGCTCTTCCGCCGCGCCGTACTCAAGGACCCCTTGCGCATGAAGGCGCTGCAAAAGGGCTTGTCGCAGCTCTGCGAGGAGGGCGCGACGCAGCTCTTCAAGCCGCTGCGCAACAACGACCTCATCCTGGGCGCGATCGGGCAGCTGCAGTTCGAGGTGGTGGCGTTTCGGCTGCAGGACGAATACAACGTGCACTGCGTGTTCGAGCAGATCAACGTGGTGGTCGCGCGTTGGATCTCATCGGGCGACGAGAAGCGCCTCGGCGAGTTCCGCGACAAGGCGCATGACAATCTCGCGATCGATCACGCGGGCGAGCTCGTGTATCTCGCGCCGACGCGGGTGAACATCGAGTTGACCCAGGAGCGCTGGCCGGGCATCCAGTTCTCGAGGACCCGGGAGAATCTCGCGGCTTGAGCCGCGGGCCGCACTGTGCCCCTGCATGAAATCAGCGCGGCACAGCGGACGCGGGGCGGAATGACCTCACCGCCGCGGCAAACTCCCGCACCGCCGCCGCGTGCCGATCCGCCGCCGCACGCGAGCCTCGGACGGCCGTCTCACCCGGCGCTCCCGGCGCTCCCGGCGCTCCCGGCGCCCCGTCCGCGCCCGGCGCTGACGGCGCTCCATACCGAAGCTCCGAGTACCGCCGGCACAGAGACTCGATCTCGCCGGCGAGCTCCGGGCGCTCGCTCGCGACACGCGCGGCAAAATCCTCCGCGCCTTCGTGCGCTCGGCGTGAGAGGCCGGCGCGCGCGAGCTTGCGGCAGAGGCGCGCGTACGCCCGCAGCAGCGGATCGCGGCGCTCGAGGCTCACCTCGCGGCGCACGGACCAGGTGAGCCAGAGGAGCGCCGGGAGCAGCGTTGCCGCGAGCACCACGACGAGCTTCTCGCCGTCGGGCTGCGGGACGTGCAGCGCCTCGAGCAGCGAGATCTGCGAGCTCTGATCGAACAGGAGGATGCGCTCGCGCCAGATCTGCCTCATCGCGTCGACGCGCATGGCCAGGCTCGCGAGCCAGTGCGGCTGGTGCCGCCACCCGGCCGCGAGCGACTCGTCGCCGGCGACGGCCTCGGCCAGGCCGGGATCGACGCGCGCGGGAGAGATCGCCGCCGTGGGATCGACGCGCACCCAACCGCGGCCGTCGATCCATACCTCGTCCCAGGCGTGCGCCTGGCTTTGGCGCACGATCCAGTAGCTCGCGTACGGGTTGAGCGTGCCGCCCTGGTAGCCCGTGACCACGCGCGCGGGGATGCCGGCCGCCCGCATCAGGGTGGCGAATGCCGACGCATAGTGGCCGCAGAATCCGCGGCGGCTGTCGAACAGGAAGGCGTCCACCGAGTCCGCCGCAAGCGGAGGCGGAGACAACGTGTAGTAGAAGGGCTCCCGGGCGAACAGGTCGAGCACCGCCTGCACATAGCCGGCCGCATCCGGATGTTCGCCGCGAAGCGTGTGCGCGAGCGCGACGGTGCGCGGATTGCTGCCCTCCGGCAGCCTGAGATCCCGGCGCCGCATGACCGCGCCCGGGGAAGCCGTGAAATCCACGTGTGGATACGAGGTGGCAACGACATCGAGGGGACGCGACACGGGGTCCGGCTGAATCAGCGTGAAATCCGCGGTGAGCGCGCCCTGCGGGAGATCCCAACGGGACGGGAAGTCGAGGAGGAACACCCAGTTGTGCTGATGCGGCTCGAGGCTCACCTTGTACGTGTACGCGGTGCCCGCGGGTGTCCAGGGCGGCGTGCGCAGCAATCCGGAGCGCCCGCGCGTCCAGGTCCGGCCGTCGAATTCATGCAGCACCGGACCGCGCCAGTAGCGCTCGCCGGGCGGAGGCGTCGCTCCCGGGAATCGCACGCGGAACGCGACGTCGTCCGAGAGCGCGAGCCGGGTGATGTCGCCGGGACTCATGGAGTCGCCCAAGCCGGACTGCGCGGCCTGCTCCTCGCTCGGCAGGTGCCACAACGGACCCGAGAAGCGCGGGAAGAACAGCCAGAACGCCGCTGCCAGGGGCACGGCCTGGAGGAGGACCTTTCCCGTATAGAGCACGCTCGTCCGAAATGCCGGCAGCGGCGGCGTGGTCGTGAGCCGGAGCAGCGTCGCGGTGGTGAGCCAGCACACGCACACGGCATAGGTCAGGAGCCAGAACGAGTCGTTCAGCAAGAGCGACGAGAGCACCAGGAAGTACACCAGCAGGGTGGCGATGTAGAGGTCGCGGGAGGTATGGGTCTCGAGGAGCTTGAGCCCCGCCATCATCGCGAGCAGCGCGGTTCCCGCGCTGAGACCGTTGAAGGTGCGGAACTGGACGTAGAGCAGCGTCACGGCGGCGGCAGCCACTCCCAGGCGGATCGCGAGCGGCGGCGGCCGCCGCCTGCGCCACGCCAGGGCGAGTCGAACTGCGCCGGCGGCGACGGCGCTCGCGAGCACCCAGGCCGGGACCGACCCGATATGCGTCCCAAGCGCGAGCACGACGCATGCGAACATGGCCGCGATGCTCGAGGCGGACAGGGGCGCCGTCCTCACGCCGCACCGCTCCCGAAGAGGGCGAGCGCGCGCAGGCACTCGATCCTATGCGCGGATCCGCGGGAGGGCGCGATCTCGGCGCCGGGAATCCTGAGACCGTAGGCGCGCCGGGACGCATCGCTCTCGAGGACCCAAAGGCAGAGCTGCGACAACCGCGTCTCGGTATCGCCGGCCTCGAGCGCGCTGAAGTCGAGCCACTCGGCTTGCGCGGAAAGACCCGTGTAGCTGCGCACCGCGGGCTCCCCGCCGCGCGCCAGCGCCTTCCAGGCCATGTGCTTGAGCGGCACGCCCGGCTCATAAGCTCGAAGTCCCGCGAAGTCCTCGTCGCCGCGCGATTCGGATCGAGAGCCGGACCCTTGGCCCGCGGTCGAGGGCAACGGGCGCTCGCCGCGCGGCGCGGGCGCCACGTATACCGTCAGCCCCGCATGCACGTAGGTCCACGCGTGAAACCAGCCGAAGGGGTATCGGGTGCGCAGCTCGAATTGCCGCGCGTGGATCGCTCCCCGCGCGGCCGCGGCCAGGCGTACCTCGAGCGATGCGGCGGACCGCGCCGGCGCGGCCGTCAGCGCGGACGCCCCCAGGCAATGAATCTCGACGTCGCGGCGGTCGAGCTCGGATTCGTTGCGCAGGCTGAATACGAGCGTCGCCGGCCTGTCCGCGAA
>DATAUO010000179.1:0-10304 GCA_036268215.1 Steroidobacteraceae bacterium
GGTGGCGTGGATTAACGGCACACCGGGCGGCACTGCGAACGGACTTTTGGTCACGATCAGCGAAGTCGCCGCGGATATGCGCGCTGCCTTCGCCGCTGAGAATTACATCCGACAAGCAAAGAACGCGCAGGCAAACCAGCAATTGAAAAATGCCCAGCAGCAGGCGACTCCAGCGTTCTGACCGTTGCCCGCGCCGGTCGTAAACCAGATGTACACCTTTCTGGGAGAAAAGCCGCTGGCGATTCGCGACACTGTTGGCCGGCGCGCGGGACTTCAAGGCGCCGCGACACCGGACGCATAGCCGCAAGTGGCACAGACCGGCCGGCGCCGCGCGAGCAGATCGCGCAAGCGGATTCCGCCGCACTGCGGGCAACGCGAGACGCCGATCTCTGCGCGCCGGCCGAGCGCAAGCAGGAAGAACCAAGCATGCTCGAACGAGATGGCGGCGGGAGCGTGCAGCTCGAGGTACGCCTCAAAGGCCTGGCAGAGCAGCGTCCCCGATTCGAGCGATCCGACGCGGTAGCACGGCTCGGTGCCCGCCGCCGCCCCGCGCAATAGGCCGTACACCAGGTACAGGCTGGCGAGCTGGGTCGCCTGGAAGTGCACGTCGGCGTTTCGGAAGAAGAATGCGGACTGGCGCGGCGACTTGCCGCGATGGCGCGGCACCTTCACGCGATCGCCCTCCACGTAGCTGCGGTACAGCTTGCGTATGCGGTCGTCGGAGAGTCCCGTCCATTGGCGGATGGTGAAGGTGCGGGCCTCGTGGCGAATCATGCGCAGCGCGACATCCAGACGCTGGCGATCCCGGGTGTAGCGGTCATCGGACACTCTCATGGCGGACTCCTTCGCATATTCCGTGATTCTGGGCCAAAAAGAATTTGACTAAAATTGTTCACAAAGTTAGCGTGCCTGCCAAGGGGTCCCACGAGGCATTGCCGCTGACATTGCGGTGAAATGCGGGAAGCCCCTACCCATCAAAGCGGACTTGGCGGGGTAGGGTATGCAAGAAGCATTCATCGGCGGCTGGGCGCACGAGTCGCACCTGTCGGCGCAGGGCCTGGTGTCGCTGCGCGATCTGAACCACCGGTTCCTCGATCTCGCGGCGGCGCGGGGGTACGGCCTCCGCGAAGGCAGGGGCCGGCCGCCCAGCCTGGGCTCACGCCTGGCGCCGCTGTCGGCCGCGCAGCGCGAGGCGGCGGCCGATTGCCCCTATGCGCTCTTCGACCTGCGCTTCCGGGACGATCTGCACTGGCGCTCGCGCCTCCAGGAAGCCGGCGGTTGGCGGGTCGACGCGGTCTCGGTGGCGTTGCCGGGCGACGACACGACCGATTTCGCGCGGCTGGCGCTGTTCTATGCCTGGCACGTCGCCTCCGGGGCGACCCTCAAGGCGCAGATCCTGCTGGGCATGAACGAGTACACGGCGGATGCGCTGCGCCGGATCACCGTGAATCAGCTGCCGCTGCTGGTGGAGAGCGAGGCGAAGTACTTGACCGCGCGCTTCAGCGACTGCGCGCCGTTCTGGAACGCGCTGACCGCGGCCGCTTCCACCCAGGATTCGGCCGCGCTGAAACGCGTCCAGCTCTATGGGCTCCAGATCGCCGCCGCCGCGCGGCTGCCCGCCCCGTGAGCCTCGGTCAGCTGCGTCGGACTTGCGCGAAGAACACGGCATCGCCGTCGATGCCCGTTGCGGGCGGGCCCTCCAGGGTCTTATCCTACGTGGCTCGTATGAACGCCCTCGTCCTGCGCCAACTCACCAAGACCTACAAGAACGGAATCCAAGCGCTGAAGGCCATCGACCTCACGGTCGAAGAGGGGGATTTCTTCGCCCTGCTGGGACCGAACGGCGCCGGCAAGACCACCGCGATCGGCATCGTCACCTCGCTGGTCAACAAGACCGGCGGAGTCGTCGAGGTTTTCGGCCACGACATCGACCGCGAGCTGGAAGCGGCGAAATCCTGCATCGGGCTCGTTCCCCAGGAGATCAATTTCAATCTTTTCGAGACCGCCTTCACCATCGTGGTGAACCAGGCCGGCTTCTACGGAATACCGCGCGCCCTCGCGAAGCAGCGGGCGGAGAAGTACCTCAAGCAGCTGCAGCTGTGGGACCGCCGCAATTCGATCGCGCGCTCGCTGTCGGGCGGCATGAAGCGGCGGCTCATGATCGCGCGAGCGCTCATGCACGAGCCGAGGCTGCTGATCCTGGACGAGCCGACGGCGGGCGTAGACATCGAGATCCGGCGCTCGATGTGGGAGTTCCTGCGCAACATCAACGAGGCGGGCACGACCATCATCCTGACCACCCATTATCTCGAGGAGGCGGAGAACCTGTGCCGCAACATCGCGATCATCGAGGGCGGCAGGATCATCGAGCGCGACACGATGCAGAACGTGCTGCGCAAGCTTCAGACCGAGGTGTTCGTGTTCAATCTGCGCGACGCGCGCGCCGCGCCGCCGCGGCTCGAGGGCTACAAGGCGGTGCTGTCCGATGACCACACGCTGGAAATCGAGATGTCGAAGAGCCAGAGCCTCAACGAGATCTTTCAGCAGCTGTCCGCGCAGGGCATCGCGGTGACCAGCATGCGCAACAAGGTCAACCGGCTGGAGGAGCTGTTCATGCGCCTGGTGGACGACTCGTCCGCCAATCGGGTCGCGGGCCCGGACGGCGTCACGGCCGTAGCCCCGGTGCCCGACGCATGAAGGAATCGCGCGCGAAGGCGGAATGGGTCGGGTTCCAGACCATCATCATCCGCGAATTCCACCGGATCGTGCGCATCTGGGGGCAGACAGTCGTGCCGCCCGCGGTGACGGCAACGCTGTACTTCATCATCTTCGGCAGCTTGATCGGACGCCGCGTCGGCCCGGTGGGCGGCTTCGACTACATGCAGTTCATCGCGCCCGGCTTGATCATGATGTCGGTCATCCAGAACTCCTATGCGAACGTCGTGTCCTCGTTCTTCGGGGCGAAGTTCGGCAAGCACGTCGAGGAGCTGCTGGTGTCGCCGCTGCCGAACTGGCTGATCGTCTCGGGCTACGTGGCCGGCGGCATCCTGCGCGGCCTGCTGGTCGGATCGATGGTCACCCTCGTGGCGCTGTTCTTCACCCATCTCGCGCTCACGCACATCGCAGCGATCCTGTCCGCCGCGTTCTTCACCAGCGCGATCTTCGGGCTCGGCGGCTTCATCAACGCCATGTTCGCGAAGAACTTCGACCAGATCTCCTGGTTTCCGACCTTCGTGCTCACGCCGCTCACGTATCTCGGCGGCGTGTTCTACTCTATCAACATGCTGCCCGACTGGGCGCACGTCGTATCGCACGCCAATCCCATCCTCTACATGGTGAGCGCGTTCCGCTACGGCTTTCTGGGGACGAGCGACGTGGACCTCCGGCTTGCCTTCGCCATCATGGTGGGCGCGGCGGCGGCGATGTTTGCACTGGCGGTGGCACTATTGAATCGCGGGGCGGGGATACGCGAGTAGCGCGCGCCGCCCAAGATACGAACCACCTGGAGACGTGATGCGCATCGATGACAAGAGCTTGGTTCTGAGGACGGCGGCCGTGGCGGGATGGGTCGGTCTCGCGTGCACGGCGCTCGGCGCCGAGACGGCGCCGGCCGGCGCGGACGAACTCCCCGCTGCGTCCGGCGCGATGCAGGGATTTTCCGCACAGACCGCGGCCGCCGAGGCGCAGCTCGAGCAACGCTTCGACGCGGACCTGTCGGCATCCGACCTGCGCTCCTGGATGCAGCAGATGTCCTCGGCGCCGAACCAGGTCGGCTCCGCCCACGACAAGGCGAACGCCGAATTCCAGCTGCAGAAATTCCGCGAGTGGGGCTGGAGCGCATCGATCGAGAGCTTCTCCGTGCTGTACCCGACGCCGCGCGAGGTGCGCGTCGAGCTGGTTGCGCCGACGCACTTCACCGCGCGCCTCACCGAGCCGCCAATCGAGGGGGATTCGACCTCGACGCAAACCGACCGGGAGCTGCCGGCCTACAACGTGTATGGCGCGGATGGCGACGTGACGGCGGACCTGGTGTACGTCAATCACGGCATGCCCGATGACTACAAGGAGCTTGCGCGCCGCGGGATCACGGTCGCGGGACGCATCGTGCTCACCCGCTACGGCGGCGGCTGGCGCGGCCTCAAGCCGAAGCTCGCATTCGAGCACGGTGCGGTCGGCTGCCTCATCTACTCGGATCCGCGCGACGATGGCTACGGCGCGGGCGACGTCTATCCGAAAGGCGGCTTTCGGCCGCCCGATGCCGTGCAGCGCGGCTCCGTCCAGGATCTGACGCTCTACAGCGGCGATCCGCTGACGCCCGGCGTGGGCGCGACCGCGGGCGCCAAGCGCCTCGCGCTCAAGGACGCAAAGACCATCCTGAAGATTCCCGTGCTCCCCTTGTCCTACGCGGCCGCGGAGCCCCTGCTCGCGGCGCTCGGCGGCCCGGTCGCGCCTTCGAATTGGCGGGGCGGTCTGCCGCTCGCGTATCACATCGGACCGGGGCCGGCCAAGGTGCACCTCAAGGTCGAGTCGGAATGGAGTCAGAAGACGATATACGACGTGATCGCGACCCTCCGCGGCAGCCAGGAGCCGGACCGGTGGGTCATCCGCGGCAATCATCACGACGGGTGGGTGTTCGGCGCGGCGGATCCGCTGTCGGGTCAGGTCGCGCTGATGGCCGAGGCCAGGTCGATAGGGAAGCTGTACGGCCAGGGCTGGCGGCCGCGCCGCACGTTGGTGTATGCAAGCTGGGACGGCGAGGAGCCGGGTCTCCTGGGGTCGACCGAGTGGGCGGAGACGCACGCCGCGGAGCTCAAGGCCAAGGCCGTGCTCTACGTCAATTCGGACGTGACCGCGCGCGGCTTTCTCGGCATCTCCGGGACCCACGCTCTGCAGCGGTTCGCAAGCGAGGCCGCGCGAGACGTGAAGGATCCGGAGACCGGCGTGACGGTGCTCGCCCGAGCGGTGGCCCGAGAGCGCGTCTCGGGCTTCGAGGCAGGCCACGCCTTCGCCGGCGAGAGCCTCGATCTCGGCGCGCTCGGCTCGGGCTCCGACTACACGCCATTCCTGCAGCACCTCGGCGTGAGCTCGCTGGATCTCGGATTCCAAGGCGAGGGAGATTACGGCGTCTACCATTCGGCGTACGACTCGTACGATCACTACCGCCGGTTCGTCGATCCGACCTTCGAGTACGGGGTGGCGCTCGCCAAGGTGGCGGGACGGCTCATGCTGCGCGCGGCCCAGGCGGACATGATCCCGGCGACGGAAGGCGACTTCGCCGCGTCGGTCGCGGGCTACACCGATGAGCTGCACAAGCTCGCGGACGGCATGCGGGCGAAGACCCGCGATGAATCGAAGCTGCAGGACGAGGATGCGTATCGTCTGATCTCCGATCCGCGCGATGCGCGCGCGCCGCCCGAGCGCGAAGCTCAGGTGCCATTCCTGGATTTCGCCGGGCTCGACAACGCGGTCGAGCGGCTCAAGCAGAGCGCGGGCGCGTTCGATCGCGCGTACGCGCGGCTCAGCGCCGCGGCATCGGCCGCCGAACGGGAGCGCGTCAACGCGGTGCTCGCCACCCTCGAGCAGTCGTTGACCGACTCGCACGGTTTGCCCGGCCGAGATTGGTACCATCACATGCTGTACGCGCCCGGTGCGCACACGGGTTACGGTGTCAAGACGCTGCCGGGAATCCGCGAGGCGATCGAAGAGCGGCGCTGGGACGAAGCGAACCAGTACATAGGGGTGGTCTCGCGCGCGCTCAACGCCTACAGTGCGGGTCTGGATCGGGCCGCCGCGCTTCACTAGGAGCCCGGCGGCAGGAGATACGCGGCAAGCTCAAGTCGTGTATCGTGCCAATGAAGCCATTGCTAGGAGACGAATGATGACCGAAGAAAAGCAGCAGAAGTTCACGGCCAAGGTCCGCCGCGGTCTCACGTGGATCCACACCGTGGCGAGCAACGAGCTCGCGAAGAAGAAGGCCGAGGCCCCGGGGGTCAGGATCGAAGGATTCACCGCCAGCGAGCTGGCGGACGTCGAATCCGCATTGACTTGGATAGCGCAGAACAAAGAGCTCAAGAGCGGCGAGCCTGCCGCATAACGAGGCGAACGGCGTGCCGTCGCCGGCCTGAGCAGGTCCGAGACCGGAAGCAGCGGCAGTTGTGGTTCCGGAAGAGCTCCGCGGCATCCTTTGGGGCTTTCCTGCATGTCCGCAATCGACGACAGATTGCGGGCGCGGCTGCCTCGAAAAGAACTGCGATACACTTGGGAAGGGTCTGCACTAGGTAGTCATGGCCAGCAAACGCGCACTCGTCGTGGATGACTCGAAGTCCGCCCGCGTCATCTTGAGCCGCATGCTCGAGAAGTACGACATCGAAGTCGACATGGCGGAATCCGCCGAGCAAGCGATCGAGTACCTGCGGGGAAACCGCCCCGATGCGATCTTCATGGACCATCTCATGCCGGGCATGGATGGATTGCAGGCCGTCCAGGCGATCAAGAGCAATCCGCAGACCGCGATGATTCCGATCATGATGTACACCTCGCAGGAAGGCGAGCTGTACGTCGGGCAAGCGCGCGCCCTCGGTGCCATGGGTGTTCTCCCGAAGCAGGTACGGCCGGTCGACGTCTCCAAGGTCCTGTACGAGCTGCACCTCTTGCCCGATCGGCGCGACACCGGCGAAGCGGCGCTCGCGCCGGTCGAGCTGATCGGCGGCACGCCCATCGAGCGGGCGGCTCCTGCGCCGGGCGCCGATTGGGGCCGCAAGGTCGAAGCCGCCGTCAAGGAGCAGGCCGCCGAGGTGCGGCGTTTCATCGTCGCAAGCTTGGACAGCTTCGCCTCGCGGATCGTCAGCGACCTGCGCGACGCGCCGCCGCCGCCTTCCGAGCCGGTCGTGCCGCCGCGATCCGAGCAGCCCGTCTGGCAGCGGGTGGCCGGGCTCGCCGCCGCCTCCCTGGTGGCGATCGGATTCGCGGCATGCTGGCTGGTGGCGCGCGACGACGAGGCGAAGCTCGAGGCCGAGATCGCCGGGCTGAAATCATCGAATGCCGAGCTGCAGCACGCACGGCAGGATCTGTCCGCCGGCCTCAAGGACCTGACGGCCGCGTTGGCTGCGGGCCCGGCGCCGGCATCGGGCATGTCCGGCGGCAATGCTTCGCCCGCGATGCGCACCGAGCCCGTGCCCTACGGGGAGATTCCGTTCGACCGGGCGCGTCTCGACGCCCTGCGCGATCTCATCGGCAAGCTCGAGGCGCAAGGCTTTCACGGCGTGTTGAGGATCACGAGCCTCACCGGCAACTTCTGCTTGAGCGGCAATGCTTCGGACGGCTTCACGCCGGCCGCGCCGGGCTTGTCCGCCAGCAAGTGCGATCTGGTCGGCAACCCCTTCGAGGAATCGCTGTCGGGCCAGCAGCTGCAATCGCTGGCCTTTGCCAATTTGATCGCGGGAGTACGCCAGCGCACCGCGGGCGCGATCACGGTGTCGATCGAGAACGCCGGCAACACGCGCCCGGTCGTCGCCTATCCCCCGCGCGTCGATTCGCTCACGGCCGGAGAATGGAACCGCGCCGCCCTGGCGAACAATCGAGTGGAATTTGCCGCGGAGCCGGCGTCTGCGACGGAGCAAGCCTCGGCCCCAGTGAGCCCCGCGCACTGACGGACGCGCAGCGGATTCGGACAGGAATCCTAGAACGCGACCCGCACGAAGGCCTCCGGCCCCCTCGTCACGAAGCTGAAATAGCCCGAATCCTTGCTCTGGCGGGAGTCGACGTAGGCTTTGATGGATGTGTAGCCGAGCGCGAACGCGATGTTGGGGCGCAGGCGATACTGCGCCGACACCTCGTAGAAGCTCAGCAATCCGTCGAGATGATCGATCGAGGCCTTCATGTACTGGAACCGGCCGTCGACGTAGAAGCGCTTGCTCAGCACGTACGTGGCGTCGAGGCCGAGCGTGGGCAGCGGGCCTGCCTGATCCTCGCTCTGGTCGACGTGGCGGAATTCGGTCTGCACGCGCGCACGCATCGAGATGTCGGTGTCGTTCACGCCGAGCGCGGCCGCGAGCTCGAATCGCTCGCGATGAATGAACGAGTACTCGTAGCTGATGCCGAGCGTACGCATGCTCATGGTGGTGTTGATCGGGTCGCCCGCCTGGAAAACCACGTCCTTGAACACGAGCGGCAGGGCGGCGACGCCGAGCGTGGTATTGCCGGTGCGGTCCAGGCTGAAGTAGTCGAAGCGCAGCCGGTGCCGCTGGCCTGCGCGCACCACCATCTGGAACTTCGCCTCGAAGTCCGAGCCGCTCAGCCCGAAGGTGTCCTCCGCGTTGATGGCGTCGCCCGGGAGTCCGGCGGTGGAGTCGAGCAGCATGTTGGTGCTGGTCGAGACGCGCACCGCGCCGATGGACAGGCGCACCCGCTCGTTGGTCGGGCTCAGGTAATCGTCGGCGTGGGCCCACCCCGAGGCGAGCAACAGGCCGAACAAGGCCATGCCGGTCTTGATCATGGGACTCTCCTCAAAATCAATTGGTCCGTCTCGGCGCGCCGCGGGCGGGGAGGCAGGGAGGGGGCGAGGCGCCGCATCACATGCGCCGAGGCCGCGCGCCACCCGGTGAGCTTGCCCCCGTAGATTCCCAGCACCCGCGGGTTCGGGTCGCGATCGGTGGTGAAGATCGTCTCGCGCGAGCGGTCGAATGCGGCCTCGCTCGCCGCGGGCAGCACGCGCAATCCGGCGAAGCGCCGTGTGATGTGATCCCGGGTCATATGCCCGACCTCCGGAAAGTAATGACGCGCGACGGCCAGCAGATACTCCTCCTCCTCGGGCAGCGGATGCACGTCATCCGGCTCGCCGCGATACGGCGTCTCGGTGGTCCCGATCAGCGTCGCCCCCTGCCACGGCATCACGAACACCGCGCGCCCGTCCGCCGGGCTCTCCACGTAATAGATACCCGCTCCCGCCGAGAACGGCAGCACGATGTGCGTGCCCTGGACCAGGTCCACGGCCGGGATGAAGATCGGAGGCTGCACCGCCGCCGCGACCCGCGTGGCCCAGGGGCCTCCCGCGTTGACCATGACCCGGGCCGCGCACTCCTTGATCTCGCCGTCCCGACTGTAGCGCACCGCGACCTCGTCGCCGCCGAGCGACGCGCCGACGAAGCTCGCCGGCATGGCGAGCTCCGCGCCCAACGACAGCGCTGATTGCACGACGGCGCGGGTCAACTGCGCGTCGTCGGTCTGGCCATCGTAGTAGCGGATCACCGCCTGCAGGCCGTCGCGGCGCAAGCCGTTGAGCCCGTCCCATTCGGATCGGGGCACGGTGCCGAAGCGCGTACCGGGCTCGAAGCCGCCGAGCAGCGCGTACATCGAGAGACCGAGCTTGAGCTGCCACGGGCGCCGCCGGGTCTCCCGGTAGACCGGGATCAAGAACGGCTTGAGCGCCACGAGCTCGGGCGCGATCCGAAGATGGATGGCGCGCTCGCGCAGGCTCTCCCGCACCAGCGAGAATTGGGCGGACTCGAGGTACCGCAGGCCGCCGTGGATCAACTTGCTCGAGCGGCTCGACGTGCCGCTCGCGAGCCCGGTCTGCTCGATGAGCAGGGCGTCGTATCCCGCGGCGGCTGCCGCTTGCAACACGCCGGCTCCGTGGATGCCTCCGCCGACGATGACCAGATCGTATTGTTTCATTGCTCGCGAGCGTGACGAATTGCGCTAGGATGCCCGATGTCGGCGCGTGCGGCCATTGACGGCGAAGGACCACTCAAGACCTGCAGCCGCGACGGACATGAGCGGCGCTGCCGTGCACAGCTAGCCCCCGCCGCCGCGCTTTTCCACGAACTCGTGCACCGGGGCGCCCGAGGTCACCTCGATCTCGCCGTCGACGATGGCGCCCTTCGCGATCGCGATGGTGCGTGCGCTGACCTTGCCGTGGATGACCGCGGTATTGCCGATCTCGAGCGTGTCCTGCACCGACAGGCCGCCGTCGATTCTGCCCGCGATGATCGCCTGGGCCGCCTGGATGAAGCCGTGCCAGGAGCCGCCCGCGGACAGATTGAGGCAGCCCTCGAGCTCGCCGTCGCCGTGCACCTGTCCGGAAACGACCAGATGGCCGCCGCAGCGCAGGTTTCCCACGAATACCGACTCGGCGCCGATGAAGGTCGGGGTTGCCGACGTGCTCTCGAAAAACCGCCGCTTTTGCTCTCCCATGAGCGCTTATTACCCTACGCGCACGCGGCATGATGTGACGAGCTTGGCGCCACCGCCACGTCGCGAATCGAAGTAGAATCGCCCGGTCCTTTTGAACCGCGGGACGGAAGGGG
>DATAUO010000180.1:0-2865 GCA_036268215.1 Steroidobacteraceae bacterium
TGGAGCGGGCGGATGTCGCGGCCCGCGGGCTCACGCTCCTCTCGCATTGGCACACCGCGATGATCCGCAATGCGGCGCGGGGGCGCGATCCGCTGGAGAACGTGATGTTGGAAGGCGGCCCGTTCCACGTGCGCGGCGAGCTGCCGGCCTACCTCGAGCGGTTGCGCGCCACCGGACGCGGCGAGCTGGCGGAGGCTCTGGCAGCAAGGTACCGGTGAATCGGGCTCAGGGCGCCCGCTGCCAGTCGCGCGCAAATTCCTCCAACCGGGTCTTCGTGGAATGCGGATGGAATGGCAATTCTGCGGAATAGTGTAATAGAATAAGAATTACACAGCCCCTCGATACAGCACCGGAAGAGGCCATGGCGGATCCGATCGGCAGCCGAACGCTCGACCTGATCACGGTCGGCCGCTCCTCCGTGGATCTGTACGGCGAGCAGGTCGGCGGCCGCCTGGAGGACATGGGCTCGTTCGCCAAGTATGTGGGGGGCAGCCCCACGAACACCGCGGTCGGCGCGGCGCGGTTGGGCTTGCGCGCAGGACTGCTCACTCGCGTCGGTGATGATCACTTCGGACGCTTCATCCGGGAGGAGCTCGCCCGCTGTGGCGTCGACGTAGCCGGCGTCATTACCGATCCACGGCGACTGACGGCGCTCGCCGTGCTCGGAATCCGGGACGAGCGGCGCTTCCCACTCCTCTTCTACCGCGAGAACTGCGCTGACATGGCGCTCTGCGAGGCGGATGTCGATCCCGCCTTCATCAGCAAGGCTGGCGCAGTGCTCATCAATGGCACGCATCTGTCGCAGCCTGGCGTGCGCGCGGCCAGCCGTAAGGCAGCCGCACTCGCGCGGGCGGCCGGCGGCCGGGTCGTCTTCGATATCGATTATCGCCCGGTGCTCTGGGGACTGACGGCGCCGGATGCCGGCGAGAATCGCTACGTCACGAACGCCGCGGTCACCGCTCGGCTGCAGGAGATCGCGCCCGTGTGCGACCTCATCGTCGGCACCGAGGAGGAGTTTCATATTCTAGGCGGCGCGACCGACACGGTGAGCGCGCTCGGGGCGGTGCGTGCGCTCACGAAGGCCCTGCTGGTGTGCAAGCTCGGAGCGGAGGGCTGCGTCGCATTCGCGGGGCCAATCGGCACGACGCTGGACACCGGCGTGAAGGTGCCAGGCCTTGACGTCGAGGTGTTCAACATCCTCGGCGCCGGCGATGCTTTCATGAGCGGATTTCTGCGCGGCTGGCTGCGTGACCTGCCCATCGAGACCTGCTGCCGGTACGGCAACGCCTGCGGCGCTATCGTCGTGTCGCGCCACGGCTGCGCGCCGGCGATGCCCACCTGGATGGAGCTCAGCGCCTTTCTCGAAGGAAAGTGGCCGCGGCGGCTGCGCGAATCGGCGGAGCTTACGCACGTGCACTGGGCCACGACACGCTGCCCGCGGCCGGCGGAGCTGTTGGTTCTCGCAATGGATCACCGCGGGCCGCTCGAGACGCTGGCGGCCGAGCTCGATGCCGGTGAGTCCGCGCTGGAGGAATTCAAAGCGCTGGCCATCGACGCCGTGGATTGCGTGGCGCGAGGCGACCCGCGCTTTGGGCTCTTGCTGGACGGCCGCTTCGGTCGTCTCGGACTGGAGCGCGCCGCCGATCATCCCTACTGGATCGGACAGCCGATCGAGCAGAGCGGCTCGCGCCCCCTGGCCTTCGACGGCGCGGCGGATGTGGGCGCGACACTGCGCGCGTGGCCGCAGAACCATGTCGTCAAATGCCTGGTTCGCTACCATCCGGAGGATCCGGAGATGCTGCGGCTGCGGCAGGAGGAGCGGCTGCTGTGCCTCGCCAGCGCCTGCCGGGAAACGCGCCACGAGCTGCTGCTCGAGGTGATCGCCTCCCCCTATGGCGAGATGGAGCGCGACACGACCTCCACGGTGCTCGAGCGGCTGTACGATCTCGGCATCCGCCCGGACTGGTGGAAGCTCGAGCCGAGCGAGAGACCGGACGCCTGGGCTGCCATCCAGGACACGATCGGGCGGCGCGATCCGTTGTGCCGCGGCGTTCTGGTCCTGGGTCTCGCCGCGAATGCCGAGAGCCTGGCGTCCGCTTTCCAGGCCGCGGCGCCCTTCGAGGTGGTACGCGGCTTCGCTGTTGGGCGTACCATCTTCGCCGAGCCCGCCCGGCGGCGGCTCGCCGGCGAGATCGGCGATGCCGAGACGGTAGCCGCGCTCGCCGCAAACCTGCAGGCCGTCGTGGCCGCATGGCGCCGGGCCAGGCCGAGCCCGCCGGCGTAAATTGCGCAGGAGTCACCGACATGGCGCGGATTCGTCTCACCGCAGCTCAGGCCGCCGTGCGGTATCTGGCCAGCCAGTTCGTCGACGAAGGCGGCACCTCGGTGCGTTACTTTGCCGGCGCGTGGGCGATTTTCGGCCACGGCAACGTCGCGGGCCTCGGTGAGGCGCTGCACGCCGCAGCCGAGACGCTGCCGACTTTCCGCGGGCACAACGAGCAATCCATGGCGCATGCCGCGATCGCCTTCGCGAAGGCTGCGCGGCGGCGGCGCGCCATGCTCTGTACCAGCTCCATCGGTCCCGGCGCCCTCAACATGGTCACGGCGGCTGCCGTCGCGCACGTCAATCGGTTGCCGGTGCTCTTTCTGCCCGGCGATGTCTTCGCCGGCCGCGGCCCCGATCCGGTGCTGCAGCAGGTGGAGGACTTTGCCGACGGCACAGTGAGCGCCAACGATTGCTTCCGGCCGGTGTCACGCTACTTCGACCGGATCCAGCGCCCCGAGCAACTCCTCGAAGCGCTGCCGCGGGCCATGGCGACTCTGCTGGATCCCGCCGCGTGCGGACCGGTCACGCTGGCGTTCTGT
>DATAUO010000181.1:0-3241 GCA_036268215.1 Steroidobacteraceae bacterium
CCCGACAAGTTCGGCAATGCATTGATCGATGCGTGGCTCGCGACGCAG
This sequence comes from Steroidobacteraceae bacterium, assembly GCA_036268215.1. Taxonomy (GTDB): domain Bacteria; phylum Pseudomonadota; class Gammaproteobacteria; order Steroidobacterales; family Steroidobacteraceae; genus Bog-1198. Next base: position 49 of record DATAUO010000181.1, read on the forward strand.
GGCCGGCGGCCCGAGAGCTTCAACGCCGTCGAGCGGCTCTGCTACGTCGGTGTGCGCGGAATGGGGGCGCTCGAGTTTGCGCCGGCGAACGGACCGCCGCTGCGACGCTCGGCGAAGGTGCGCGTGGATGAGCTGGTCAAGCTCGCCTCCCGCGTGCTCGCTCACCGCAGCTCGCTTCAAGTCTCGTTCGCCCCGGGCCGCAGGCACGACGGGCTGACGCAAATATTGCGGGTCGGCACCTCCGCCGGGGGCGCGAGGGCCAAGGCCATCGTCGCCTGGAACCGGAACACGAACGAGATACGCTCCGGGCAGGTGAAGGCGCCGGCCGGCTTCGATTACTGGTTGCTCAAGTTCGACGGGGTGACCGCCAACAAGGACAAGGAGCTCGACGACCCGAAGGGATATACGGTCATCGAGTACGCGTATGCGCTCATGGCCGCCGACGCCGGCATCGAGATATCCGAATGTCGTCTCCTGGAGGAAGGCGGGCGCCGGCATTTCATGACGCGACGGTTCGATCGCCTGACTGACGGCGCAAAGCTGCACATGCAGTCGCTGGGCGCGCTCGGTCACTATGATTACAACTCGGCCGGAGCGCACTCCTACGAGCAGGCCATCGACGTGATCAAGCGTCTGGGGCTCCCCATGCGGGCACGCGAGCAGCAGTTCCGGCGCATGATCTTCAACGTGGTCGCCCGCAACCAGGATGACCACGTCAAGAACATCGCCTTCCTGATGGACAAGTCGGGCGACTGGTCGCTGTCACCCGCGTTCGATGTGACCTACGCGTACAACCCTGCGGGGCTCTGGACGAGCCGGCATCAGATGAGCATCAACGGCAAGACGGACGACTTCAGGCGGGAGGACTTCGAGGCGGTTGCGCGGGTGGCGGGCCTCAAACGCGGCAGGCCCGCATCGATCCTCGCCGAGGTGATCGATACGGTCAGAGAATGGCCGCGCTACGCGAGGACGGCCGGGGTGCTTCACGCGCAGCGCGACAAGATCAACCGCACACTCCGGCTGAGGTTCGACCGGCAGGGTGTGCTCACATCGCGCACATGAGCGAGGGCCGCATCTTCCGGCAAGACAACTACAAAGGGGCATGCGCCTGACGACGGTTTGGCGCCGCGGCCACACTCCGCCACATTTGCCCCACGGCCCCGCCAAGCTTTTGCGGCAGCTACTCGTCCTCGCCGATGGGCATTCCCGGCGGCGCGGCGACCGGCGGCGCCGCCGTGAACTTCTTGGGATCCGCGAGGAATTGATCGATGCGGTAGATCACGTAGGCGCCGGCCGCGGACGACGCCTGCGCGCGCTTCTGGACGTCCGCGAGCTTCGCGAAGACCGCGCTGCGTACGCTCGCGGAAGCGCCGTCGCTCGCGGCGAGAGCGAGCAGCGCCTCCACGGTGCGCAGGTACAGCGCGTCGCGAATCTCCGACTGCAGGCCGTGCGGCTCGCGGTGCTTGCTTGGATCGTTGACCTCGAGCGCGGCGTCGATCACCTCTTCGAGAGTGGGGCCCTGTGCGCGCTCTCCATGCTCGATCAAGCGCGCCGCCCGCGCGGGATCGAACAGCATGCGCAGCGTGAGATCCGCGGCGCTCTCGGCGGCGGCCACGGGATCGAATGCGACGCCGGTGTCGCTCGAGAACGATTCGCGCGTGCGCGGCAGGTCGGGCGGCCGGGGCGGCAGGAGCTCGAGCAGCGGCTCGGACAAGGTGAGCGCCGCGGCCGAGAGGGTCGCGAGCACGGACCGCAATGCGCGGCGCTGCTCGGCGGCGTCCACGATGGCGGCATTCATCTGGCCGTCGCCTCGCAGCTGAAAGCGGTAGTCGAGACCGCCGATCTCCTTGATGGCGGCCTCGGTCTGATAGCGGTGCAGGAAGTAGAGCGGTACCAGCGTGTCCTCGAGCGCCGCCAGCGGCGCGCCCATGGGAACGGCGTTCTCACCGAAGCGCAGCATCGCGGCCGCGCGAATCTGCATGAGCCGATCGAGCTCGGCGGCGGGGTTCGGGCCGTTGTCCCACAGATGGGCGTGCGGATGCGCCCCGCCGGCCGGACGCGCATCGGCGTCCGATATGAAGTAGAGACCGCGTTTGTGCGCGTCGTTCATGATGGCGTCGAGGCCGGCACTTTCCTGAGCGGCGTCGGCGAACTGACGGTAGCCGAAGTCGATGGAGACCCGGTCCCATACCCCGATATCGACGCCGTACGCCTGGGACAGGTCGGGGACGCCGCTCTTGTCGAGCACGATCCACGGGTGCGGGTAGTCCATCACCGATACCGACTCGCTCGGTGCGTGAGGAAAGCTGCTGGCGGCGAAGTTGTGCTCGAGACCCAGGGTGTGCCCGGTCTCGTGGGCCGCGAGCTGCCTGGTGCGGGCGAGCGCCATGGCGAGCATCGGGTCGTTCTCCGCACCGGGCGTGCGGCCGGCGACGTAGGGCGACAGCAGCGCGGTGGCAATCAGGTAATCCTGGCGCGAGCGCAGGGAGCCGAGCGTGACGTTGCCCTTGATGATCTCGCCCGTGCGCGGATCATGAATGGGGAAACCGTAGCTCCAGCCGCGCGTGTAGCGGTGCACCCACTGGATCATGTTGTAGCGCACGTCCATCGGGTCGATGCCCTCCGGCAGCACGTCCACGCGGAAAGTGCCGGGCGCGAAGCCGGCGCCCTGGAAAGCATGGTCCCACCAGCGCGCGCCCTCGACCAGCGCGGTGCGGATCGGCTCGGGTGCGCCGCGATCCACGTAGTATTGGATCGGCTGCACCGCGGCGCACGCCGTGGCGCAGGCGGGATCCTGCTTGACCAGCCGATGCCGCACGATGAGATGCCGATCGAGCGGGGCACCGAGCGGAGCCGCATAGTCGCGGTAATCGAGGGTGATGTAGCCGGCGCGCGGATCGGCGCGCCGCGGCGTGTATCCGGGGCCGGGCAGCTCGATGAACGACTGGTGCTCGCGCACCGTCAACGCGTGCGCGTCCGGCGCGACCTCGACGACGTGGGCGGCGGCCTCGGTCGAATCCGCGGTGAAGGTCAGCACCGCCTCCACTTCGGTGTTCTTGGGAAACACCCGGGTCGCATCCATCGCGATGGCCGAGCGCGAGGCATCCAGCTTGTAGCTGCCCTGCTTGTCGGCGTTGAGCGCTCCGATCACATCGTGTACGTCGCGCAGGAAAAAATCGGTGGCATCGACGAG
>DATAUO010000182.1:0-10438 GCA_036268215.1 Steroidobacteraceae bacterium
CGACGGTCGCCTGCAGATAGCCGAGCTTGCTGCCGCAGTCGTAGCGCTTGCCCTCGAACTCGAACGCGTACACCGGCTCGCGCTGCATGAGCTGCGCGATGCCGTCGGTGAGCTGGATCTCGCCGCCGGCGCCCTTGCCGATCTTGGCGAGGTCGTCGAATACCGAGGCGGTCAGCAGGTAGCGGCCGACGACGGCGAGCGTCGATGCGGCCTTGTCGGGCTTCGGCTTCTCGACGATGTGCGACATGCGGCCGATGCGCGGCGCGACGCTGCGCTCGAGGGACACGATGCCGTATTTGTCGGTGTCCTGTTTCGGCACGTTCTGTACGCCGAGCACGCTGCCGCGATGCGCGCCGAACACCTCGACCATCTGCTTGAGACAGGGAACCTCGGCGTCGATCAGGTCGTCCGCGAGGTGCACCATGAACGGAGCGTTGCCCACCACCGGGCGCGCGCATAGCACGGCATGACCCAGGCCGAGCGGCGCGGGCTGCCGGATGTACACGCACGAGGCCCAGCTCGGCAGGATTCCGCGCAGCGTATCGAGCAGGTCCTGCTTGCCTTGCTGGTGGAGCACGGCCTCGAGCTCGGGATTGCTGTCGAAGTGATCCTCGATGGCCCGCTTCGAGCTGCCGGTGATGAACACCAAGGTATCGGCGCCCGCGGACAATGCCTCGTCGACCGCGTACTGAATCAGCGGCTTGTCGACGATCGGAAGCATCTCTTTCGGGCTTGCCTTGGTGACGGGAAGGAATCGCGTGCCGCGCCCGGCGACGGGAAATACGGCGGTCCTGACGGCTTTGTATGGCATGGGGAAATGATAGCGGATTTCACCTCAGCTTGACGATGGCATACGCCTCGAAGCTGTCCCACGAGTGACATGCGGGGCAGTGCCAGTAGAAGCTGCGGCCCGAGAACCCGCACTCGATGCACCGGTATTTCTCGGCATGCGCGAGCAACGCCCCGATCTCCTGCGCCGCCCGCTCGTACGCCGCCGGCTCCGGGCGAACCATGGCCGCGAGCGTCTTGTCCTCCTCGAACACCCGCTCGAGCGGGCGTCTGAGCGGCGCGGCAGCGGCGAGCCCGGCGGAGATCGCGGCGAACACCAGCCGCCGCTCCTCCTCGATGCCCTGCGCTTCGGCGCGCGCGGCCATTTCCGCGAGCACCACATCGCGCTCCTGCCCGCTCATCAGCCGGTTGAGGTGCGGCAACTCCTCCTGAAGGAGCTGCGGCGCCTCCGTCAACGCGTGCCGCAGGAGCTTCACCGCCAGGTCCATGTCGCCGTCGCGCTCCGCGATCCGCGCGCTCAGCAACGCCGCCCGCGGAAAAGGCTCGGCTTCCGACCGGGCCTCCCGCAACAGTTGCCGCGCGCCATCGCCATCGCCGCGGTCCATGGCCGCGGTCGCAAGCTCGCAGAGGTAATGTGCCGCGACCTTGCGCGGCGGCGCGGCCTTGATGCGGGCGAGGCTCCGATAGGTCTCGAGCGCGGGGCGCCACTCGTGCTGCTGCTCGTACACCAGCCGCAGCGCGCCGAGCGCGCTCGCCCGGAGGCGGGGCGCCTCGCTCACTTGCTGGAAGAGGCCCTCGGCGCGATCGAGCAGCCCGGCACGCAGGTAGTCCTGCGCCAGCGCGAGCAGTGCCTGCTCCCGATGCTCGGGAGCGAGTGCCTCACGGGCGAGCAGATTCTGGTGGATGCGAATGGCGCGCTCGACCTCGCCGCGCCGCCGGTACAGCGCGCCGAGCGCGAAGTGCGTCTCGATGGTGTCCTCGTTCGCATCCATGAGTTTCAGGAACACATCGAGCGCGCGGTCCGGCTGCTCGGTGACGAGGTAGTCCAATCCGGTGAGATACTCCGCGTGCAGGCGCTTGAGCGCGCCCGGCCGGCGCCGGCCCCAGCCGAAGTGCCCCGCGAGGATGCCGATCACCAGTGCGGCGACCACCAGCACCCACGCGATGAACGGCAATTCCGTCATGGAGCACGCCGCGGTATGGGATTCCGCGGCGCCGGTTCCCCGCTCAGTCGCGGATCGGCTGATCCGCGCCGTCGTTGACGCGCTCGCGCAGGTCCTTGCCCGGCTTGAAATGCGGGACGTGCTTGCCGGCCAGCGCGACTGCCTCGCCGGTCTTCGGATTGCGCCCCTGCCGCGGCGGACGGAAGTGCAAGGAGAAGCTGCCGAAGCCGCGTATCTCTATACGCTCTCCCGTCGCCAGCGCGTCGCTCATGATTTCCAGGAGCTGCTTGACGGCAAGCTCGACGTCCTTAGCCGGTAGATGCTTCTGCTTGGCCGATATGATCTCAATGAGTTCCGATTTCGTCATTATCGATCCGTGAGCGTCAGTGTGCACCGATAGCGTCAATAGGCATCAATCCTGGCCGGAAATCTGTTCCTTGAGCAGGTCTCCCAGACTCGTCCCGGTGGGCGAATCGGTCCGGTAGTTCTGCATGGCCTCTTGCTCTTCATGAATGTCCTTCGCCTTGATGGACAGCGAGATACTGCGGCCCTTGCGATCGACACCGGTGAACTTCGCTTCCACCTGCTCGCCGACCTTGAGCAGCAGCCGCGCATCCTCGACGCGGTCGCGCGAAAGCTCGGAGGCGCGCAGCTGTCCGTCGACGCCGTTGCCGAGGTCGATGATGGCGCCCTTCGCGTCCACTTCACGGACCACGCCGGTCACGATGCTGCCCTTCGGATGCTCGGCGATGTAAGCCGAGAACGGATCCTTGGCGAGCTGCTTGATCCCCAAGCTGATGCGCTCGCGCTCGGGATCGATGGACAGCACCATGGCATCCACCTGCTGCGCCTTCTGGTAGCTGCGCACGGCTTCCTCGCCCGGCATGTCCCAGGAGATGTCGGACAGGTGCACCAGGCCGTCGATGCCGCCGGCGAGTCCGATGAAAATACCGAAATCGGTGATCGACTTGATCTGGCCGGACACCTTGTCGCCGCGGTTGTAGTTCTCGGCGAACTCCTTCCACGGATTGGTCTTGCATTGCTTGATGCCGAGGCTGATGCGGCGGCGCTCCTCGTCGATGTCGAGCACCATGACTTCGACTTCCTGGCCGACGTGCACCACCTTGGCGGGGTTCACGTTCTTGTTGGTCCAGTCCATCTCGGACACGTGCACCAGGCCCTCGACGCCCTCCTCGATCTCGACGAAGCAGCCGTAGTCGGCGATGTTGGTGACCTTGCCGAACAGCCGCGTGTTCGCCGGGTAGCGGCGGGCGATGTTCTGCCAGGGGTCGGCGCCGAGCTGCTTCAATCCGAGTGAAACGCGCTGCCGCTCCCGGTCGAACTTGAGGATCCGCACGTCGATCTCTTCGCCGACCTTGACCACCTCGGAAGGATGCTTGACGCGCTTCCACGCCATGTCGGTGATGTGCAGCAGCCCATCGATGCCGCCCAGGTCGACGAACGCGCCGTAGTCGGTCAAATTCTTGACCACGCCCTTGACGGCCGCGCCTTCCTGCAGATTGTCGAGCAGCGCCGAACGCTCGGCGCTGTACTCCTGCTCGACCACGGCGCGGCGCGATACCACCACGTTGTTGCGCTTCTGATCGAGCTTGATGACCTTGAATTCGAGCGGCTTGTTCTCGAGATAGGACGGATCGCGCACCGGGCGCACGTCCACGAGCGACCCCGGAAGGAACGCGCGGACGTTGTCGATCTCGACGGTGAAGCCGCCCTTGACGCGGCCGGTGATGGTTCCGATCACCACTTCCTGCTTCTCGAAGGCGGTCTCCAGGCGGGTCCACGTCCGGGCACGCTTGGCCTTCTCGCGCGACAGCCGGGTCTCGCCCGAGCCGTCCTCGACGCTGTCGAGCGCGACCTCGACGGTCTCGCCCACCTGGACTTCGATCTCGCCCTTCTCGTTCTTGAATTGATCGGAGGGGATCACCGCCTCGGATTTCAATCCGACGTTGACGATGACGTAATCCTGGCCGACTTCGACGATCAATCCATTGAGGATGGTGCCAGGACGAATGCGCTGGCTCGCAATGCTCTGTTCGAACAGTTCAGCAAAACTTTCGCTCATACTCTCTCTTCGGGTCTCCGGCACGAATCCGTGGGTCCGGAGGTTGCTTGCAATGACGACTTCGATCCTTGAAGCCGCTGTGTATCCAAAGCCTCACGCCGGGAACCGCGAGCGGGCCACCGCGAGAACGCGTTCGATCACGACATCGACGGGCATGCCCGTCGTGTCCAAGAGAACTGCATCCGCGCTCGCGGCCAGAGGCGATACCGCCCGACTCATGTCGCGCCGGTCGCGCTCCGCTATCTCCAGCGAAAGGGCGGCAAGGGTAGCAGCAACCCCCTTTTCTTTCAACTGGTTATGGCGCCTGCGGGCGCGCTCATCGGGGCTCGCCGTGAGAAAGATCTTCGCCTCGGCCGAAGGGAACACCACGGTCCCCATGTCACGGCCGTCCGCAACCAGCCCCGGGGGCAGCACAAACCGCCTCTGACGCTCGAGGAGGGCTTCGCGCACCCGCGGCAGGGCCGCGACCTTGGATGCGTCATTTCCGGCCTGCTCGGTCCGTATGGCCCGGGTCACGTCCTCACCGCCCATCCAGATGGCCTCGTCCCCGGCCGGATCGGACCCGAAATGGAGGTCCAGGCCCACCGCCAGGGCGGCCAAACCCGGCCCATCCTCGAGGGCGATCCCCGCCCGGCGCCCCGCGAGGGCCACCAGTCGATACAGCGCACCGCTGTCGAGGAGCCCCCAGCCGAGGGCGCGGGCCACCGCGCGGCTGACCGTCCCCTTGCCCGAGCCCGAAGGCCCGTCGATGGTCATCACGGGAACGTGGCTCATCGGCGCTCCTAGACCGGCACTTCGCGCACGTCCAGACCCACCGAGCCCGCGAGCTCGACGAATCCGGGAAACGAGGTGGCGACATTCGCCACGTTGCGAATCGAGAGCACGCCCCGCGCGCGCAGGCTCGCCACGGCAAAGGACATGGCGATGCGGTGATCGCCGCAACTGTCCACCTCTCCGGATGCGAACGCCGCGCCTTCGCCGCGGCCCTCGATGCGCATGCCATCGGGCAGCACCTCGTGGGTCACGCCCAGGGCGGTGAGGCCCGCGCTCATCGCCGCGATCCGGTCGCTCTCCTTGACCCTGAGCTCCTCGGCGCCCGTGACGCGGGTCTCTCCGGATGCGCAGGCTGCCGCGATGAACAGCACCGGCAGCTCGTCGATCGCGAGCGGCACGAGCGCCTCGGGCACGCGGATCCCGCGCAGCTGCGAAGGCCGCACCAGGAGGTCGCCGACCGGCTCCGCGCCGCTGCGCCGCGGATTCTGCACCTCGATGCGCCCGCCCATGGCGGTGAGCGCCTCGAGCAGCCCCGTCCGCGTCGGATTCAGGCCCACGTTGCGCACCAACAAGCCGTCCTCCGGCGCGCCGAGCAGGCCGGCCACCAGGAAGAATGCGGCCGAGGAAAAATCGCCGGGGATCGTCAGGGCCTGTGCCTCGAGACGCCCGGGCGGATGGATGCGCGTCGCAAGACCGTCCACGTCGACCCGGACGCCCGCGCCCGACAACATGCGCTCGCTGTGGTCGCGGTTGGGGGCCGGAGCGATCACGGTGGTCGCACCCTCGGCGTAGAGCGCCGCGAGCAGGATCGCCGACTTGACCTGGGCGCTCGCGACCGGCATCGAATAATCGATGGCGCGCAGCCGCCGCCCCCCGCGGACCTCGACCGGCGGAGTGCCTTCGCGCGTGCGGACGTCCGCGCCCATCTCGCGCAATGGCCGCGCCACGCGCTCCATCGGGCGCCGCATCAGCGATTCGTCCCCGACCAGCGTCGAATCGAAGCGTTGCCCCGACAGAAGTCCCGTGAACAGGCGGATCGCCGTCCCCGCGTTGCCCATGTCGAGCGCGTGGCCGGCACCCTTCAATCCGGAGAGGCCGACGCCGCGGATGCGCACGTGCGTCGGGCTGGCACTCTCGATCGGCACGCCGAGCGCGCGCATGGCGGCGAGGCTCGCGAGGCAATCCTCGCTGGCGAGAAAGCCGCGCACCTCGCTCGTGCCCGTGGCGATACCGCCGAGCATGAGCGCGCGATGCGAGATGGACTTGTCGCCGGGAACCTCGATCGCGCCCGCGACGCGGCGTGCCGGCTGCGCCACGAATTTGCGCACGGCGGTGGCCGTCATCAGAGCACGGCTCGCGGATACGATCCGAGCACCTTGAACAAGGACGCCCGGCCCTTGAGAGCGGCCAACGCCTTTGCCACCGGCGAGTCGCTCACATGGCCTTCGATGTCGATGAAGAACACGTAGTCCCACTTGCGTTTGCGGGAGGGACGCGACTCGATGCGCGTCATGTTGACCCGATGCTTGGCGAGCGGCTCGAGCAGGCGGAACAACGCCCCGGCATCGTCGGTGTCGGCCCCGGAAACGAGCAGCGTGGTGCGGTCGATGCCGCTCGCGCTGAAGAGCTTCCGGCCGATCACGAGAAATCGCGTCGTGTTGTCCTGGCGGTCCTCGATCTCCGAGGCGAGCACCACCAGGCCGTAGATGTCGGCGGCGGCCTTGCTCGCGATGGCCGCGGTGCCGCGCTCGTCGCGCGCGCGGCGCGCGCCCTCGGCATTGCTGCTGACGCCCACCCGCTCCGCCTCCGGCAGATGATCGTCCAGCCATCCACGGCATTGTGCGAGCGCCTGCGGATGCGCGCAGACCCGCTTCACCGACTCGGGGCTGGACATCTTGCCCATGAGGTCGTGATGGATGCGCAATTCGACTTCGCCGCAGATCTTGAGCGAGGAGGTGAGGAACATGTCGAGCGTGTGGTTGACCGTGCCCTCGCTCGAGTTCTCGATCGGCACGACGCCGAAATCGGCGACTCCGCCCTCCACCTCGTGGAAGACCTCGTCGATCGCGGACAGCGGCAGCGCGCGCACCGAGGAGCCGAAGTGCTTGAGCACCGCCGCCTGCGTGAACGTGCCCTCGGGACCCAGGAACGCGACCTTGAGCGGCTCCTGCTGCGCGAGACACGCGGACATGATCTCGCGGAACAGGCGCGCGATCTCCTCGTCGCGGAGCGGTCCCTGGTTGCGCTTGAGCGCCATGCGCAGCACGTCCGCCTCGCGCTCCGGCCGGTAGAAGTCCACCGCTTTGCCGCCCGCGGTCTTGGAGATGCCGACCTGCTGCGCGAACCGCGCCCGCTCGTTCAGGAGCGCATGAATGCGCGCATCGATCGCATCGATGCTGTCGCGGATGTTGCTCAGACGGTCGGCTTGCGGGGGCTTACTGCTGGCCATGGAACCTCACGCGTGGCGCCGCTCGAAATCGCGCATGAACGAGAGCAGGGCCTCGACGCCCGCGAGCGGCATGGCATTGTAGAGGCTGGCACGCATTCCGCCCAACACGCGGTGACCTTTCAGCCCCTGCAGCCCGGCGGCGGCGGCCTCGGCCAGGAACGGTGCGTCGAGCGCCGGGTCCTTCAAGGTGAAGACGACGTTCATCCGCGAGCGTGCGTCCGGCGCAACCTGGTTTCGGTACAGCGCCGAGGCATCGATCGCCGCGTAGAGCGCGCGCGACTTGGCGAGGCTGCGCTCGCCCGCTGCGGCCACGCCGCCGTTTCGCTTCAGCCATTTGAGCACGAGGCCGGCCAGATACCAGGCGAAGGTCGGCGGCGTGTTGAGGAGCGAGCGCTCGGCGGCGATTGCGCGATAGTCGAAGACATGCGGTGTCGCGGCGCGCGCACGCCCGAGCAGGTCGTCGCGCACGATGACGATGGTGAGCCCCGATGGCCCGATGTTCTTCTGTGCGCCCGCATAGATCAGCCCGAAGCGGCCCACATCGACGGGCCGCGAGAGGATGCTCGAGGACATGTCCGCGACCAGGGGCACCTCCCCGGTTTGCGGGACATAACCGAACTCCACGCCGCCGATGGTCTCGTTCGGCGTGTAGTGCGCGTAGGCCGCGCCCGGATTCAGGTTGAGCGCCGTCTGCGGCGGCACCGAGGTGTGGCCGCCGCCGGCATCGCCCGCGACGCTGACGCTGCAGTAGCGCCGCGCCTCGGCGATCGCACGCTGCGACCAGTGCCCCGTGTCGATGTAGTCCACGCCGTCGCCGGGCGCGGTGAGATTCAACGGAACGAGCGAGAACTGGGCCGAGGCGCCGCCCTGCATGAACAGCACGCTGTAATGGCGCGGGATGGCGAGCAGCTCGCGCAAGTCCGATTCGGCTTCCTCCGCGACGCGCACGAAGGCCGGGCCGCGATGACTGACCTCCATGACCGAGGTGCCGCCGCCCTGCCAGTCGAGCAGGTTGTCCCGCGCCTCCTGCAGAACCTCGAGAGGCAGCATCGCCGGACCCGGGGAGAAATTGAAAACGCGCATCCTGCGCTAGGGCCCGGTCGAGGTGTCGCCCGCCCCTTCGCCGCCCGCCCCCTCGCTGCCGGCTCCGTCGCCGCTCGCGCCGCTCGCGCCGTCGCTCTCGTCGCCGCCGCTCTCGGCTTCGCCCGCCAGGCCGTCGATGCGCTCCAGTCCCGAGAGCTGATCGCCCTCCTCCAGACGGATCAATCGCACGCCCTGCGTGTTGCGGCCGACCACCGAGATGTCGCGCACCGGCGTGCGCACCAGCACGCCGTTCTGGCTCATGAGCATGATCTCATCGTCGAGCCCGACCTGGAGCGCCCCGACCATGCGGCCGTTGCGATCCGTGATCTGCAGCGCGATGACGCCCTGGCCGCCGCGCCCGTGCGTGGGGAAGTCCGCGAGCGGCGTCAGCTTGCCGAAGCCGTTCTGGGAGGCCGTCAGGATGTAGTCGCGCTCGGACACGATCAGCGCATTGACCCGCTGCTCATCGCTCAAGCGCACGCCGCGCACACCCGCGGCCTCGCGGCCCATGGGCCGGACCTCCTCCTCCGTGAAACGAATCGCCTTGCCGCCCGTCGTGAACAGGAGGATGTCCTTGGTGCCGTCGGTGATGGCGACCCCGACCAGCTTGTCGCCCGGATCGAGGGCCACCGCGATGATGCCGCTCGCGCGCGGCCGCGAGAAATTGGCGAGCGAGGTCTTCTTCACGGTGCCGAGGCTGGTCGCCATGAAGACGAACTTGCCCTCCTCGAAATCCTTGATCGGCAGCAGCGCGCTGATGCGCTCGCCTTCCTGCAACGGCAGCAGGTTGACGATGGGCTTGCCGCGCGATCCGCGGCTCGCCTGCGGCAGCTGGTACACCTTGAGCCAGTACACCTTGCCGTGATCCGAGAAGCAGAGCAGCGTGTCGTGGGTGTTGGCCACGAACATCTTGTCGACGAAGTCCTCGTCCTTGACGATGGTGGCGGCCTTGCCCCGCCCGCCGCGCCGCTGCGCCTGGTAGTCCGACACCGGCTGCGCCTTCGCATAGCCGCCGTGCGACAGGGTGACCACCACGTCTTCCGGCGAGATCAGGTCCTCCATGGTGAGGTCTTCGTGATTGCTGATGATCTCCGTGCGCCGCTTGTCGGCGAAGGTGTCGCGGATGAATTCGAGCTCGTTGCGGATCACCTCGAGCAGCCGCTCGGGGTCGGAGAGTATCCGGCTGAGCTCGCGGATCTGCTCCAAGAGCTCCTGGTACTCCGCGATGATCTTGTCCTGCTCGAGCCCCGTGAGCCGGTGCAGCCGCATGTCCAGAATGGCCTGCGCCTGGACCTCGGTCAGCCGATAGCCGCCCTCGACGATGCCGAAGCCCGCGACCTCGCCGGCGGGCCGCGTGCTGATGTCGCCGGCGCGCGCCAGCATCTGCGGAACCGCGCCCGACAGCCACGGCCGCGCCAGGAGCGCCGCCTTGGCCTCCGGCGGCGACGGCGACGCCTTGATCGTCGCGATGATCTCGTCGATGTTGGCGAGCGCCACCGCGAGGCCCTCGAGGATGTGCCCCCGCTCCCGGGCCTTGCGCAGCTCATACACCGTGCGGCGGGTGACGATCTCGCGGCGATGCCGCAGGAATGCATCGAGCATTTCCTTCAGGCTCAAGAGCCGCGGCTGGCCCTCGACCAACGCCACCATGTTGATGCCGAACACCGTTTCCATCGGCGTCTGCGCGAACAGGTTGTTGAGCAGGATCTCCGGAACCTCGCCGCGCTTCAGCTCGATGACCACGCGCATGCCGTCCTTGTCCGACTCGTCGCGCAGGCCGTCGCCGGCGATGCCCTCGATCTGCTTGTCGCGCACCAGGTCGGCGATGCGCTCGATCAGGCGCGCCTTGTTGACCTGATAGGGAAGCTCGGTGATGACGATGGCCTGGCGGTCACCCTTGCCCACGTCCTCGACGTGGGTGCGGGCGCGCACGTACAGCCGGCCGCGGCCGGTCTTGTAGGCCGCCACGATCTCCTGCGCGCCGTTGATGATGCCGGCGGTCGGAAAATCCGGGCCCGGAACGATCTGCATCAGCTGGGCCAGCGTCAGGTCGGGATTCTCGATGAGCGCGATGCAGGCCGCGATGATCTCGCCCAG
>DATAUO010000183.1:0-7347 GCA_036268215.1 Steroidobacteraceae bacterium
AGCTGCACTCGAGGTGCTGGGTCATGTAGGCGATGCCCGGCGTCGGCACGGGTCCGATGAGCATCACGTCGACGCCTGCGGCGACGAAGCCGGCCTCGAGGGCGGACTCGAACATGTACCCCGACACCCGGGTGTCCTTGCCGATGAGCACGCGGCCGCCGCCCGGCGCCAGCACGCGCGCCGCGGCGCTCGCGAGCCGCAGCGTGAAATCCACGGTCATCGGCGTCTCGCCGACCCGCCCGCGAACCCCGTCCGTGCCGAAATACTTGTTCTTCAAGATGCTCTCCTGCCTCGAGTTCGGGTTCAGCGCTCGCCGTCGATCAACACCGCGGCCACGATCTCAATGGCCTCGCGGGTCGCGGCTACGTCATGCGTGCGGATGATACGGGCTCCCTTTGCCACCGCCAGCGATGCCAGTCCCAGGCCGCCGTACAGGCGCTCCCCCACCTGCTTGCCGAGTATCCGGCCGATGAAGCTCTTGCGCGACACGCCGACGACCAGCGGCGCGCCGAGGGATGCGAGCCGCTCGAGCTCCCGCAGCAGCACGAGGTTGTGGGAGAGCCCCTTGCCGAAGCCGATGCCCGGATCCAGCGCGATCGCCTCGCGCGCAACGCCGGCGCGCATGCATGCCTGGCGCTGCTCGTCGAGATAGGCGCTCACCTCGCCGATCACATCGTCGTACCGGGGCTCATTCTGCATGGTACGAGGCTCGCCCTTCATGTGCATCAGGCACACCCCGGCTTGGGCCTCGGCCGCGCGCTCGCGCGCACCCGGCGCCCGCAGCGCGTTCACGTCATTGACGATGCAAGCGCCCGCGCGCAGCGCGGCCGCCATCACTTCCGGCTTGCTGGTGTCGATGGAGATCGCGATACCGGATGACGCGGCGATCCCCTCGATCACGGGAAGGACCCGGCCGAGCTCGACCGCGGCCGAGACTGCGAGCGACCCCGGGCGGGTCGACTCCCCGCCCACATCGATGATGGCAGCGCCCTCGCTCTCGATCTCGGCTGCCCGCGCCAGCGCCGCGTCCACGGCTGCATAGCGGTTGCCGTCCGAGAAGGAGTCCGGCGTGACGTTGAGGACGCCCATGACGAGGGGGCGGGTGAGGTCGATGACGCGGTTGCGGCAGTGCCAAAGCATGGCGCGGATGGTACCCGACGCGGAACCGGCGGTGTCTCGCAGACCCCGCCTGCGGGCGCGGCGGCCCCGCCGGCGCCCCGCGACATCCCTGGCGAAGGGCTGGAGCGCGATCGGCGGAATGCGCCGGTTAGTGCTGGCCGGCGGGATTGGTGAGCGGCGCCGCCGGCTTCTCCGGACTCTGCCCGCGCGGCGATGACATCGAGATGCTGGAGTTCGAGTCGTCCCAGTCGCGCGGCGGCCGCGGGACCCGACCCTCCATGATGTCCTTGATCTGCTCCTCGTCGATGGTCTCGTACTTCATCAACGCATCGGCCATGATCTGGAGCTTGTCCATGCTGTCCTGCAGGATCGAGTAGGCGCGCTTGTAGTTGCTGTCGATGACCCGGCGCACTTCCTCGTCGATGACGTGCGCGGTCACGTCGGACACCTGCTTGTGCTGGGTGACGCTGCGGCCGAGGAACACCTCGCCGGACTCCTCGCTGTAGGTCTGCGGACCCAGGCGGTCGGAGAGACCCCAGCGGGTCACCATGTTGCGCGCGAGCTCGGTGGCGCGCTCGATGTCGTTGGAGGCACCCGTGGTCACCGCATCGGCGCCGAAAACCAGCTCCTCGGCGACGCGGCCGCCGAACAGCGTGGCGATGCGGCTCTCGAGCTGGCGCTTGCTGGTGCTGTAGCGGTCGTTCTCGGGCAGGAACATGGTGACGCCGAGCGCGCGGCCGCGCGGGATGATGGTCACCTTGTATACCGGATCGTGTTCGGGGACCGACAGACCCACGATGGCGTGGCCGGACTCGTGATAAGCGGTGTTGCGCTTCTCTTCCTCGGTCATGACCATGGAGCGGCGCTCGGCGCCCATCATGATCTTGTCCTTGGCGCGCTCGAACTCTTCCATGGTGACCGAGCGCTTGTTGCTGCGGGCGGCGAACAGAGCGGCCTCGTTCACCAGGTTCGCAAGATCCGCACCGGAGAACCCGGGCGTGCCGCGCGCGATGACCGACGGCTTGACGTTGTCGCCGAGCGGCACCTTGCGCATGTGAACCTTCAGGATCTGCTCGCGGCCGCGCACGTCGGGCAGCGGCACCACGACCTGGCGGTCGAAGCGGCCCGGGCGCAAGAGCGCGGGATCAAGCACGTCGGGGCGGTTCGTCGCGGCGATCACGATGATGCCCTCGTTGCCCTCGAAGCCGTCCATTTCGACCAGCAGCTGGTTCAGGGTCTGCTCGCGCTCGTCGTGGCCGCCGCCCAAGCCCGCGCCGCGATGCCGGCCGACCGCATCGATCTCATCGATGAAGATGATGCAGGGCGCGTGCTTCTTGGCCTGCTCGAACATGTCACGGACGCGGGATGCGCCGACGCCGACGAACATTTCGACGAAATCCGACCCGGAAATGGTGAAGAACGGCACCTTGGCCTCGCCGGCGATGGCGCGGGCCAACAGGGTCTTGCCGGTGCCCGGCGAGCCGACCATGAGCACACCTTTCGGAATCTTGCCGCCAAGTTTCTGGAACTTGCCGGGATCTTTCAGGAAGTCGACGATTTCGACGACCTCCTGCTTGGCTTCCTCGACCCCCGCCACGTCGGCGAAAGTCA
The DNA here is from genome assembly GCA_036268215.1 of Steroidobacteraceae bacterium. Lineage (GTDB taxonomy): Bacteria > Pseudomonadota > Gammaproteobacteria > Steroidobacterales > Steroidobacteraceae > Bog-1198. The sequence goes on from DATAUO010000183.1 coordinate 2,731, forward strand.
CGTTGACCTGATCCTCGCCGAGCAGGCGCGCCCGGCTCTTGCCGAACGACATGGCCCCGCGGCCGCCGGAGGCGCCCTGCATCTGGCGCATGAAGTAGGCCCAGAAGCCAATGAGAATCAATATCGGGAACGCCGAGATCAGGAGCTGCAGGAACACCGATTGCTGTTTCGGCGGCTCGCCGCCGAATTTCACGTTCTGCTGCTCGAGGAGGCCGATCAGCGCCGTGTTGCTGGTCTCCGGATTGTAGGTGACGAAGCTCTCGCCCGAGGATTTGCGCTTGCCCTCGATGATCTCGCCCCGGAGCGTGACGGACTCGACATTGTTGCTCTTAACCTCGGAGAGGAACTGCGAGTAGCCGATGTTGGCGGGCTGGCCGGTGTGCATGCCGAACTGGCTGAAAATCGCCAGCAAAATCACCGCCAATGCGACCCAGAGGAGAATTTGTTTGGTCAAATCGTTCAAGTATCACCCACTGTCGCAATCACGTTACGACAAAAAAGCCTTGCGCACGTTCCATCGAAGGGCCTTCCGACGTTACACCATCCCAAACTGGCGCGCCAACAGGTACATCTCAGGACTGCGAGTTCGCGACGCTTTCGGCTTTTTGGTGACGACTTTCCCGTAGCGGGAGCGGGCATCCCGGATGAACTGGTCCACGCCGGCCCCTTGAAATAATTTCAACAACAAATCGCCTCCCGGCGCCAATACGCGATCGGCAAAGTCCAGTGCGAGCTCCGCCAGGTACATCGACCGCGGCTGATCCACGGCATCTATGCCTGCCATGTTTGGGGCCATATCCGCCAATACAAGGTCGACCTTCTCCGCGCCGACGAGCCCGAGAATCGCCTCTAGAACGTCGGCTTCCCGGAAGTCGCCCTGCACGAACTCGACGCCCGGGATCGCATCCATGGGCAGGATGTCCGTCGCCACGATGCGGCCCTTGGGCCCGACGATGCGCGCGGCGTACTGGCTCCAGCCTCCCGGCGCCGCCCCGAGGTCGACGCAGCGCATGCCGGGCTCGAGCAGCCGCTCGGCCTCCTGGATCTGCGCCAGCTTGAACACCGCACGCGAGCGCCAGCCCTCCTTGCGCGCGCGCCTGACGAACTCGTCGCTCGCATGCTCGGCGAGCCAGCGCGCGCTGCTTTTCGATCGCTTGGGCATCTATGCTTCCACGCCGGATCAGCCCGGCCGACTCGCTTCCGGCCGACTATAATCCGCCCATGCCCTTAAGCGAGAAGCAAAAGAAGCACCTGCGGCGGCTGGCGCACCCCTTGAATCCCATCGTCATGCTCGGCAATGCCGGGCTCACCGACGGGGTGGCCGCCGAGCTCGACCGCGCGCTCAGCGATCATGAGCTGGTCAAGGTCAGCGCCCGCATCGGCGAGCGCGGGATGCGCAACGCCGCGCTCGGCGAGCTCGCGCAGCGCACGCGAAGCGAGCTCGTGCAGCGCATCGGTCACGTCGGTGTTTTCTACCGCCGCCGCGCCTCGCTCCCCAAGATCCTCATCCCGGACTGACCGCGGCGCCTATTTGAGGTCCTCGCTCCAGACCAGCCACAGCACCAAGAGGCAAGCCGTCAGGTAGATCGCCGCGGCGACGCCGTGCCAGGGCCCGAATCCGAGCCCGAGGGCCTTGCCGTGCGCCTGCGCCTGGGTCATCGCCGGCTTGACCAGCCACTCGTCGGCCGCCAGCAGTCCCGCGGCCGCGAAGCCGCGCCCGAAGCGCCGCCGCCGCGCCCCGAGCAGCGCGAGCCCCGCCGCGGCGAGCCCCACGTAGGTCTCGATGCTGAACAAGCGCGCCGCCAGCATGCCCGCCAGATGCCGGTCCGGCTGCGCATGAAACAACGTGAGCGCGATCCAGGCGGCCAGCGACCAGAGACTGCCGGCCCACAGCACGAACACCACCCTGAAGAGCCGGCTCACGGGCGCCCGCCTCGCATCGGGCGGCGGGACGGGCCGCGCGGCCGGGCTCCGCGCCCGCTAGGTATAGCGCACCGACATGATCTCGTAGCTGCGCGTGCCGCCGGGCGTCGTGACATCCACCACGTCGCCCTCGGACTTGCCGATGAGCGCGCGCGCGATCGGCGAGGACACCGACAGGAGGCCCTGCTTGATGTCGGCCTCGTCGTCGCCGACGAGCTGGTAGACGACCTTGCTGCCGCCCTCCTGGTCCTCGAGCTCGAGGGTCGAGCCGAACACGACGCGGCCGCTCGCGGTGAGCTTGGTCACGTCGATGATCTCGCAGTTGGAAAGCCGGTTCTCGATCTCGTTGATGCGGCCCTCGATGAAGCTCTGCTGCTCGCGGGCGGCGTGGTATTCGGCGTTCTCCGACAGGTCGCCGTGCGCGCGCGCCTCGGCGATCGCCTTGATGACGTTCGGGCGCGCCACGCTCTTCAGCTGCTTGAGCTCCGCCCGCAGCCGCTCCGCGCCGCGCAGAGTCATGGGTGTTCGCTTCACGCCGACAGTTCCTTGTGCAAATCCTGGAGCCGATTCACTTCGATGTCGCCCAGATGATCGAGCGCATCGCAAGTCGCACGCGCCGCGGCCACGGTCGTATAGTAGGTTACTTTTCTGGCGACCGCCTCGCGCCGGATGGAGCGCGATTCCCGCACCGCTTGCTTGCCCTCGGTGGTGTTGACGATCAACGCCACTTCGTCGTTTTTTATCATATCGACGACGTGGGGGCGACCCTCGCGCACCTTGTTCACCCGGCGGCAGGCGATTCCGGCCGCCTCGAGCACCTGCGCGGTGCCTCCGGTGGCGGCGAGCTCGAAGCCCCGGTCGACCAGCATCTGGGCGAGCTGGACGGCGCCCGGCTTGTCCCGGTCGCGCACGCTGATGAAGCACAGGCCGTGCGTCGGCAGCACCACGCCCGACGCAGCCTGCGCCTTGGCATAGGCTTCCCCGAAGGTGTGTCCGGTGCCCATCACCTCGCCGGTCGACTTCATCTCCGGCCCCAGGATGGGATCGGCCTCGGGAAACTTCACGAACGGGAAGACCGCCTCCTTGACCGAGAAGTAGCGCGGCACCCGCTCGACCGTGCGTTGCTGCATGGCGAGCGTCTTGCCGGTCATCACTCGTGCCGCGACCTTGGCGAGCGGGACCCCCGTCGCCTTGGAGACGAAAGGCACGGTCCGCGAGGCGCGCGGATTGACCTCCAGGATGTAGATCACGCCGCTCTGGATCGCGAACTGGATGTTCATCAGCCCGACCACGTTCAGCGCTTTCGCGAGCTTGCGGGTTTGAGCGCGCAGGTCCTCCTGGATCTCGGCGCTCAGGCCGTTCGGCGGCAGCGAGCAGCTCGAGTCGCCGGAGTGCACTCCCGCCTGCTCGATGTGCTCCATGATGCCGCCGATCAGCACGTCCTCGCCGTCGCTCACCGCGTCCACGTCCACCTCGATGGCGAGGTCCAGGAACCGGTCGAGCAGCACCGGGCTCTCGTTCGACACCTTCATGGCATCGCTCATGTACTGGCGCAGGTCTTCCTCGTTGAACACCACCTCCATGGCGCGTCCGCCGAGCACATAGCTGGGCCGCACCACCAGCGGGAAGCCCACGTCGCGCGCGAGCGTCACCGCGGACTCCTCGGTTCGGGCCGTGGCGTTGGCGGGCTGCTTGAGCTTGAGCGCCGCCACCAGCTTCTGGAATCGCTCGCGATCCTCGGCCACATCGATGCTGTCCGGCGTCGTGCCGATGATGGGGGCGCCGGCGGCCGCGAGCGCGCGCGAGAGCTTGAGCGGCGTCTGGCCGCCGAACTGCACGATGACGCCCTCGGGCTTCTCCTTGTCGATGATCTCCATGACATCCTCGAAGGTGAGCGGCTCGAAGTACAGCCGATCCGAGGTGTCATAGTCGGTGGAAACGGTCTCCGGATTGCAATTCACCATCAACGTCTCGAACCCGTCCTCGCGCAACGCCATCGCGGCGTGCACGCAGCAATAGTCGAACTCGATGCCCTGGCCGATGCGGTTGGGACCGCCGCCGAGGATCATGATCTTGCGGCGGCCCGAGGGATTGGCCTCGCATTCCTCTTCGTAGGTCGAATAGAGGTAGGCGGTCGAGGTGCTGAACTCCGCGGCGCAGGTGTCGACCCGCTTGTACACGGGATGCAGCCCGAGCTTGCGCCTGCGGCTGCGCACCGCCGCCTCTTCCTTCTGCGTCAAGTGGGCGATGCGCGCATCCGAGAATCCCTTGCGCTTCAGCCTCTTCAGGCGCGGCAGATCGAGCGCGTCGAATCCGTCCTTGGCAAGGGCGCCCTCCTCGCGCAAGAGGTCCTCGATCTGCGCCAGGAACCAGGGATCGATCCGCGTGGCGTCATGGATCGCCCGCATGCTCCAACCCGCTCGAAACGCGTCCGCCACGTACAGGATGCGGTTCGGTCCCGGCCAGCGCAGCTCGTAAGCCAGCTTCTCGGAGGACTCGTCGCTCAAGGGCAGCGACACCTGCTCGTTGAACCCGTCGAGCCCGGTCTCCAGGCTCCGCAGCGCCTTCTGCATGGACTCCTGGAACGTCCTGCCGATGGCCATCGCCTCGCCCACCGATTTCATCTGGGTGGTGAGCCGGGAATTCGCGCCGGGAAACTTCTCGAAGGTGAAGCGCGGGATCTTCGTGACGACG
>DATAUO010000184.1:0-13323 GCA_036268215.1 Steroidobacteraceae bacterium
CGTGTGCAGCGTGCTCCGCGGAGTGAACAGGAACAGCACGGCGAAATCGTTGGTGGCAACGAGCTGCGTGAAGGGGCTGAACGAAAGGTACATGCGGCCCTGATCGAAGCCCAGGCGCTTGCCCATCAGCGAGGAGGCGGGCTTGCCGTCCTGCGTCTCGCTCTCGTGGCCGCGGCGCACGGTCCGCTGCAGCACCAGGCGCAGATGCGAGGAGGCCGGACCGTCATCCACGGTGCCGATGGGCCGCCCGAGCTGGGCGGCGCGCCGCTCCCAGTCCCGCACGTAGGGCAGATAGTCATCGACCGCGCCCGGGGGACCCGAGCTCGGACCCGCGCCGAACGCAATCAGCGCTTCCGGGTCGTGCATGGAGCAGAACTCCGGGTGCGACGGCGCGCAGTGATAGCACTCCACGAAGTTCTCCACCACCAGCTTCCAGTTCGCGGTCGTCGGATAGGACTCCGAGTAGGCGATCTTCGCGGTCTCCGTGCCGTGGAAATCCAGGTAAGGCGCGAGATCCCCGAAGGATGCATCGAAGTCGACCGGCGGCCCGTCGGACAGATTGATGAATATGAACCCGTAGAACACCCGGATGTGGCAGCGGTGCAGCCCGTTGTCGGCTTTGTTGAAATCCTCCGGCATGAGCCGCGCCGCGAGCAGTGCGCCGTCGAGGCCGTAGCTCCACGCATGGTATGGGCAGGTCAGGCGCGCCGCCCGGCCTTGAGGCTTGGTGCAGATGAGCGAGCCGCGGTGGCGGCAGACGTTGTAGAAGGCGTTGATCGTCTTCTCGTCGCTGCGCACGATGATGATGGATTCCTTGCCGACGGTGAACGTGAAGTAATCGCCCTTGTTGCGCACCCGGTCCACGTGGCCGGCGACGATCCACTTGCGGCCGACGATCTGCTCCATGTCGGCGGCGAACACCTCATCGTCGCAATAGAACTTTTGATCCAGGCTGTAGCCCAGCTTGGTCACGGCGGCCAAGCGCCCGATCACGCCGTTGCTGCTCATATGGGAGTCCTCCACTTCATTGCTGAACGCACTGGTTCGCGCCGCTCGCGGCTCGCCGGTCGCCTCGACCGGCGGTCCTCCGCGCTCAGCGCTTGATTCGCTCGGATTTGGGGTCGTACATCGGCCTCATCGAGGCGGTCGCCGCATGGCGCACGCCCGCCACCTCGATCTCGTAGCCTTCGAGCTCCGCGCTCCCCGGGGTCGCGCCCGCCGCGGCGGATCCCTTGGATACATCGACGTATCCTAGGCCCACCGCCGCTCCCAGGGTGTGGCAGTACATGCCGGAGCGCACGAATCCGACGATGGCGCCGCCCCGCCAGATGGGCTCGTTGTGGTACAGCAAGGGATCGGGCGATGCGAGCTTGAGCTGCAGCAGGCGCTTGCCGGGTCCGGCCTCCCGTTGCCGCAGCAGCGCGTCGCGCCCGATGAATCCGTGCGGCTTGTCCCACGCAACCGCGAAACCCAGGCCCGCCTCGAGCGGTGTGTCCTCGTCGGTGATGTCGTGCCCCCAGTGCCGGTAGGCCTTTTCCATGCGCAGGGAGTTGAGCGCGTGGTACCCCGCATGCACCAGCCCGACCTTCGCGCCCGCCGCGACGATCTCGTCGTAGACGCCCTGCATGAATTCGGTGGGGACGTAGATCTCCCAGCCCAGCTCGCCGACGTAGGTGATTCGCGAGGCACGCACCAGCGCATAGCCCAGCTCGATGACGCGGCTGGTCGCGAACGGGAACGCCTCGTTCGACACATCTTCCGGCGTGATCGCCGCGAGCAGCTCGCGCGACCGCGGGCCCATCAGCGAGAGCACCCCCATCCCGGAGGTGACGTTGGTCAGCATGCAGTGGGCGTCGCGCGGAATGTGGCGCTCGAGCCAGTTGAAATCCCGGCTTTCCGTCTCCGCCCCGGTGACGATCAGGAAGACATCGTCCCTCAGGCGCGTGACCGTCAGATCCGCCTCGATGCCGCCGCGCTCGTTCAGCCACTGCGTGTACACCATGCGGCCGGCCGGCACGTCCACATCGTTGGCGCAGACGCGGCTCAGCACCGCGAGGGCATCGCGTCCTTGCAGCCGAAACTTCGCGAACGACGACTGATCGAACAGCCCGGCTCCATTGCGCACCGCCCCGTGCTCGCGGGCGCTGTGCTCGAACCAATTTTGCCTGCCGTAGCTGTAGACGTACTCCGGGTCGACGCCGGCGGGCGCGTACCAGTTGGCGCGCTCCCAGCCGAAGGCCTCCCCGAAGCAGGCGCCGGCCGCGCGCAAGCGGTCGTGCACCGCGGATTTGCGCGCACCGCGTGCCGTCTCGTACTGCCGAAAGGGCCAGTGCGTCGCATAGAGGAGGCCGAGGCTCTCGGTCACGCGCTCGCGCAGGTATTTGCGGTTGACCTGGAACGGCATGTTGCGCCGGACATCCACCTCCCACAGATCGATCGGCGGATGCCCGTCGCGAATCCATTCGGAGACGACCTTGCCGATGCCGCCCGCGGACTGGAGCCCGATCGAGTTGAGGCCGGCCGCCACGAAGCAGCCGCGCAGCTCGGTCGACTCGCCGAGGTGATAGCGCACGTCCGGCGTGAAGCTCTCCGGGCCGCAGAAGAATTTCTGGATGCCTGCCTTCTCGAGCGCCGGAATGCGCCGCATGGCGTCCACGAGCACCGGCTCGAAGTGGGCGAAGTCGCCCGCGATCTCGCCGAAGGAGAAGTCCTCCGGGATGCCGTCGACGCCCCAGGGCCGCGCGTGAGGCTCGAACGCGCCGACCAGGAGCTTGCCGGCGTCGTACTTGAAGTAGCTGCAGTGATCGTAGTCCCGGAGCACCGGCAGATCCGGACGCAGCCCCGGCACGTCCTGGAACAACACGTAATAATGCTCGCAGGCATGCAGCGGCACGGTGACGCCGATGCTCGCGGCGAGGTCGCGGGTCCACATGCCCCCGCAGAGCACGACGTGATCCGCGGCGATCGGCCCGCGGTCCGTCATGACGCCGGTCGCACGCCCGTCCGCGTGCAAAATCGCGGTCGCCTTCAGGTCCTGGAAGATCAGCGCACCGCGCGAGCGCGCGCCCTTGGCGAGCGCCTGGGTGATGTCGACGGCATTGGCGTAGCCGTCGCTCGGAATGTGGATCCCGCCGATGACGTCGTCCAGGTTGGCGAGCGGGTAGAGGGAATGGATCTCCTCGCGGCTCACCACGTTGACGGACAGGCGAAACACCTTGGCCATCGAGGCGTTGCGCTTCAGCTCCTCCATGCGGCCGGGCGTCGTCGCGAGCGAGATCGACCCGCACTGGCGGTAGCCGGTGGCCTGGCCCGTCTCGGCCTCGAGGCCGCGGTAGAGCTCCGCGGTGTAACGCGCGAGCTGCGTCATGTTGATGCTCTGGCGAAGCTGGCCGACCAGCCCCGCCGCATGCCATGTCGTGCCGCTGGTGAGGGTCTTGCGCTCGAGCAGCACCACCTCGCTCCAGCCGAGCTTGGTCAGGTGATAGGCGATCGAGCAGCCGATCACGCCGCCGCCGACGATGACCACCCGGGCTTGCTCGGGAAGCTCGGCCACGCTAATCCCTCATGCGCGAGTTGCCGGCATCGAAAGCCGGGCTGCCGAGCACGTGGGCCCCGCGCAGCTCGCCCTGGATGAGCACGTCGAGCCGCGTGCCGGGCATGGCGAAGCGCGGCTCGACGCTGGCGAAGCAAAGGCTCCTGTCGGTACGGTGGCCGTAGGCCCCGGAGGTCACCAGGCCGACGCAGCGGTCGTGGACCATCACCGGCTCGCCGCCGCGCGCATCCGCCTCCCTCGCCTCGACCTGGGCATAGACGATCTTGAAGGGGCGCGGCGCCTGGTTCTGCGTCGCTTCCTTGCCGATGAACTTGTCCTTGGTGAAATCGATGAAACGCGACATGTCCGCTTCGAGCATGTTGATCTCGTTGGTGAGCTCGGTCGACCAGGCCTTGTACCCTTTCTCCACGCGCATGCTGTTCACGGCATACAGTCCGTAGCTCACGACGCCGAGCTTGCTGCCGGCATCCCGGAGCGCGTCATACAGGGCAGGCATCGAGCCCATCGGGGGATGCAGCTCCCATCCGAGCTCGCCCACGTAGCTCACGCGCAGAGCCCGCACCGGCTGTCCTGCCACGACGATCTCCCGGCCGCGCAGCCAGGGAAATGCCTGGTTGCCGAGATCGGCGTCGGTCAAGGCCGAGAGCAGGGCGCGCGAGCGCGGGCCGCTCACCACGATGACGCCGCGCTCCTCGGTGATGTCGGCGACCCGCACGTCATCGCCCGGCAGGATGCTCTGCTCGAGATGGTCCAGGTCGCGCAGCTCCGCCGCCGCGGCGGACAGCGCATAGAAGCGGTCGTCCGCGAGACGGGTCACCGTCATCTCGCCGCGGATCCGGCCGCGCGGCGAGAGCAGGTGCACCAGCGCGATGCCGCCCGGCTTGCGGGGCATGCGATTCGCGCAGATCCGATTCAAGAAGGCTTCCGCGCCGGGGCCGCTGATCTCGTACTTGGCGAAGCCGGTCAGATCGAGGAGCCCGACACGCTCGTGCACGGCCATGACCTCGGCCCGCACCACCTCGAACACGTTGTTGCGGCGGTACGATGCCTGCTCGGTCCGGCCATCGAGGGAGAACCATTTCGGCCGCTCCCAGCCGAAGGTCTCGGTGTGGACGCAACCCTGCGCCGCGAGCCGATCGTGCAGCGGGCTCTCTTTCTTCGGACGGCCCGCGGGCTCCTCCTCGCCGGGCAGGCGGGTGGTGAAGGTCAGGCGATAGTCCTGGAACACCTTCTCGTGGACGTACGCGGCATCGGCGAATTTACCGAAGCGCCGCGGATCGAACTCCGCCATGTTGATCTCGGAGTCCCCGTGCAGCATCCATTGCGCGAGATACTTGCCGCAGCCGCCGCCCTGTGCGATGCCGAACGAGGTGCCGCAGCACATCCAGAAATTGCGCAGCCCCGCGGCGGGTCCGAGCAGCGGCGCGCCGTCGGAGGTGTGCGGGATGGCGCCGTTGATGACGCGGCGGATGCCCACCTCGCCGAAGATCGGCATGCGCTCGATGGCGCGCTCGAGCCACGGGGCGATGCGGTCGAGGTCGTCCGGGAAGAGCTCGTTGGTGGATTCCCACTCGGGGTAGCCGCGCGATCCCCAGGCCTCGGTGAGACCGGTGCTCTCGTAGATGCCCATGAGCCCGGATTTCTGCTCCTGCCGGAAATAGCCCGAGGTGTACGAGTCGCGCATGACCGGGATCTCGCCGCTGCGGTCCTGGAAGGCGGGAATCGGATGCGTGATCACGTAGTGATGCTGCATGTTGGTGATCGGCGCGTCGGCTCCGACCATCTGGGCGACCTGCCGCGCGTAGCAGCCGGCGGCATTCACCACCATCTCGGCGACGATCGTGCCTTGCTCGGTGACCACTTCCCATTCGCCGTTGCGGCGCGGGCGGATCGCCGTCACGCGGCAACGCTTGACGACCGTGGCGCCCAGGTCGCGCGCCGCCTTGGCGAGCGCGTTGCAGATTCCGGACGGATCGCCGTGGCCGTCGTCGCGGGTCCAAGCGGCGGCGATGACGTTCTCCGTGGTGAGGAAGGGGTTCAAGCGCTTGATCTCGTCGGGCCCGACGATTTCCATGCGGAAGCCGATGCTCTTCGAGAAACCGTAGACGTACTTGAGCCACTGCAGCTCGCGATCGTCGTTGGCGAGCCGCAGGCCGCCGCATCCATGCCAGCTGGTGTACTGGCCGGTGAGCGCCTCGAGCTTGGGATAGAGCTCGTTGCTGTAGGCGTGAATCTTGGCGAGGTTGTAGCTGCCCGTGATGCTCGGGCATTGGCCGGCGGCATGCCAGGTCGAGCCCGAGGTCAGCTCGCCTTTTTCCACCAGCACCGCGTCGGTGCAGCCATCGAGCGCGAGGTGGTACAGCAGGCTCGCGCCCATCATTCCGCCACCGACGACGACGACGCGGGCGTGTGTTTTCATAGGACCTGATTCAGGCTACAGGGGCATGACCACAATAAATTGACCCCAATACCGCTTCAAGGCAATATTTTGGGTGCTTTGGCCCCAAAAATTTATAAGGATAGGGTTGCAGTGCAGCCTTCAGGCTCGCCGGCCGTGCGGCCGGTCGCGGGTCTGCCGACTCTCGCCTGGCTGCGGGCCTTCGAGGCGGCGGCGCGCACCTCGAGCTTCAGCGCGGCCGCCGCCGAGCTCAGCCTCACCTCGGGCGCGATCAGCTACCAGATCCGCGCGCTGGAATCCCATCTGGGCTTCGCCCTGTTCGAGCGCATGCCGCGCGGGGTCAAGCTGACCCCGATGGGCGTGGCGTATCTGCCGCCCGTACGCAAGGCCTTCGAGGAGCTCGCGGATTCCACCGTGGGATTGTTCGGCGGATCGGAGCGGGTGCAGATCACCGTGCACGCACCGGTGTCCCTGGCCGCGCTCTGGCTCGCTCCCAAGCTTCCCGCATTCCGCGCGGCGCATCCGCGGGTCGACGTGCGGCTCGCGTCCGTGATCTGGGACAACGCGATTCCCGACGATGCGACCGACCTCGAGATCCGCTACGGCACCGGCCAGTGGCACGGCTACCGCTCGGAGCGCCTGCTGCACCAGGACATCATGGCGGTGTGCAGCCCGAGTCTCGCCGCCGCCGGCGCGGCCGCGCTGCCCGAGCGCCTGATCCGCATCATGGGATACGAGCCGCACTGGCTCAAGGTCCGCACGGCGCTCGGCCTTCCCGATGGGCCGAGCGCGGAGCCCACCGTCGATACCACGATCTCCGCGCTCGAGCTCGCCGCGGCCGGCGCGGGCGTGGTGCTCGCGCACCGCCTGTTCCTCGATGCGTATCTTGCCACCGGCCGGCTGGTACGAGCGTTGCCTCAGGATTTTGCCGATGACAATTCCTACTACGTCATCACGCCCGAGCGCCCTCAGCGCACCCGCCGCGAGACACGCCTGTTCTGCGAGTGGCTGCTGACGTTGGCCGCCAAGCCCTGACGCCGAGGCGCGCCTCCAAGGAATGGATGCTAGTGAGAATCGTTCGCGTGCACGGCCTCACAATTAATCTTTTTGACAAACACGCGCTGAAACGCGGGAAAATACCGTCAGTTTCCACCCATAGGATCGAAGCGATGCAAAACAAAATTTCCCGTCGAGATGTCGTCAAGAGCGGCCTGATCGCCGGAGCCTTCATCCCGGCCGTGAGCCTCCTCGCCAACGGCGCGAACGCGGCCGCGCTCCCGGCACTCGACCCCAAGGACCCGACCGCGCAGGCGCTCGGCTTCGTGACCGATGCGACCAAGGTCGACAAGAGCACGAACCCGACCTACAAGCCCGGGCAAAAGTGCGGCACCTGCGCGCAATTCCAGGGCAAGGCGGGCGATGCCACCGGCGGCTGCAACATCTTCGCCGGCAAGAGCGTTCCGAGCGGCGGCTGGTGCCGCGTCTGGGCGCAGAAGCCCGGAGCCCCCTGAGGGCAAAGGTCCCGGCCCGGCCGTGCGTCTCAATCGCAGCGCACGGCCCGGTTCGCCCGGCCTGGGGCTGAATTCTTCCTGGACGGCGGTCACGGAATGACGGCCGTCGTTGCGCCACATTAGGCGCATGCGCAACCCCTTGCTGGTGCTTCCACTGGCTCTCTACTGCCTCTGGGGCGGCTGGGACTGGTGGGTGCATCGGCCGATGCATCCGGCCGACGGCGTGCTCGCCGCGGACGATCCGCGCCAGAGCGGCGTCACGTCCGGCGCGAGGGTCAAGGTGGGCCGCTGGATGCTGACCGTGCGCGCGGACTACGTCATCACGGCGCGCGTGCTCTCGCGCGAGAGCTATCGCTTCGACGCGCTGTCCGATCTGATCCCCGAGGATCTGGCGCTCGGCTGGGGCCCGATGTCGGACAACCGGATCGTGCACGCGATGGACATCTCGCAGGCGAATCGCTTCTATTTTTGGCGCGCGCCGCGCGGCACGCCCATCGGCAAGGCCGAGATCATCACCCACAGCGCCAACACCCACGTGATCCCCGCGAGCCGCGTCGTGGCGGCGCAGCTTGCGCACCTGCGGCCGGGGCAGGTGGTGACCCTGTCGGGAGAGCTCGTGGACGGGGTGCGCGACGACGGCATGTCGATCAAGACCTCGCTGGTGCGCTACGACACGGGAGCGGGCGCCTGCGAGGTGATGCTGGTCGAGGATGTGAGCGGCTGAGCGCCTCGGCACCACGGCGCCTCGGCACCTGAGCACTTGAGTTTTCGCCCTCTGCGGGTTCGAATGGACGCGTGCGCTCGGCCGCCCACATTCCGAATTTCTCACTGTACGGCGAGAGCGCATCGCCGGCGGCACGCACCGACCTCGTTCACATCGAGAACATCCCCGCCCGCAGCCGCAAGTACCTATGGCGGATCCGCACGCATCGGCACAGCATCCTGAGTCAATGCCTGCTGATGACCGCGGGAACGGTCTCCGCCATCCTGGATGACTCCCGTGCGGCCCGGGCGGCCCCCGCCGCCATCGTCGTGCCGGCGGGAACGGTGCACAGCTTCAAATTTCGTGCGGATACCCAGGGCTACGTGCTCACGGTGGACCTTGCGCGCCTCCTGAGCGGCGCCGCGCCCGCCGATCGAGCGCCCATCGAGTCGCTGTACGCGGCGCCCCGCATCATCGATCTGCGCGAGAGCCCGAGCCTCGGCGCGCGGCTGGTGCCGCTGTTCGAGCTCCTGGATAGCGAGTACGCCCGCCCCGAGGCGGCGCACGCGCCGGTATGCGGGTGGCTGGCGTCGAGCGTCCTTTCGATGCTCGCGCAGGATGTGCCCTCCGCGGGCGCGGAAGGGGCGGGGGCGCTCGATGCGGAGCGGCTGAGAGATTTTCGCGGCCTCGTCGAGGAGCGCTATCTCGATCACTGGCCGGTGCGCCGTTACGCACAGCGGCTCGGGATCGCCGAGACCTCGCTCAACAGGCTTTGCCGCCGCGGCGTCGGCTGCACGGCGTTCGAGTTGATCCGGCGGCGCCTCGCGCTCGAGGCGCGCCGGCGGCTGATCTACGGCACCCACGCCATCAGCGGCGTCGCGGCGGACCTCGGCTTCAAGGATCCCGCGTACTTCTCACGCTTCTTTCGGCGTCAGACCGGGGCCAGCCCGCACGAATTTCGCGCCCGGCATCACGGCGGCCGCACCGATGACCGATAAGTACCAGCGCCGCCCCTGATCGTACAATACGCACCCGACGGCGCTGCTAGTCTCCCCGGCATGCGGCGAACCCAGGTCGCCATCGTCGGCGCGGGACCCTCCGGCTTGCTGCTCTCGCAGCTCCTCGCGTTGAGCGGGGTCGAGAGCATCGTGCTGGAGCGGAGCACCCGCGAGCACGTCGCGGGGAGGATTCGCGCGGGAGTGCTCGAGCCGGGAACGGTCGAGCTGCTGGAGGAAGCGGGCGTCGGCGAGCGCATGCGGCGCGAGCGCCTGGTGCATCGCGGCTTCCGGCTCGCGTTCGACGGCGGCATCGTTCGGGTCGACCTCGCCCGGCACACCGGGAGCACGGTGTCCGTCTACGGTCAGACGGAGATCACCCGCGATCTGATCGAGACGCGCGCCGCGGCGGGCGCCGATGTCCGCTTCGAGGCCGAGGACGTCTCGATCCAAGATCTCGGCGGCGCACCCCGGGTGCGTTTTCGGCGGCAGGGACGGGTCGAGGAGATCGCCTGCGATTTCATCGCCGGCTGCGACGGCTACCACGGCGTCTGCAGGCGCAGCGTTCCCTCGGGCACGCTGCGGACCTTCGAGCGCGCCCATCCGTTCGCCTGGCTCGGCGTGCTCGCGGACGTTCCCCCGGCGGCGGACGAGCTCATCTATGCGAGCCACGAGCGCGGGTTTGCCCTGTGCAGCATGCGCTCGGAGAGCCGCAGCCGCTACTACCTGCAATGCGGATCGACGGAGCGCGCGGAGCAATGGACCGATGAGCGCTTCTGGGACGAGCTGCGCCTGCGGCTGCCGCCCGAGGTGGCGCGGAATCTCAGCGTCGGTCCGTCGCTCGAAAAGAGCGTCGTGCCGCTGCGCAGCTTCGTGGCCGAGCCGATGAGGGTCGGACGCTTGTTCCTCGTGGGAGATGCCGCCCACGTCGTGCCGCCGGCGGGCGCGAAGGGCCTGAATCTCGCGGCCGCCGACGTGCGCGTGCTGTATCGGGCCCTGGCGGAATACTACCGGACCGGCCGCACCGAGCTCATCGAGGGCTACTCCGAACGCTGCCTCGCGCGGGTGTGGAAGGCGGTGCGATTCTCGTGGTGGTTCACCGCGGCGACCCACGTGCTCGAGGACGATGACTTCAACCGCCGCATGCAGCTCGCGGAGCTGCGCTATCTCACGGGGTCGGCGGCCGCGCTCTCGAGCCTGGCGGAAAACTACGTGGGTTTGCCCTTCGCGGCAGCCTGAAGCTGCTGCTCGAGGCGTCCGAGGGTACGCATCGCGGGCAGGCACTGCGCGACGCTGGCATTAGGCTCGCGCTGCTCGCGGATGGCGGTAAAGAACTCCCGATCCTGCAGCTCGATGCCGTTCATCGACACGTCGACCTTGGATACGTCGATCGGATTGTTCTTGCCGTCGACGAGCTCGTCGTAGCGCGCGACGTAGGTGCCGTTGTCGCAGATATACCGGAAGAAGGTGCCGAGCGGCCCGTCGTTGTTGAAGGACAGCGACAGGGTGCAGATCGCGCCGGACGAGCTCTTGAGCCCGATGCTCATGTCCATGGCGATTCCGAGCGCGGGGTGAGCCGGCCCCTCGAGCGCGAAGCAGGATTCGATCGCCTCGCCGGTCTGGTACCCGAACAGGTCGACGGTATGACAGGCATGGTGCCAGAGCAGATGATCGGTCCAGCTGCGCGACTTGCCGAGCGCGTTGGTGTTGGTGCGCCGAAAGAAGTACGTCTGCACGTCCATCTGCAGGATCTTGAGCTCGCCCGCGCGGATGCGCCGGTGGATCCACTGATGGCTGGGATTGAAGCGGCGGGTGTGTCCGGCCATCGCGATCACGCCGGTCTCGCGCTGCACGCGCACCAGCCGCTCGGAGTCGGCCGTCGAGTCCGCCATGGGGATCTCGATCATGACGTGCTTGCCGGAACGCATGCAGAGCTCGCCCTGCGCCGCATGCATCTGCGTCGGCGTGGTGAGGATCGCGGCCTCGATGCCGGGCTGGGCGAGGCACTCCTCGAGATCCGCGCTCCAGTGCGGGATCCTCCACTGCCGCGCCACCGCGCGCGCGGCCTCGGTGGTCGAGCCTGCGAGCGTCGCGACCTCGATGCCGGGAATGTTTGCGATCGCTTCGAGGTGCTTGATGCCGAACGCGCCCTGTCCGGCGAGACAGATTTTCATGCGGAAGCCTCGTTCTCCAGGATCAGGACGGCGGCGGCGGTGTTCGACGCCGGCACGTGGTAATGGCGGTAGACCTCCACCGCCTGCTCGTCGAGCGCTCCGCGCATCACGTGCCACATCACCATTTCCACGCCCTCGGAACCGGCCTCGCGCATGTACTCGGTGTGCGTGATGCGGGCGAGCGCGCGCGGATCCCGCGTCAGGCCGTCGAGGAACCGGGTGTCGAATTCGCGGTTGATGAGCCCGGCGCGCTCGCCCTGCAGCTGGTGCGACATGCCGCCGGTTCCGTAGATGACGACGCGCAGATCCTGATCGAAGGCCTCGACCGCGCGGCGAATCGCCTGGCCGAGCTTGTAGCAGCGCATGCCCGTCGGGGGCGGGTACTGCACCACGTTCACGCAGACCGGCACCACCGGGAAAGGCCACGCCGCGGGCTGTCCGCAGGTGACCGACAGCGGCACGGTCAGCCCGTGGTCCACCGGCATCTCGTTCGCGATGGTCATGTCGAACTCATCGAGGATCAGCGATTCGGCCAGATGCCAGGCGAGCTCGGGATGTCCTTCCACGGCCGGAATCGGCCGGGGCCCGAAGCCTTCGTCGGCGATCGGAAAGCGCGCGGCGACGCCGATCAGGAAGGTGGGGATGATCTCCAGGGACAGGGCGTTGGCATGGTCGTTGTACACGACGATGGCGACGTCCGGGGCGAGCTTCGCGAGCCAGTCGCGAGCCGGGCCGTAACCCTTGAAGAGCGGCGCCCAGTAGGGGGTTTCGGTCGTGCCCCGATCCATGGCGACGCCGATGGCCGGAACATGGGAGGTGGCGATGCCGGCGACGATCCTAGCCATGCCTTGCACCGCTAGCCATGCTTCGCACCGTCGCGCGGCACCGGGGCATCCGGCTCCGTGCCCGGCGTGTAGCGATTGCCGGCCGGGCTGCGCCCTCCGTTCAGCATCATTTGCGCGTAAGTCTCCTTGGGGACGCCCGACATCATGCCGGCCACGTCCTGGAACGTGAGGCCGTCGCAGAAGGCGATCTTGATGGTGTAGTAGATGTTGCCGCCGGCCTTGAGCATGCCCAGCCAGTCGCGCTCGAGCACGGCGCGCCGCTGCTCGGCGCTCAAGGCGAAGCGCTGCAGATACGCGGCCTCGTCCTCCTTGAAGGCGCGTCGATTCCCGACGTCGTTGAGCGACATGCAGAACATGTTGAGCGAGTAGCCGATGCGGCCGCGCGCCGAGTCGTAGACGTAGGTACCCGGAATGGACTCGTAGTCCCGCGGCCTGCTCATGCGGCGATCTCCGTGGCGTGAACCTCGCGGGTCACGATGTCGCGGATGACCTCGATGGCCTTTCTCATCAGCGGGCTCTTCGGCCGCTGCGAAGCGGTGGCGATGGAGAGCGGCGTGCTCAGGGTCGGGCGCAGCACCGGCAGCAGGCGCACCTCGCCCCACCACTGCGTCGAGCGGACGGCGTGCATCGGCAGGACCGCGAATCCGTGACCCTGGCGCACCAGGTCGATGACCGCGGGAATGCTTTCGATCTCGTGGGCCACCGTGATCTTGCGCCCCACCTGGGCCAGGGCGTTCTCGACCGACATGCGCATGGCGTGCGGACGGCTGGGAATGATCAAGGGATGATCCGGGAGCTCCACGAGCGCGATCGACTTGCGTGCGGCCGGCGGCCGCTGCGCGCGCGACCGGCTCTTGCGCGGCGCGACCAGGAACAACTGCTCGTCGAGGAGCGGCGTCAGCTCCACGGCCGGCGCGGCGGCGGCGTTGTACACCAGGGCGCAGTCGATCCGCCCCATGCTGAGCCACTCGAGAATGTAGGCGGTGAGGCCCTCCACCGTCACCAGATTGGCGTTCGGCAACACGCGCCGAAATGCCGTCACCAGGGGCACCGTGACGCTGCGGCCGAGGCTCGGCGGCAGCCCGAGCGCGACGTGCCCGGCATCGGCGTTGCGCTGATCCTCGAGATCCTGCCGCGCGCGCCC
>DATAUO010000185.1:0-9454 GCA_036268215.1 Steroidobacteraceae bacterium
GTGCGAGGCATTCCAACCCTCATGCTGTTCAAGGAGGGAGAGGTGGTGGCGACCAAGGTCGGCGCGCTGTCGAAGTCGCAGCTATCGGCGTTCATCGACGCCCACCTGTAGCACCGTAGAACCCATCGTGCGCCGTCCCTCGAGCTCGCGGTGGGCGGCCGCGGCGTCCCGTAACGGCACGCGCCTGCCGACGTGAGCCTTGATCTGCCCGGCGGCGAGCCGTACGAACAAATCGCCCGCGCGCGCGGTCAAGTCCTCGCGGCTCTTGATGTAGTCGAACAGCATGGGGCGAGTCGCATACAAACTGCCCCCCGAGGCGAGGTCGGAGAACTTGAAGTCGGCGATCATTCCGGACGACTGCCCGAAGTGCACGAGCATCCCTCGCGGTCTCAGGCACTTGAGCGAGCCGCGCCAGGTGTCCTTGCCGACCGAGTCATAGACCACGTCGCAGCCGCGGGCGCCGGTGATCTTCTTGACGCGCCCCACGAAGTCTTCGCTGCGATATTCGATGACGTGATCGTAGCCGTTGGTCTTGGCGAGCGCCGCCTTCTCCGGCGAGCCGACCGTGCCGATCGAGACCGCGCCGAGCAGCTTGAGCCACTGCCCGAGCAGCAATCCGACGCCGCCCGCCGCCGCGTGCACCAATACCGTGTCGCCCTCGTTGACTCGATGGCAGGTGGTCACCAGGAATTGCGCCGTCAGCCCCTTGAGCATCACCGAGGCCGCCACGTCGAAGTCGATCTCATCGGGCAGCTTCACCACCCGCTCGGCCGGGACGGTGCGCCGCGTGCGGTACGCACCGAGCGGCATGGTATAGGCCACGCGATCGCCGGCCGCGAGATCCTCGACCCCCGCGCCGACATCGGTGACGACACCCGCGGCCTCCGCTCCCGGAATCAGCGGCGTCGACGGCCAGGGATAAAGGCCGCTGCGAAAGTAGGTGTCGATGAAGTTGACGCCGATGGCGCGCTGGGCGATGCGCAGCTCGCCCGGCCCCGGAGGCACCGACTGAAGCGGCGCCCACTCGAGCGCATCCGGCCCTCCGGCCTTGTGGACCACGATTCCCATCTCTTGATCTGGCTGCGGCATGCGACCCTCGCGACTCTCCGGAGGCTCTATCTTGCCAGGGTTGCGAGAAAGCGGCGGATTCGCACGATGCCCTCGCTCAGCGCCGCCTCCTCGGCGGCAAAGCAGATGCGCACGCAGCCGCCGGTCTCCTGCCCGAAGGCCCCGCCATCGAGAACCGAGACGCGTTCCGCGCGATACAGCTCGCGCACGAACTCGCAGCCCGAGAGGCCCGTCTCGTGCACGTCCATCAGCATGAACATGCCGGCGTCGGGTGCGAAACAGCGGATGCGCGCCGCGCCGGCGAGGCCCGTCAAGAGGAGGTCGCGCCGCGTCGCGCAATAATCGCGGATCCGCGCCTCGGCTTCGGCCGCCATCTCGAGCGCCGCCGCGGCGGCCTCCTGGATGAAGCCGGGTAGACCGTACAGCATGCATTGCGCCAGCGCCTCGACATGTGCGACCAACGGTCGCGGCCCGACCAGCCATCCCGCGCGCCATCCCGGCATGGCGTGCGTCTTCGACAAGCTGCCGATGGTCACGGCCTGGTCGGGCAGCTGCGCGGCGAGACTCGGGACCTTGCCGCCGGGGGCGAGTCCCGCGTAGACCTCGTCGGTCACCACCCAGAGCGAATGGCGGCGCGCCAGCGAGCCGATCGCCTCGATCTCGCCCTCGCTCAGGATCACTCCGCTGGGATTGTTGGGCGTCGCGAAGAAGATCGCGCGCGTCCTCGGCGTGATTGCGGCTTCGACCGCCCGGAGATCGACCCGGAATCCGCCCGCCGCGGGGGAGCGGACCCGCACCATGCGCGCGCCCGCCGCCTCGAGCGTCGCGGGGTAGGTGGGATACAGCGGCTCGAGCGCGATCACCTCGTCGCCTGCCTCGATCAGGCAGAGGGATGCCGCGAAAAGTGCGTTCTGGGCCCCGGCCAGGAAGATGACGTTGTCGGTGCCGACCGGCTGTCCCGTGCGCGCACGATGGGTCGCGGCGATCGCCTCGCGCAGATGATCCCGTCCCGCGGCCGGGGTGTAATGCGTGTCGCCCGCGCGCATGCAGGCGATTGCGCGCTCGAGCACCGCGGGCGGCGTGTCGAGATCGGGGTCCCCGACGCTCAGCAGGATCACGCTCTCGCCGCGCTCCTGCGCCTGCCGGGCGGTGTAGTGCACCTGCCAGGCGTCCGCCCCCTCGCCTGCGATCCGCTTGACCAGCGATGAATATTGCATTTTTAATGCTCGGACGAGTGGCGGTCCGCAATCGTAACGCGCTTTAATGAACTAGTGTTCAATTTCGGGTGAAGGCATGGGACACACGGTCGGCACGTATCTGGTCGAGCTTCTCGCGGCGAACGACATCGACACGGTCTTCGGAATTCCCGGCGTCCACAATCTGGAGCTGTACCGCGGACTCGCCGCGGCGCGCATCCGTCACGTGCTGGTGCGCCACGAGCAGGGCGCGGGCTTCGCCGCGGACGGCTTCGCGCGCTCGAGCGGCCGTCCCGCCGCCGCCTTCGTCATCTCCGGTCCGGGGCTCACCAACATCATGACCGCGGCAGCGCAGGCGTATTCGGATTCGATTCCTTTGCTGGTCGTCGCCAGCGCACCGGTACGGGCATCGTTCGGCAAGCGCTGGGGTGTGCTGCACGAGCTCAACGATCAGACGGCGCTCGCGTCCGGAGTCTTCGGCGCGGCGCACGCGGCCGGCAGCGCCGCGGAGATGCGCGACCAGCTGCGCGCCTGCCTCGTCTCGTTCCGCAGCGGGCGACCGCGGCCGGCGTATCTGGAGGTCCCCCTGGACTTGCTGGCCGAAGACACCCCGCTCCGCGCCGAGCGCTTCGACGACGCGCCGCTCTTGCCGCGCGCCGGCGCGGATCAAGTCGACGCGGCGGTACGGCTCCTCACGTCCGCATCGCGCCCGCTGGTGATTGCGGGCGGAGGCGCGCGCCGCGCCGGGACCGAGATCAGGCGCCTGGTCGAATCCCTGGATTGCCCTCTGGTGACCACGGTGGCCGGGAAGGGAGTGCTCGCCGAGAGCCATCCGGCGAATCTCGGCACCTCGCTCCCCTACGGGCCCACGCAGAGAATGGCCGCGGAGGCGGACGTGGTGCTGGCGGTCGGGACGGAGCTGAGCGAGACCGATGTCTACACCGGCACCAAGCTCGCGCTCAACGGCAGGCTGATTCGCATCGACATCGATCCCGCCAAGCTCGGCGATCAATACGGTGCGGACGTGCGCCTCTGGTCCGACGCGGCCGTTGCGCTCGCGGCCATCAATGAGATGCTGGCGAGACGCGCCCCGAATGCGCTCGAGTGCTCCGGCTGGCTCACGGCGCTTGGGGGCGCCGCGGCGTGCCGCGCCGAGATCGACGCGGGGCTGGACGATCGGTTGGTCTCGCAACGGACCGCGCTGCGTGCGATCAAGGCGGCGCTGCCAGCCGACGGCGCGATCTTCAGCGACATGACGCAGATCGCCTACTGCGGCAACTACGCATATCCGGTCGAGAACCCGGGCCAATGGTTTCACCCATCGGGCTACGGCACCCTGGGGTTTGCGCTGCCCGCGGCCATCGGTGCGAAGATCGCGGCGCCCGCGCGGGCGATCGCCGCGCTCGCCGGCGATTTCGGGCTGCAATTCACGCTGGGCGAGCTCATGACCGCCGTGGAAGAACGCCTGAGCCTGCCGATCGTGGTGTGGAACAACGCAGCGCTTGGGGTGATCCGCGACGACATGATCGCCGCCGGCATCGCGCCGCTCGGCGTCGTCGGACAGAATCCGGACTTCGTCGCGCTGGCGCACGCCTGCGGCGCGGAGGGGTATCGCGTGCACGATCCGGCGGCGCTGACCGAAGCCGTGCACGGCGCCCTGGGACAGGCCGGCCCCACCGTGATCGACGTGGTGGCCGCGAGCTTCTGACCGGGCGCATTCACGAGCGCACCCGTGAATCTCGGGCGCATCGCTCTTGCTAAGCCGCTTGCTCCTCGATCAGCGCGCGGACCGCGGGCGAGGGATTGCCGCCGCAATTCAGCACCACGACGTTCGCGTCGGCATAGCGGGCGGCCTCCTTGAAATAGGCCGCGAGCGCGACGCCGCCCGCGCCCTCCATCGCCCAACCCTGCGCGTGGCCCCAGCGCATCGCACGCAGGATCTCGCTCTCCGACACCAACACCGGGTGGTGCATGACCTCCCGGCAGAGCTCGAACGTGATCGAACCCTCCTCCACGCCGCCGGCCGTGCTTTCGCTCAGAGTCGGTTGCTCGGGAGCCTCGATGATGCGGCCCGCGCGAATGCTCTGGTAGAGCACGGCGGAATTCTCCGGCCAGCAGCCGATGACGTGAGCCCCCGGCGCGACCTCGTGCAGGTACGAGCCGATTCCGCTGATCAGACCGCCGCCGCCCGTCGCCACGAAGATGGCGTCCAGCTCCGGCAACTGACGCAATACCTCGACCGCCACGGTACCCTGACCCGCGACGACGTAAGGGTCGTTGTACGGCGAGACATAGGTGCGGCCGCTCTCCGCCGCCGACTGCCGGGCCGCGATCTCGGCCGCCAACGGATCGTCGCCCACGATGCGCACGCGCGCGCCCTGCTTGCGGATCTTGTCCCGCTTCGCCTCGCTCACCTGCGCGCTCAGGAACACCTCCGCATCGATCCCGAGCGCCTTCGCGGCCGCGGCGACGCCGAGGCCGTGATTTCCCGTAGAAGAGGTGATCACGCCCGCGGCCGCCTGTGCCTTGGTCAGGCTCATCAGCTTGTTGGCCGCCCCGCGCAGCTTGAACGAGCCGGTGTTCTGCAGGTGCTCGAGCTTGACGCGAGCTTTCTCGCGGGCCTTGCCGCCCTCCGGCGGCATCGGAACCAGCGGCGTTTCCCGAACGACCGTATAGATCCGCGTCGCCGCTTCGCGAATCATCGGCAGCATCTCTTTGCTCAGCATGTTGCTATTATTGCAAAGAATAACGATGCGGTATGCCTGCCGCGACGAACCGAGGGAACATCATGAAGTTGACTCCGTCCAAAATTGCCGCGCTCGCCGCGACACTCGTCACCATTCCCGCCTTTGCAGCCGAGCAGATCAAGGTCGTCGAACGCCCGGTCGGCGAGACCACCGTCGATCTCGGCGCCAAGGGAGACTCGATCGGCGACATGCTGGTGTTCACCAACGGCATCTTCGACCCCGCCAACAAGACCCGGATCGGCAAGGATCAGGGCTATTGCGTGCGCACCGTCGTCGGCAAGAGCTGGGAGTGCTTCTGGACTCTGATCCTGAAGGACGGCCAGATCGCCGTCGAAGGCCCCTTCATGGACGAGGGCGACTCCACCTTCACGGTCACCGGCGGCACGGGCAAATATGCCGGCGCCAAGGGCAGCATGAAGCTGCACCCGCGCGACGCGAAATCCACGAGCTACGACTTCACCTACGACCTGTTGTAATGCCCTATACGCACGAGCATTGCCTGCGCAGCCGCAAGGATTTTCCGGCCCTCACCAAGAACCCGGGGCTCGCCTTCCTCGACGGCCCCGGCGGCAGCCAGGTGCCGCAGGCCGTCGTCGACGCGATCGCCGATGTCTATGCGACCTGCAACGTCAACACGCACGGCAACTTCGCTCCGTCGCGCGAGGTCGATCGGCGGCTCGAGAACGCGCGCAACGTGGTCGCGGCGTTTGTCGGGGCGCCCGGAGGCTCATGCATCTCCTTCGGACAGAGCATGACCACGCTCTCGTTCGACCTGAGCTCGGCCATCGGTCGCACGTTGAAGGCGGGCGATGAGATCTTGATCACTCAGCTCGATCACGAGGGCAACCGCGGCCCGTGGCTCGGGTTGCAGGAGCGCGGCGTCGCGGTGCGCGAGGTGCGGCTGCTCGATTCCGGCGAGCTCGACGCCGCCGACATGTCGGCGAAGATCACCGCCCGCACCAAGCTGTTCGCGATCGGCGCGTCGGCGAACTCGATCGGAACCGTGAACGACATCGCGCTGGCGCGGCGCCTGACGCGGGCCGTCGGCGCGCTCCTGGTGGTCGACGCGGTCCACTTCGCGCCGCATTTCGTGCTGGACGTCCAGGCGATGGAGACGGATTTCCTGCTGTGCTCCGGCTACAAGTTCTACGGCCCTCACGTCGGCGTGCTGTACTCGCGCCCCGGCGCCCTCGCCGGCCTGCCGACCGATCGGTTGAGCGTGCAGGATCCCGCCGCGCCCTACCGCATCGAGACGGGCACGCTGAATCATGCCGCCATCGACGGCCTGCGTGCCGCCGTCGAGTACATCGCCTCGTGGGGAAACGGCGCGACGCTGCGCGCCCGCATCGTCGATGCGATGACCCACATCTCGGCGTACGAGCACGAGCTTGCCAGGTACTATCACGAGGCGGTGCGCCGTATCCCCGGGGTCAAGGTCTACGGCCCTGATTTCGCCGCCGGGAGACCGCGCGCGCCCACCGTCTCGATCACGCTCGACGGCACGAGGGCGGCCGACGCCGCCAAGATGCTCGGCGACCGCGACATCTGCGTGTGGGACGGCGATTTCTACGCCGCGCGCCCGGTGCAGGTGCTCGGGCTGGCGGAGCGCGGCGGCCTCCTCCGTGCCGGCATATCCATGTACAACACGCGCGAGGAGATCGACCGGCTCCTCGCCGGCATCACCCACCTCGCGTCGCCCGGGCCCCATCTCGCGACCGCCCCGTAGCGCACTGCCGCGGTAGCGTGCTACGGGGCGGTCGCGAGATGGGCCGCCAGTGCGTCGGCGTGGTCGCGCAGCTCCGTCGCCGCGGTGGCTTCCCAGAACGCCGCGCGCAGCATGGGCCCGAGGTAGTAGAGGCGCGGCGTGATCCGTCCGTCCGACCCGATGCACTCGCCGTGCGGGCCCGTGCGCAGCCCGATCTCGAGCTCATCCTCGCAGATCATTCCCGCGGCGCGCAGCGAGCGCTGCAGCGGGTCGGTGCTGCGCGCCAACGCATAGTCGGGGCCCGTGGCATTGACGATGAGGTCGACCGTCAAGCTCACCTTGCGGTCGTCGTGGCGCCCGCGCGGAGACCACGAGATGCGCAGCTGCTCGCCGGCTTCGGTCACCGCCTCGATGCGTCCCGCATGGATGCGCAACGAGCCGCCGCGCCGCAGGGAGTCGATGCGCGCCCCAAGCTGCGGCGGCATACGGTGCCGGTGAACGTCCCACTGCGCCTGCAGATGCCGCATGAAGCGCCGGCGCTCGCCCGCGGGGAGCCGTTGCCAGAGCGTGGGCGCCAGATGCCGCACGAACGTCACGACCTCGCGCCAGTCGCCGCCGCGATGCTCCACCTCGCGCGCGAGCTGCCGGCTCATCTCGAGCAGCCGGCGCAAGGAATGCGCCTGTCCGAGCAACGCCTCGCCGTCGCCGCGCAGGGCCGACGGGCGGAACTCCGTCTGCAGCAAGGGAACGAGCCCGCGGCGCGAGATGGCGTGCAGCATCGGCGCGCGCGCGGGATCCTGCGTCAGCACGGAGACCGCGTCGGCCATGGTCAATCCGTTGCCGACGATCAGGACCGAGTGGCGCGCGGCAAGATCGGTCGGCAGGCCCCACGGGTCGTGCCGGTACGCCTTGTGCTCGCGGATCGCCTCGGCCCACGGCTGCAGTCCCGGCGGCGGATTGCCGAGTGCGAGCACGACCCGCGCCGCGCTGACGCCCGGCTGACCCGCGATCTCGAGCAGCAAGCCCGCGCCGCCCGGTGAGATCCGCCGGACCTCGCCGAACACCCGCACCAGCCGCACGTCACCCGGCGCGGAACGCTCGGCCTGCGCGAGCACGTCCTGCAGATAAGCGCCGTACAGCTCGCGCGAGAGGAAGTCCTCGCCGGTGATCCGCGGTGCCCGGCGCTGTGCGAAGCGCAGGAATTGCCCGGGGTCCGCCGCATCGGCGGACAGTCGTCCGGCGGGAACGTTGAGCAGGTAGGGAAACTCGCGCGCCGCATAGGCGACGCCCCGGCCCATCTCGCTGGCGCGCTCGATCAGCACGATATCGGTCGGCGCGGCCGGGGGCCTGCGCAGCAACGCGGCAGCGAGGACCGTGCCGGAGAATCCCGCGCCGACGATTGCGATGGTGTCGCGCGCTGTTGAAAAATCTACCAAGCGTTCATCTCATTCTTTCGCTAACATGACCGGGAGTTCGCGGTCCAATCACGCATCGATCTCAAGGGAGAAGCGACGATGCGCCTCAGCAGGCTGGGCTATTATTCGGACTTCGTCGTCTATCCTCTGGTGCTGATGGCACTGGCGGCGATCGGGTTCCACCCCACCTCTCGAACGAGCGGCGTCCAATGGATCGCGGCGGTCGCGGCAGGGTTGTTGTTCTGGACCCTGATGGAGTATGCCCTGCACAGGGTCGCATTGCATCGAATGGCCTACTTCTCCCCGATGCACGGCCTGCACCATGCTTCGCCGCTCGATTTCATCGGCACGCCGACGTGGGTGAGCGTCTCGGTGCTGTTCGCAGTCATCCTGATGCCGGCCTGGGCGTGTCTCGGCTTCGACCTGGCGGACGGATTGACGGTCGGAGTCATGCTCGGCTACTGGTGGTACGGTGTCGTCCACCACACCATCCACCATTGCGCAAGCTCATCCTCGCCTTCCTATTTCAACGAGCTGCGCGCCAGGCACCTGCGCCATCACTATTCACCCCAAAAGGGTAATTTCGGCGTCACGACGGGCCTTTGGGATCGTGTGTTCGGGACCGCGATCGTCGCCCGCAAGGCCGTTGAACTTCGCAAAAGCGCCCCTATCTAACGCGCAAGGGTCTTTTTCCCACCCAGAGGCGGCATATGAACAGACTTCTTGTGGCAGCTGCGGCTGCGGGCTTGCTGGCGATCGCTTCGGCTTCATCGGCCCTGGCTCAGGCCGAGCCCACGGTCGACCAAGTCTACAAGGCCGCCAACAGCGGTCATCTCGACCAGGCGCAGCAGATGATCACGGGGGTGCTGGCGGCGCATCCCAACAGCGCCCGCGCGCATTACGTCCAAGCTGAGCTCTACGACAAGGAAGGGCAGGTCGCACGTGCGCGCTCGGAGCTCGCCGCGGCCGAGCGCCTCAACCCCGGACTGAATTTCGAGAGCCCGGGAGCCGTGCAGGAGTTGAAGGGGCACCTGGGTCTCGTCGGCAGCGGTCAAATGATGGTGCGTCAGGCGCCGGCTGAGCGTCACTTCCCCTGGGGCGCCGTGCTCTTCATCGTGGCCGCGATCGCGGTACTGCTCATGGTGTTCCGGCGCCGAACTTACGTGCCGTACTCGGCCGCTCCCCCGGGCGCGCCGGCAGGCTACGGACCCGGCTATGGCCCGGGTCCGGGTTATGGCCCCGCCCCGATGGGCGGCGGCATGGGCTCCAATATCGCCGGGGGTCTCGCCTCCGGGCTCGCAGTGGGTGCAGGCGTGGTTGCGG
>DATAUO010000186.1:0-15763 GCA_036268215.1 Steroidobacteraceae bacterium
TGCTTCTCATCGGATGCTACGCGGGCTCGCTCATCTGGCTTGCGCAGACCTCGGTGTGGACGGTCGTGCAGTACGCGCTCTTCGAGTTCGCCGTGCTCTCCTCCTTCTGCGCGATCGGCGCCGCGATCCACGAGCGGCGCCTTCAACTCGGCTTCGAGCCGCGCGTGAGTCCGGAGAAGGAGGCCGAGGTCGAGGAGCGCGCGCGGGTGCTCGCGCGCGACGCGATCATCCAGGAAATCTTCGGATATGTTCGAGCCGGCGCGTATTCGCAACTGCGCGAGCCGGTGACGCGATTGCTTCATGAAGGCGACAAGGACCACCTTGCCGACGACGTGCATGCGCTCCTGTCGCAGGCCCCGCGCTGGGACAATGCGCGCGGCCTCGCGACGGTGGGCAAGAGCTTGATTCTCGATCTCGTGCGGCTGCGCCGCGCGGATCTCGGGCTGCATGCGTACCGGGTCGGTGCCGCTCACGTGGCGGATTTCACGCTCGATTCGGAGGAGTCGGCGCTCGCGCTCGCGCATCGGGCGAATGCCGGCGGCGAGCCTCGATTGGCCCTCTCGATCATCGGGCGCTTCGCCGATCACGCGCCGAGCCCGCCATCCAAAGCGGTACAGGCGTTGCTGCAGCGGCTCGAGCCCTAGGACTACGCACTGGTTCTCGTTCCGGGCATTTGTCTTTCCTCCATCCGGCATACAGAATGTGCCTGCGCAGCACGGCCATCGCTTTCCTTCTTCTTGGAGCATCGAATGTTTCCCCGCATTGCGGTCTTCTTTGGCGGCCCCTCCACCGAGAAGGACATCTCGCTCGACAGCTGCCGGACGTTCTATGACGCCGTCCGGACACATTTCGATGAGCAGGCGCTGCGTGTCTATTTCCTGAGCGAGGATCTGGCTCCCTATCGGTTGAGCGCCGACTGGCTGTATTCCAACACCATCGGAGACTTCTGGCCGCCGGCCGCTGCCGAGGGCGACCTTGGCGCGCGGGTGCTCACGCGCATGGACTCGATCGAAGCCTGCATCACCGACGCGGACGCCGTCTGCTCGTTCGTGCACGGCGAATTCGGGGAGGATGGAGGCTTGGCGGCGATTCTCGAGCGCTGCGGCCGCCAGGCCTACCTCGGCTCGGGGCCCGAGGCGCTCGCCCTCACCTTCTCGAAAGCTCTGACCAACCGTTGGATGGCCGAGCACGGCTACGTCGTGCCGCGGCAGCTCGAGGTGAGCGCCGCGGACCGGAGCCCGCCTCCGGATCTGTCCGGGCTCGCCGGGCCGCGCGACCTGCCCGTGGTGGTCAAGCCCGATCGCGGCGGCTCATCGGACGGCGTGTCGATCGTTCCCCGGGCGCAGGTCCACGAGGCGCTGCAACGCGCCTCGGCCTATTGCCCCGACGTGGTGATCGAGGAGCTCATCTCGGGCACGGAATTCTCCGTGGTCGCGATCCAGGATGTCGATGGCGCCGTCATCGTGTTCGAGCCGACGGAGGTGACTCCGAAGGGCTCGGCGGGCACGCAGAGCGCCTCGCCCATGTATTCACGTCTGCAGAAGTACATGCCGGGCAGCGGCGCGACGCACACGACGCCCATGAGCGTGGGCCGCGGCATGATCGATGCGATCCGCGCGCAAGCCGAGCGCCTGTTCGGCGAGATGGGGTTGCGGGATTGGGCGCGGTTCGACGGCTTCGTCCGCGGCGGCAAGGACGTCGTGTGGACCGAGGTCAACGGGGTCCCGGGCTACGGCGTCGACGGCTTCCTGTTCCAGCAATCCGCGGTCGCGGGACTGAGCCAGAAGGCCATGTCCTTGCTGTTGGTCGAGCGTTGCCTCCGTCGGGAGAACAAGCGCCTGCCCGACCTCCGCGACAAATCCGCGCGCAAGCGGCGCATCATCGTGCTCGGCGGCGGGAGCTCGTCGGAACGGCACGTGTCCCGCATGAGCTGGCTCAACGTCATCCACAAGCTGTCCGTATCCGGCGCGAATTCCGTCATCCGGGTCTTCGTGGGACAGGACGGCCGCTTCCACATCGTGCCGCCGTTCGTCTCGCTTCAGCACACCGTCGAGGAAATCGAGGCGCTGATCGAGCGGCCCGGCGGGTACCTCGAGGCCGCCGAGCTCTGGCGGCGCAAGATCGGCGGCTTCTCCGCCTGGCTGCGGCGCCTCGTGGATACCGAGAATTTCGCGCCGAAGGGCGTCGACGTGGCGCAGCTCAAGGATCTGGCCGATTTCGTGTTCATTGCGCTGCACGGCGGGTTCGGCGAGGACGGTACGCTGCAAACGCGGCTCGACTCGATCTCCATGCCGTACAACGGGTCCGGTCCGCGGGTCTCGAAGTTGTGCATGGACAAGCATGAGACCGCGCTGGCGCTCACGGCGATGCGCATTCCGGGATTCCGTGCGCCGGTCCAGTCGACGCTCGAGATGAAGGACCTGATCGACACACTCGTGCGGGCCGGGGTCGACGAAGCCGGGCTGCAGCGCTTGATCGACGCGGTCCGCCGCCAGGACTATGCCGCCGCCCGGCGTGATCCGGTGTTCGGCGCCTTCTCCGCCGGCGTGAGCTCGGCGGCAGCGAGGCTCGCCGCCTCGGTCGGCTCCGATGCGGGCGTGGTGTTGAAGCCGATCTCGGACGGTTGCTCGAGCGGGGT
Organism: Steroidobacteraceae bacterium; assembly: GCA_036268215.1. Classification (GTDB taxonomy): domain Bacteria; phylum Pseudomonadota; class Gammaproteobacteria; order Steroidobacterales; family Steroidobacteraceae; genus Bog-1198. The sequence goes on from DATAUO010000186.1 coordinate 2,639, forward strand.
GTTGGTCTCGGTCGCGCCGTTCCACGAGGTTCCGATCTTCGTGCTGGCGATCCTCGCGGGCAGCGATCTGATTCCACGCACGGAGCTTTGGGAATCGGCACGCGCCACGGAAGGCGAGTTCGCGCTGCGCATGCCGTCGGAGGTGCAAAGCGAGCTGTTGGTGGAGGAGAACATTCCGGCCCGTTACGGCCGGCGCGACTGCATCGAGATCACGGTCGCGGTGTTCGGCCTCGAGGAGCACATGGTCGCCCTGATCCCGTCGGAGACTCCCTCCGATTTCGCCGGTCTCACGGTCGAGGAAAAGTTTTGCAAGGGCATCGGCAGGAACCTGACGCCGCCTCCGAGCGTTCCGGCCGAGCGCGTCGATTCGATACGCCGGCGCATCGCCCAATTCGCAAATCGGCTGGGCATCGGCGGCTACGCCCGCATCGACGCCTTCTACAGCGTTGCGCGCGACGAGGTCATACTCATCGAGGTCAATTCGCTGCCCGGATTGTCGATGGCCACGGTGACTTTCACCCAGGCGGCCGTGACTCCCGGCATCAACATGCGGCCGAGCGAGTTCCTCGAGGCGATCGTGCAGCTCGGCCTGGATCGCGCGCAAGGGTCCGCCGCATCGCCGAAATCCGAGTCGCTCGCGGCGCGCTCTTGACCGAGGGCGCCGCAGGACCGCAACCCGCCGATGCGGCCAAGGTGTCCGAGCTGATCCGGCGAATTCGCGCCGGCATGCTGACCACGCTCGATCACGACGGCACGCTTCACGCGCGCCCGGTTCAAACCCTCGACGTGGAGGGCATCGAAGCGCTGTGGTTCTTCACGGACTGGGCCTCCGCCAAGGTGGACGAGCTGCGGGCCGACACGCGGGTGAGCGTCGGATATGCGGACCCGTCGAGCGGTGCGTTCGTCGCGGTTTCCGGCACGGCCCGCATGCTGCGCGATCCGCAACGCGCGCAGCGGCTGTGGACGCCGGAGCAGCTCGCCTATTACCCCGATGGGCCGGGCGATGCCCGTCTCGCGCTGTTGCGCGTGGAGGTCGAGCGCGCCGAGTACTGGATCGCGCCGGGACGGGTCGCATATCTGTGGGCCGCGGCCAAGGCTGCGGCGACCGGAGCTCCCGCCGGTGTCGTCGGCGAGAACAAGAAGCTCAAATAGAGCGATCGCGGCGCTTGGGTTTGACCGGCATTGAAACGAGCTAGGCATTCCCAGATACTCGGGCCATGAGCTCTCTCCTGATGCGGCCTCATGCGGCGGACACCCATGGCTGTGTCCTGGACGTGACGCCGGCGGGCGCCGGATGGCAGCATGTCGGTTTCAGGGTCCACAAGCTCGGGCCGCGCAAGGCCATCGCACGACGCGAGCCCGGTCGCGAGACCTGTCTCGTCGTACTGCAGGGAAGCGCGTCGATCGCCGCCGGCGGCCAGCACTTCGGCTCGATCGGCGGCCGTTCGAGCGTGTTCCAGGATGCGGCCCCCGGCGCGGTCTACGTGCCGCCGGATACGCATTACTCGGTCACGGCCATCGACGACGCCGAGGTTGCCGTCTGTACCGCGCCCGGCGCCTCCAAGTCGCGCGTTCCGCGGGTGATCGAGGATAGGGAGATGACCCGTGAGGTGCGCGGACAGGGGAGCAACACGCGCTACGTGCGCAACATCCTGCCCGAGACGCGTCCCGCGGACAGTCTGCTCGTCGTCGAGGTGCTGACGCCCGGAGGCCATTCCTCGAGCTATCCTCCCCACAAGCACGACACGGCGGGTGCCGGCGAGACGGCTCTCGAGGAAACGTACTACTACCGCATCCAGCCTCGCCAAGGGTTCGCGTTCCAGCGCGTCTACACCGACGACCGCAGCATCGATGAGACCATGTGCGCGCACGACGGGGATCTGGTGCTGGTGCCGCGCGGCTACCATCCGGTATGCGCGCCGCACGGCTACGACGTCTACTACCTCAACGTGATGGCGGGACCGGAGCGCAAGTGGATTGCGCGCAACGATCCGGCGCACGAATGGCTGGTCCGCAAGGGCGCGCGAGCCCAGGCATGAGCGTGCGCCGTGCCCCGGGCCCGGGCGGCACGCGGCGGCGGTTCCTGGCGCATTGGGCGCGGCGCTTGGCCTCAGGCGCGGCCGCGCTGTTGCTGGCGGCATCCGCGTCCGCCGCCAAGCTCGGCGTCTCCATGGCGAGCTTCGACGATCGTTGGCTCACGGGCCTGCGCGTGGCCATGCAGGCGCGAGCCACGGAGGGCGGCATCGCGATCCAGTTCCAGGACGCGCAGGAAGACATCGGCAAGCAGCTGAGTCAAATCCAGAACTTCGTGTCGCAAGGCGTGACCGCGATGATAGTCAACCCGGTCGATACCGCGGCGACACCCCGCATCACGCGGGAGGCGCTCGCCGCCGGGATTCCGCTGGTCTACGTGAATCGCAAGCCGAACGAGGCGACGCTTCCCCGGAACGTCGTGTTCGTCGGCTCGGACGATCACGAGGCGGGGTGGCTTCAGGGAGAGGCGATCGCGAAGCTGCTCGGCGGCAAGGGCAGCGTGGCCATCATGCTCGGCGAGCTGTCGAACAGCGGTACCGCCATGCGCACCGCCGGCGTCGAGGAAGCCGTCAAGCGCAATCCCGGCATGAAGATCGTGCAGAAGCAGGCCGCGAACTGGCAGCGCATCGAAGGCATGAACCTCATGAGCAACTGGATCGTGGCCGGTACGCGCATCGATGCGATCGCGTCCAACAACGACGAGATGGCGATCGGAGCGATCATGGCCCTCAAGCAGGCCGGCAGGGATCCCGCCAAGATGGTGATCGCCGGCGTCGACGGCAGCGCCGACGCGCTTGCGGAGATGGCGAAGGGCGATCTCGCGGTGACGGTCTTCCAGGACGCCGGTGCGCAGGGGCGGGCCGCCGTGGACAGCGCGCTCGCACTCGCGCGCGGTCAGCGGGTGGATAGCTACGTGTGGATCCCCTTCCAGCTCGTGACGCGGGACAACTACCGGAGTTTCCGGTCGAGGTAGCCACCGTGGGCGGCGGAGCACAATCCGAGGCATACCTGCTCGAGCTCGAAGGCATCCGCAAGTCGTTCCCGGGAGTGCTCGCGCTCGACGGGGTGTCCTTGCGCTTGCGCCCGGCCTCGGTTCACGCGCTCATGGGCGAGAACGGCGCGGGCAAATCCACGCTCATGAACATCCTCGCCGGCATCCTGCAACCGGACGCCGGCACGATCCGGTTGCACGGCCGCGCGGTGACCATCGAATCGCCGCGGGCCGCGCTGTCGATGGGCATCGCGATGATCCACCAGGAGCTCAGCCTGATGCCGGACCTCAGCGTCGCCGAGAACATCTGGCTGGGGCGCGAGCCCACGAGATCGTTCGGGCTGGCCGTCGACCACGCACGCATGCGGCGCTCGACAGGCGATCTGCTGGAGCGGCTGCGCATTCCGCTGGCAGCCGACGCGCGCGCCGGCGACCTCGACATCGCCAACCGGCAGCTCCTCGAGATCGCGCGGGCGCTGTCGCTCGACTCGAGCATCCTGATCATGGACGAACCCACCTCGGCCTTGACCGAGCGCGAGACGGAGCGCCTCTTCGAGCTCATCGCGGGGTTGCGGGCCGGCGGCACCGGGGTCATCTACATCACGCACAAGATGCACGAGGTCTCCCGGGTCGCGGACGAGGTGTCGGTGCTGCGGGACGGGCGCCATGTCGCAACCCATGCCGCGCAGGAATTGAACGGCGATGACCTGATACGCGAGATGGTAGGCCGGGAGCTGTCCGAGAGGTTCCCCAAGCAGAACGTCCCGCGCGAGACGGTCGCGCTGGAGGTGCGCGATCTGTCGCTGCGCGGCGAGTTTACGAACGTGTCGTTCCGCCTGCGGCAGGGAGAGATACTGGGAGTCGTCGGCATGGTCGGCGCCGGGCGCACCGCCCTCGCCGAGACGCTGTTCGGCTTGCGGCCGCCAACGTCCGGAGAGATCGTCATCGACGGCCGCGCTTGCTCGATCGACTCGCCCCACGCAGCCATGCGTGCAGGGCTCGCGTTGCTCACCGAGGATCGCAAGGACAGCGGATGCTTCGAGTCGCTGAGCGTGCTCGAGAACATGACCATGGCCTGCTTGACGACGCGCTATGCGCGCTGCGGATGGGTGCGTGCGGCGCGCGCCGCCGAGGACTGCCGGCGACTTACGGAATCGCTGCACGTCAAGACACCCACGGTGACCGAGCAAATGGGCCGCTTGAGCGGCGGCAATCAGCAGAAGGTGCTGATCGCACGCTGGCTGCTCACGAATCCGCGCATCCTCATCCTGGATGAGCCGACGCGCGGCGTGGACGTGGGCGCCAAGGCTGACATCCACCGGTTGATCTCCCGGCTCGCCGCCGAGGGCATGGCGGTCATGATGATCTCCTCCGAGATGGCCGAGATCCTCGGCATCAGCGATCGCATCCTGGTCATGCAGGCCGGCCGCGTCAGCGGCCTTCTCGAGCGCTCCGAGTCCGATCCGGAGACCATCATGCGCCTGGCCTCCGCATGATGGCCGCGGGATCACCGGACGCCCGGCAGCCCCGCCGGCCCGTGCCCGAGAGCGGCATCCTGATGGTGCTCGTCGGCATTGCGCTCCTGTTCGAGGTGCTCGGATGGGTGATCCAGCACCAGTCCTTCCTTCTCAACGTCGATCGACTGCTGATCATCGTGCTGCAGGTCTCGATCGTCGGATTGCTCGCGCTCGGCGTGACCCAGGTGATCATCACCGCCGGCATCGACCTGTCGCTCGGCTCGGTGCTCGCGCTCGCCGCGATGGTCGCGGCCAGTCTCGCGCAGGGTGCCGACAGCTACCATCCGGTATATCCCGCCTTGGCCGACCTGCCGTGGATCGTGCCGTTGCTCGCGGGCGTCGCCGTCGGACTCGCGGCGGGTCTCATCAACGGCGCCCTGGTCGCGCTCACCGGCATTCCGCCCTTCATCGCCACGCTCGGCATGATGGTGACCGCGCGCGGGCTGGCGCGCGCCTATGCCGGGGGACAGCCCATCAGCCTCCTCACCGATCGCTTCACCTGGATCGGCGGGGGCGCCAAGCCGGTGGTGATCTTCCTCGCGGCGGCGGTCGTGCTGCATCTGGCCTTGCGGCACACCCGATACGGTAAGTTCACCTATGCGATCGGCTCAAATCCTCGAGCTGCCCGCGTCTCGGGCATTCGCGTCGGGCGCCACCTCATCGTCGTCTACGGCGTCTCGGGTCTCCTCGCCGGACTCGCTGGCGTCGTGACCGCGGCGCGCGCCGCGAGCGGCCAGGCAGGCATGGGCCTGGGCTACGAGCTGGATGCGATCGCGGCGACGGTGATAGGCGGTGCCAGCCTGACCGGAGGCGTCGGGCGAATCGGCGGAACTGTGATCGGCACGGTGATTCTCGGGGTCATCACCAGCGGCTTTACCTTCCTCGGGGTGGACGCCTACTACCAGGACATCGTCAAGGGCGTGATCATCGTCGCCGCGGTCGCCGTGGACATGCGCCGCCAGCGCCGCTCCGGCAAGGCCTGACCCTCGTGCCCTTGCTCGCGCTGATCCTGCTGCTGCTGGCCGCCACCGCCGGCCTCAGGTTGATTGCCGATCGCACCCACGTTCCGCTGCCGACCCTGCTGGTGATCGGCGGCCTGTGCCTCGCGCTGGTGCCCGGGCTGCCGCAGCTCACGCTGGACCCCCACGCGATCTTCCTGATCTTCATCCCGCCGCTCTTGTTCTGGGCTGCGCTGACGTCGTCGCTTCGGGATCTCGTGCGCAATCTGCGCTCGATCGCCCTGCTCGCCGTGGTCATGGTGGTGGCAACCACGTTCGTGGTCGCGTATGCCGTGCACGCGCTGCTGCCTCAATTGCCGCTGGCGATGTGTTTCGTGCTCGGCGCCATCGTGTCGCCGCCCGACGCCATCGCCGTCACCGCGAGCACGCGAGAGCTGAGTCTGCCGCGCACGACGCAGGTCATCCTCGAGGGCGAGAGCCTCATGAACGATGCGACCGCCCTGGTCGCGTATCAGATCGCGCTGGCCGCGGCGCTGAGCGGCCGGTTCTCGCCCGCCGCGGCCGGCGTCGAGCTGGTGCTCACCGGCGCAGGCGGCATCCTCATCGGCCTCATCGCCGGCTACGGTCTCGGCTGGCTGCGCAAGCGCATTCCGCCCTCGGGCGTGGTCGAGAACACGCTGTCGCTGCTCAGTCCCTTCGTCGCCTACGTTCCGGCCGACGCGGCGCATTGCTCGGGAGTGCTCGCGGTGGTGGCGATGGGTCTCTATCTGGGGCGCGCCGGGTCGCGCGTGGTCAGCGCGGCGACGCGGCTCCAGGCCGTCGCCATGTGGGAGATGCTCACCTTCTGGCTGGAGGGTCTCATCTTCATTTTTGTCGGGTTACAGCTCCCGCAGGTGGTTCGAGCGCTCGCGCCGTCCGAGATCGCGCACCTGACCTGGGTCGCGCTCGCCGTGGTCGCGGCGATGATCGCCACGCGGATGACCCTGATATTTCCGGGCGCCTATCTTCCCCGGCTCATCCAGGCGCGCTTCGGCGACACCAAGCCGTCCTATCCGCCCGTGCGCAACATCCTGTTCGGGGGCTGGGCCGGCATCCGCGGCGGCGACTCGCTGGTGATCGCGCTCGCGCTGCCGTTCACCGTCGCCGGCGGCGCGCACCTCGCCGGGCGAAACGCCGTCATATACATCACGTTCGTGGTCATACTGCTGACCTTGGTCGTGCAGGGGCTGACGCTCGCGCCGGTGATCCGGCTGCTGGGCATCGTCGGCGATGACGAGGAAGAACGCGAGGAGCACAAGGCGCGGCGCGCGAGCATCGCCGCGGCGGCGCAGGCCATCGAAGGCTATATCGCGAGGACCGGGAAGGAGCCGGTCTCGGCACGCGAGCTGCGGGCCGCCACCGCGCGTGAGCTCAAGAGACTGAGATCCCCGCCGGTGGCCCCGCCCGAGGATCTGCCGCTGCGTCTCGAGGTCATCGCGGCTCAGCGCGAGGCAATCATCACCCTGCGCGACCGGGATGAGATCAGCGACACCGTCATGCGCCGTCTGCAGATCGAGCTCGACCACGAAGAGCTTTTGCTGCGCCAGCGCTTCGAGTGAATGATGCGCGGCGCGTGATCGCGCGCCCGAAGGGCTCCTGCGTGCATTCCGCAATCCTCCGCGCGAGCGGCCGCGCATGGATGAGCAAAAGTATCCGGTGATGCAAATCAAATCATCGGGCGCGCGGCAGCCCGGACGTATCATGCGTGGGACATCGATCCGTTCGCTCGGAGGCTGCATGGGTCAGACGCAAGGGCTTCACTATCTGATGGCGTCGGACTTCGACCAGACCCTGAGCTTCAACGATTCCGGCGTGGAGCTCGCCGAGATTCTCGGCGTGCGCAACTTCGCGCAAAAGGTGGCAGGCCTGGCGCGCAGCAATCTGATCCAGCAGGGCGGGGAGCTCGCGTATCTGATCCGCCACGACCCTGAATTCCGGGGCGTGCGGCGCGAGCATTTGATCGAGGCGGGACGCCGCGTGCATCTGAAGGCCGGCATCCGCGAGCTGGTCGAATGCCTGCAGAGCTTTCCCGGTCATCGATTCTCGTTCTTCGTGATCTCCGCAGCGCCCAAGGACCTGGTGTCCGCGGCGCTCGAGCATCTCGTGCCGGCCTCGCACATATTCGGCACCGAATTCGACCACGATCCCCAAACCGGCGAGGTTCGCGCCATCCTCCGGGTGCCCGCCGGCTACGGCAAGGTCGCCGTCCTCGACGAGCTCGCCGCGAGCACGCACGTGCCCATGGAGCGGATGGTATACGTGGGCGACGGCAGCTCCGACGTGCACGTCATGCTGCATGTCAATCACCACGACGGCTTCACGATCGCGGTATCGGAGAACCCCCAGCTCGCCCGCATCGCCCGTTGCATGGTGTTGAGCGACTCGGCGTTCAGCGTGCTGGTGCCGGTGCTGCAGCAGATGCTGGGCTGGCGGGTCGGGGCCATCCGCACCTTGTTCGAGGGGCGCGGGTTCAGCCTCGAGGAATGGGAACACGCGAGCCTGGATCGCATCCGCCTGAGCGAGGCGCGCGATCCGATCGAGGCGCGTCATCGAATCCTGTCGTGAGCGCTGAGCCGCGATCCCTCGCGCGTGCGCCCGCGCACGCCATGCAGTCCTCTTCCGTACGCTACCCGATCGCGCTCTTCCTGGGCGGCATCGCCATCGGGGTGGCTGAGTTCCTGCCGGTGGGCTTGCTCCCCGACATCGCGCGATCCTTGGGCATATCCATCCCCGACGCCGGGCATCTCTTGTCCAGCTATGCGATAGGCGTCGTCGTCGGTGCGCCGGTGCTGGTGGCGCTGGGCTCGAGAATGCCGCCGAAGCGCGTGCTGATCGCATTCATGCTGCTGTTCGCCTTGTTCAACGGTCTGTTCGCTCTTGCCTCGTCTTACCCGGTGTTGGTGGCGGTGCGCTTCCTCGCCGGATTGCCGCATGGTGCGTTCTTCGCCCTGGGAGCGATCGTGGCCTCACGCCTGGCGCCGCGCGGTCAGCAGGCCGCGGCCGTCGCCATCATGTTCGCGGGGCTCACCGCCGCCAACGTGGTGTTCGTGCCGGTCGGGACGTATGTGGGCCATGTCCTGTCGTGGCGCCTGCCCTTCGCGATGGTCTCGGTGCTCGCACTCGTCACGGCCTGGGCCATACATGCGCAGATTCCCGCGATTCGGGCGTTGCCCGAGTCCGGGATTGCCGCGACCTTGCGTCACGTGACCGCCCCGAGCTTCTGGCCCTTCGTCGGCATCTCGGCGATCGGCACGGGCGGTCTCTACGCGTGGATCAGCTACATCGCCCCGCTCGCGACGGAGGTGACCGGGTTTGCCCGCAGTGACGTGGGCCTCATCATGATACTCGCCGGGCTCGGCATGGCGGCGGGCAACTGGCTCGGCGGCTGGCTCGCGGACCGCTACCCGGCGCTCCACGTGGTGCGCGCGACGCTCATGGCCATGATGGTCTCGGTGTCGCTCGTGGCCGCGGTCTCGCAATATCGTGCCGCGACGCTGGCGTTGACCTTCGTCACCGGCGCCGTCGCATTCTCGATCATTGCGCCCTTGCAAATGTTGATGCTGGAAGCGGTGCCCGGCTCCAAATCGATGGCGTCGGCGCTGATGCAGTCGACGTCGAACGTGGGCAATGCGCTGGGAGCCTATCTCGGCGGCCTCGGCATCGCGCTCGGGTACGGATTCGCGTCTCCCGAGTACATCGGGGCCGCGCTGGTGTCGATCGGGCTGCTCAGTGCGTTCCTGATCCGCGGCGACAGGGAGATTGCCGCCTGCACCGATCCAACGTGACCAGCTGTCCGTGATTCTCCTACGCGAGGTGTCGCCGCTCGACCCTTGGGGCGCTGCGTTTTCCGCCGTTATGCTGCGCCTCGAACAGGATCGCCCAAACCACCCTCATTACATTCCCGCGACAGCGGCCTACAGCACTTCCCTCGGATCTTCACCATGAGCGAACAACTTCCCTCGTTGACAGGCTCCCGTCCGATCCTCACCCTGAAGAATCGACCTCGAAGGACCGGGCGCGAGACGCCGCAGGTCTCGCCGCCGCCGCCGCCGGCCACGCCTTCGTCGACTTCGCGACGAGCGATCCGGCCGGTTGCCCGATGGTCGAGCGACTACACGAGCCGGATGCAGGCGGAGATGGACGCGCTGCGCTGAGCAGCCATCAGCCCCGGTCGGTGCGGTACCGTCCCCTCCAACGTCTCCGCCCTCCGGCTGGGCAACACGGATGACCCCGCGAAGCCGTTCGAATCCAGCACCGGCGAGATCGTGTCGGTGACGGGGCAAATACTCGCGTCCGGTCGGTGCAGCACGAATCGCGTCTCAAATGGCGCGCTGCAGCAGCGTAGGACGGAGCCTGAAAATCGCGCCGCAACGCCAACTCGATCTAGACCTCGATCTCGACCTGATCGCCGACGATGCGCACCGGGTAGGTCTTGAGGGGCTGCGGGGCGGGCGGTCCCAGGGCGCTGCCGGTGCGGCAATCGAAGGAGGCGCCATGCAGCGGGCAGATGAGACGAACGCCGCGTAAGCGTCCCTCGCTCATCTTCGCGCACGCGTGCGTGCACTCATCGTCGAGCGCGTGCCATCCGTGCCTGGTGCGGCAGAGGACGATGTCGCGACCGTCGACGTGGACCGCGCGCATCTGACCCTCGGCCAGGTCGGCGGCGCCCGCCGGACGGAAGCCGGGTTCGGTCAAGGCCCGAGACGGGGCATCGAGAGCATCGCGCCATCATACGGCAATTTGATGCGCCGCCTCGAGCGGGGGTACCCTCGTGTTTGTGCGCCCCCCGGGCGAATCGGGAGAGACGGATGAAGCTGCTCGTCAACGGTGAGAGCCATGAAGTCGATGCGCCGGCCGACATGCCGCTGCTCTGGGTATTGCGCGACTTGATCGGATTGACCGGCACCAAGTTCGGCTGCGGCATGGCGCTCTGCGGCGCGTGTACCGTGCACGTCGACGGTCATCCCATCCGCTCGTGCGTCACGCCGGCTTCCACCGTCGAGGGCAAGGCCGTGACCACCATCGAGGGCCTGTCGAGCGACGGCACCCATCCCGTGCAGCTCGCATGGCAGGAGATCGATGTCGTGCAGTGCGGCTACTGTCAGTCGGGGCAGATCATGAGCGCCGCCGCCTTGCTCCGGCAGGTGCCTCAACCGACGGATGCGGACATCGATTCCGCCATGGCTGGAAATATCTGCCGCTGCGGCACGTACCAGCGCATCCGGGCCGCGGTGCATCGTGCGGCGGATATGCAAAAGGAGAGCGGTCATGCAGCGTGACGAGATCCGGACGCGGCGGCAATTCCTCGAGAGCGCCGCGGGTCTGTCCGCCGGCTTGATCGTCGCCTGCAGCGTCCCTTTGGGCGTGCGCAAGGCCTTCGCGCAGGCGCCGGCGGCCAAGGCGCCGGTGTCCCCGAACGCATTCATCCAGATCGCCCCCGACAATAGTGTCACCGTCCTGCTCAAGCATTCGGAGATGGGGCAGGGTGTCTGGACGTCCCTGCCCATGGTCATCGCCGAGGAGCTCGGTTGCGAGTGGAGCGCGATCAAGGTCGAGCACGCGCCCGCGGCGCCGGAGTACGCGCATACGGCATTCGGCATGCAAATGACCGGCGGATCGACCAGCACGTGGGAATCCTTCGATCAGCTGCGCAACGCCGGCGCGATGGCGCGCGAGCTGCTGATCGGCGCAGCGGCGGCGCGCTGGGGCGTCAAGCCCGGCGATTGCCGCGCCGAGCATGGGTTCGTGATTCATGGCGACAAGAAGCTGAGCTATGGCGCGGTCGCATCGGCCGCGGCCAAATTGCCTGCGCCGAGCGGCGTGAAGCTCAAGGATCCCGGCAGCTGGACCGTCATCGGGAAGCCGACCCGCCGTCTCGACAGCTTCGTGAAGACCACCGGACGCGCCGGTTTCGGCATCGACGTGCAGCGCCCGAACATGTCGGTCGCGGTGGTGGCACGCGCCCCGGTGTTCGGCGCTACGCTCAAATCCTTCGATGCTGCCAAGGCCAGGGCCGTGCCGGGCGTGGTCGACGTGGTTCGAGTCCCGAGCGGAGTGGCGGTGCTCGGGGCGCATTTCTGGGCAGCGAAGCAAGGCCGCGACGCGCTGGTGCTCGAGTGGGACGAGGGCACCTTCGCGGGCGCGTCCACTGCGACGCTCCGCGATGAGTATCGGAAGGCGGCTGCGAAGCCGGGTGCCAGGGCGAAGGCGGCCGGAGATGTCGACGCGGCGCTGAACGGGGCGGCGAGCGTCATCGAGGCCGAGTACGAGGTGCCTTTCCTCGCACATGCTCCCATGGAGCCCCTCAACTGCACGGTGGAGATCGGCCCCGACGGATGCGACGTGTGGACCGGCACGCAGTTTCAGGCCGTGGATCAGGCCACGGTGGCAACGATGCTCGGCCTGAGATCCGAGCAGGTTCGCATCCATACCCAGTTTCTCGGCGGAGGCTTCGGCCGGCGGGCCAATCCGCACTCGGATTTCATCGTCGAGGCGGTGGAGGTCGCGCGGGCGTCCAGGCGCACCGTCAAGGTTCTGTGGACGCGGGAGGACGACATCCATGGCGGCTACTATCGGCCTATGTGGCTGTCGCGTCTGCGCGCCGCTCTCGATGAGCACGGCAAGCCGGCCGCCTGGTCGCATACGATCGTCGGGCAGTCGATCATCGCGGGCACGCCGTTCGCGTCGGCGATGATCAAGGACGGCGTCGACGACACTTCGGTCGAGGGCGCCGCGGACACCCCGTATCTCGCCGCGATCCCCGCGCATCGCGTCGATCTGCACACGGCGAAGAGCCCGGTGACCGTGCTCTGGTGGCGCTCGGTGGGCCATTCGAATACCGGCTTCGTGGTCGAGAGTTTCGTCGACGAGCTCGCGCATGCCGCGAAACAGGACCCGCTCGAGTATCGGCGGGCTCTCCTGCCCGCGGAGTCGCGGGAGCGGCGCGCGCTGGACCTCGCTGCAGCGAGGTTCGGCTGGGGCAAGCCGCTTCCCCCGGGACACGCCGCCGGCCTCGCGGTGCATGCGTCGTTCGGAAGCTACGTCGCGGAGATCGCCGAGGTGTCGATCGAGGGGGGCGGGGTGCGGGTGCATCGCGTGGTCTGCGCCGTCGACTGCGGGCCGGTCGTGAATCCGCTGACGGTCGAGGCACAGATGCAGTCCGGCATCACCTACGGTTTGTCGGCGGCGCTTTTCGGCAAGCTGACGCTCAAGGGCGGCCGCATCGAGCAGAGCAATTTTCACGACTACCGGGTGCTGCGCCTGCCCGAGGCTCCGAAGATCGAGGTGTACATCGTGCCGAGCAGCGACAAGATGGGCGGCTGCGGCGAGCCGGGCACGCCGCCGATCGCGCCGGCCGTGGGCAACGCGATCTTCGCGCTCACCGGAAAGAGGTTGCGCAGGCTGCCGTTCGACCTCGCCTGAGCGCCGCTCAGCCGGCCGCGATCACGCGCTGGGTCTGCTCGCCGAGGCCCTGGATCCCGACCTTCATCTCGTCGCCGGGCTTGAGATAGACGGGCGGCTTCTGTCCCAAACCGACTCCGGGCGGCGTGCCCGTGCTGATGACATCGCCCGGGTCGAGCGGCAT
>DATAUO010000187.1:0-1553 GCA_036268215.1 Steroidobacteraceae bacterium
CCCGCTCTGGCGCGGCCCGATAAGCGCGACCACGCGGCTGCGCTTCAGTGCGCGGCCTATGCGTGCGTGTAATCTGGCGCGTTCGAGCATCCGTTATCGTACCATGAAATTCCCCCACTTGATGGTGGAATTTCATGGTCAGGTCTGGGCCCGCTCGGACTCGAACCGAGGACCAAGGGATTCACTTGACCCCGCCGTTTCCGGAGGGAGTGGACTATCTCTTCACCCACGTGGGGTGCGGGACGCTCTTGCCTGTCCTTAAGCGCACTCGAGCGCTCAGGTAGTCTCTGCACCGTCCGGCGGTGTACCGCCGGCTAGGCTCAGGGTTGCCATCAGCCGCGTCTGCGATGGCAACCGCAGTCGCCATCGCCATTGCGGTGCCAAGCCACCGCCGCGCTGTTAAGGTTTCCCTGAATTCATCCCGTCCACTTCGCACCTCGCGATGCGAAGGCACCATTACGATGAGTCCCCTGCTCTAACCAACTGAGCTACAGGCCCGACCGAAGCATCTTATCATGGCGCTTCCGTGACATTCCCAGTGCTTCCGTGACACTCGTACCCAAGCTCCCCACCCTGCCCATCAGCGAATCCCTGCCGGCGCTCGCGGACGCGCTGGCGCGACGCCCGAGCGCGCTGGTGGAGGCTCCGCCGGGCGCGGGTAAGAGCACCCTGGTCCCCTTGGCGCTGCTCGATGGCGCCTGGCTTTCGGGACGCAAGATCCTCATGCTCGAGCCGCGCCGTCTCGCCGCCCGGGCGGTGGCGACGCGCATGGCGCAGCTCCTCGGCGAAGCGCCGGGCGGCAGGGTCGGCTACCGCACGCGGCTCGAGACCCGCGTCGGCAGCGGCACCCGCATCGAAGTGGTGACCGAAGGCATCCTCACGCGGATGCTGCAGGACGATCCGGGCCTCGAGGACGTCGGCTGCGTCATCTTCGACGAGTTTCACGAGCGCAGCCTCAATGCCGATCTGGGGCTGGCGCTGTCCCTCGAGAGTCAAGAGACGCTGCGCGAGGATCTGCGCCTCCTCGTCATGTCGGCGACGCTCGACTCGGGACCCATTGCGACGCTTCTCGGCGATGCGCCGGTCATCGCCTCGCTCGGCCGGAGCTTCGAAGTGACCACGGAATACGTGCCGCGCCGGGCGGAGCTGCACCTCGAGCTGCAGATGTCTCAGGTGGTGCGCAAGGCGCTCGGCGAACGAGAGGGCGACATCCTCTGCTTCCTTCCCGGCGCCGCGGAGATCCGGCGCGTGCAGCGCAATCTCGAGGAGGGAGCGGCTCGCGGCGTGCGGGTGCTGCCGCTGTTCGGCGATCTCGACGCCGCGGCGCAGGATGCGGCGCTCAGCCCGGGGCGCACCGGCGAGCGCAAGATCGTGCTGGCGACCAGCATCGCGGAGACCAGCCTCACCATCGAGGGCATTCGAGTGGTCGTCGACTCGGGGCTGCGCCGCTACTCGGAATTCGATCCGGCGACCGGCATGAGCCGGCTCGAGACCGGCAAGGTGTCGCAAGCCGCCGCCGATCAACGCCGTGGGAGGGCCGGTCGTCTGTCGAG
>DATAUO010000188.1:0-2130 GCA_036268215.1 Steroidobacteraceae bacterium
GGCATCGGTGGCTATCCGCAGCTGATCGACGGCGGATACGTGACTGCGCCGCGTTACGCGATTTTCGGCTTGAACAACGACTGGGAAGTGGAAGGCCACGGCATCTCGCCCGATGTCGAGGTCGAGGACCTGCCGAAGGGCGCGGCCGCGGGCCACGACGCGCAGCTCGAGCGCGCCGTATCCATCGTCGTCGATCAGCTCAAGGCGCACCCGCCGCTCGAGCTCAAGATTCCGCCGTACCCGAATCACCACGCGAACGACGATCTCGGGCTGCACTGATCATGGCGCGGCGGTCCGTGGCCCTCACGGATCGCCGCTGATTGGGGCCGGTGGGGCTCGCGGGCGTGTTTCACGTTGAGGGTTTGGTGCGCACGGCGATGACGATCAGCACCAGCGTCGCTGCGGCGCAGAGATACGCGAACAGATCGCCGACGGCGTCATAAACGGTCCGGCTCGGGGCCATTCGCGGCACCGAGACGATCATGCCGTCCTCGGCGCGCGGATTGCGGTACGGGTCGTCCGCGTAGGTCTTTTGCACGACCCGGCCGTTCGGGTCGATCAGGGCCGACACGCCGGAATTCACTGCGCGCACCATGCTGACGCGCAGCTCGACGCTCGCGAACACGGACAGCGCGAGATGCTCCCAGGGCTCGGCGGTCGCGCCGAACCAGGAATCGCTGGTGAGATTCACGAGCAGGTTCGGCCGGAGCTCGCCGACGTGCCGGACGTAGTCCTGCAGGATGTCCTCGTAGCAGATCAGCGGCCCGAGCTTCCACACGTTCCCGCCATGATCGCGCAGCGTCATCAGCGCCGGCGCCGACCCCGCGGTGAAGCGTCCCGCGCCCTCGGGCAGGAATTTCCGCAGCCACGGGAAGGTCTCGACGCCGGGCACGTATTCCCCGAAGGCGAGCAGCTGCACCTTGTCATAACGAGCCACCTCGCGGCCGCCGGTGTCGAGCAGCAGCGCCGAGTTGTAGGCGTCGTCATGGGGCCCGATCATGACGGCTCCGATCAGCGTCGGCTCCGTCAAGCCGCGGCGGATCATCGCCGGCGAATCACGGGAGAAGTCCGCGACGAAATCCCGCGGTAATCCGATCGGATAGCTGCCCTCGCTCCACACCACGAGCTCGGCTCCCGACTGCTCGAGCCGCCGGGATTGCGACTGGAGCGCTGCGAGCTGCCGCAGCGCCTCCTGGGCGGAGAACGTCCCGTCGATGGTGTAGGCAAAGTTCGGTTGCACCAGTCCCACCCGCAGTTTCGGCGCGCGGGCCGCCTCCGCGTCGATCCCGCGCATCCGGACGGCGCCGAAAACGAGCGCCGCCGCCAGGATCGCGCCCGCGCCGAGGGCGAGCCCGCGGGCATGGCGGCCGTGCACGATGAGATCGTAGAGCGCCCCGTTGATCATCATCAGGAGCGCGGTCACGCCGAACGGTCCCGTGATCTCCGCGATCTGGATCACGGCGGGCTGCCAGGCCTGCGAGATCCACTGGCCGCACGGAAATATTTGCGGGACCACGAGCTCCGATACGACCATGGCGAGCGGCGCCAGCAGCATCAAGGGCACCGCGCGCCGCCCGCGAACGCCGCGCAGGATGGCCGCGAACAACAGGAAAATGAGCGCGCGTGCGGCGCAGAACAGGAAGAACACCAGTGCCGCTCCGATCCACGGAAACTCCGCGAAGCGCTGCATGACGTCGATCAGCCAGTAGAACCCGCCGGCGGTCTCGACGACGCCGGCCCACCACCCGAGGAACACCGCCTGGCGCCACGTGGGCGCCCGATCGATCGCAACGAGGCCCGGTACTGCGGCGAACCATGCCAGCAGCGACAGATCGAAGGGCGTCACGGCCAGGAACCACAGGCAGCCGCTCACCGTCGCGAGCGCGAGCAACACGGGAAAACTGAGCTTAAGCATCCTTAATCCTGCGGGCAGCCAACGGTTCACGGTCATCCGGCATCTCGGGTATTCTGGCGCTCCACCATGCAAGAAAGATACGAACCTGCCGCCGTCGAGGCGGAGGCCCAAGACTACTGGAACCGGGAGCGCTGTTTCGAGGCGAAGGAAGACGGCGCTCGCGGCAAGTATTATTGCCTGTCCATGTTCCCGTATCCAAGCGGCCGCTTGCACAT
>DATAUO010000189.1:0-2820 GCA_036268215.1 Steroidobacteraceae bacterium
CGCAAAACAGGCTGGACCAGGCACCGCCCGCCAGTATGACGCCCTCGCACTTCATCGTGCCGCGCTCCGTCACCACGGCCGCCGCCCGTCCGCCGGCGCGCTCGATGCCGCGCACCGCGCAATGGGCGAGGATCACCGCACCCTTGCGCTGCGCGGCCCGGGCTATCGCCGGCGCCGCGCGCTGCGGCTCGGCGCAGCCGTCGGTCGGCACGTGCAGCCCGCTTGAATAGGCGCGTGACGCCCCGGGCATGAGCGCCTCGAGCTGCGCGCCGCGCACCAGACGCGCACCCACCATTCCGTACGGCCTCGCCATGCGCAGCCAATCGTCGAACCGCGCCTCGTCCGCCTCGCTTTCCCCGACATACAGGACGCCGCGCTCGCGAAATCCCGTCTCGGCTTCCGTGACCCGGTCCATGTCGCGCCACAGGGCGAGGCTCCTGACGATCAAGGGCATTTCACGCTCATCGCGGCCGGTCTGACGGCACCAGCCCCAATTGCGGCTCGACTGCTCGCATCCGATATGGGCCTTCTCGCAGAGCGTGACCGCGACGCCGCGGCTCGCGAGATGCAGCGCGGCGGATACCCCGATGATGCCTCCGCCGATGATGGCGACGGAGGTGGAGGCCGGAAGCACCTCATCGGAGACGATGGCATCGACGTACGGACCCATGCGACCTTCATTGCCGTTGACGCCGCCGGCACGCGCGGCGGTATATTCTAGCGGCCACCAACGCCTGCCGTCCCGAGCCCTCGATGCATCGATCCATTCCCATCGTGGACATCGGCCCCTTGTTCGGGCCGCCCTCGCCCTCGCGCGACCTCGCCGACCGCGCGCTCATGTCCGCCTCGGCCACATTCGGATTCTTGGCGGCGCGCGGCTGCCCGCCCGAGATTCCGCTCGGCCGCGCGGCACGCGCCGAGCTGCTGCGGCTGTTCGAGCTTCCCTCGGGCGAGACGCGCAAGCTGTGGCGGCAGAAATTCGACCCCGCGCACGCCAATGTCTATCGCGGCTGGTTTCCGCTGCAACAGGGCTTCCTCACCGCCAAGGAAGGCATCGACATGGGCGGCGATGTGCTGCACGGACCCGCGGTGGTGTGCGCGGAGGATCCGCTGCGCGAGACGACGCCGCTGCCCTCCGACGAAGCCTTGCCGGGTTGGCGGGCGGCGGTCCGCGAGTATTACCGCGCCATGGAGACCGTCAGCCAGGCTTTGATGCGCTCGATCGCGCGCGGCCTCGCGCTCGACGAGCATTTCTTCGATGCGGCGTTCGAGAAAGGACTCTCGACCCTGCGCCTGCTGCGTTATCCGGTGCGGGTCGATGCCGCCCGCGTGGCCGAATCCGATCCCGGCGTCTGGGTCATGCATCAGGGACAGCGCTTCTACGTGAACGGCGCGCCGCACGTGGACTCCGGGTTCCTGACGCTGCTCGCGCAGGACGGAATCGCCGGCCTGCAGGCGCGCCACCTCGACGGAACCTGGCTCGACGTGCCGCCGATGGAGGACGCCTTGGCGGTCAATTTCGGCAAGGTGCTCGAGCGCTGGAGCGGCGGCCGCCTTCGCGCGACCGAGCATCGCGTCATCGGCAACGGCCGCGAGCGCATGTCCATTCCATTCTTCTACGAGGCGCGCGCCGACGCGGAAATCCGCCCCCTGCCCATGGACCCGGCGGCGGCCTTCGAGCCCTTTCTGTTCGGCGATTACCTCTGGGCGACGACCACGAAGTTCGTGGAGTTCAAGGGCATGGAGGGGCTGCGCAAGCCTCTGCGCCCGGGCGTCAATTGATCTTCCGGGTCCGGCCGGGCGGCCGCTCCGGCGGGGGCGCCGCGTCCGGATCCGCGCTCGAGAGCAGCGCGGCGCAATCGGCATTCTTGGCAAGCCCCGGATCGACGAATGCGAGCGCGGCCGCGAGCGGCGTGAGAATCGCCCCGAGCGCTACGGCCGCCGCCGCTTGACCTGCGGATTTCTGCGCCTCGACCGAGACCGACGGGTGCGCCAAGGTGCCTTCGATCCGCAGCGGCGCGCGCACGTGGAACAACCGGACGGCCTTGGGCCGGCCGCGCAGCGCCAGATCCAGCGCCTCCGTGTCGAGCCGGATGGTGCCGCTGCCGGAGATGAGCACCGGGTCGGTGTCGAGCAGGAGCGTCTTGGCCGCGAGAGTGCCCTCATGCGCCTCGAAGCTCGCCGCCCCGCAGCGCACCCCGGTCTCGTCCTGGCTCTTGGCGTTCAACAGGCCCTTGAGGTCGAGGCCCGCCATCTCGGCCAGCGAGGAGCGGATGGAGCCATGCGGCAGCACCGCCGTCAGCGTGCCGTTCGAGCTCGCTGCGATCTGATGGATCGATACGCCCCGGCCATTGCCCCGGGCACGCGCTTGCACGAGTCCCTGAAGGCCCATGGGTTTCCCGTCCTTGCGCGGCCAGTCGCCGATCTCGAGGCCGCTCGTCTTCAGATCGAAGTCGGCGAGCGGCGGATCGCGGGTCGCATCGACACGAGCCCGCCCCGTGAGCTTTCCTTGCAGCAATGCGGCACTCAGCGGCGAGATCGCGATCACGCCGTGATCGATGGTCATGTCGCCCGCGACCGAGGTGAGGTCGAGACGGCCCGCCTCGACGTGCTGCGCGTGGAAGGTCACGACGGCGTCGCCGCGGCGCACGCCCTTCGCGTTGAATGCCGCATCCGAGAGCAGCAGCGGAGGTCCTTGGTGCGGAGGTTCCCGCCCCGCGGCCCGCGCACCGAGATCCGCCAGCCGCAGAATCCGTGAGCGAAGATCCACTCGCGCGCGGGAGCGGTCCGCCGTCGAGTCGACCACGACCGTCCCTTGCA
>DATAUO010000190.1:0-8760 GCA_036268215.1 Steroidobacteraceae bacterium
ATCGGGGTCCGCGAATGCCTCGGCGCGTTCTTCCCCCTGCTCGCGCCGCGGACGCCCTAGAGGCGCGGGTCACTTCTGATAGAAGTCGAACGTGTGCCGGTAGGGCGTGTCGGTCAGATAGCGCCAGGTGCCGAGGGGCGGAAAGGCGAATCGCCGAAACCGAGCGAGGCTCCGCATGTCGGCCAGCGCGACGGGCGTTCGCCGCGGGACATCGTCCCAGCCGAAGACCAGGTGGCCGCCGTCGCGCAGACAGGCGTGGGTCTGCGAGAAGGCCGCCTCGCACTGCGCGAGGCGGTCGAGACCCCAGCCGAAGACTCCATTGCAGATGATCAGATCGAAGAAGCCGTCCGCAAAATGACGGCCGACCTCCTCGAGCGGCGCGACCACGTGCTGGGAAGCGCCGAATTTGCGCAGCTCCGGGTCGGGCTCGATGGTGCGAAAGTCGGCGCCTTGAAAATAGCGGCGCTGATAGTGCGACGTGTAGGTGTTGCAGCCGACGAACAGCACGGTCTTGAACCCGGCATCGGCGCGATAGTAGGGGAAGATCTCCTGCTCGATGACGCGGCGATCCTCGGTGTTCAGCGGCGTCGGCAGTCCGAGTCGCTTGCGCAATACGCGGGCTGCAAATCCGTATTCGGTGAGCAGTGCGGGAATGGCCTTCCACTTGCTGTCGGGCGTCTCGCCGATTGCGTCCCGGTAGACACGCGCTTCGATTGCCCGTCTCGCGCGTTCGCGCCAGCTCATGCGGTCTCTCCCCACCCGGCCTATTCGCCGAGCCTCGCACATATTGTACGCTCTCGTGCATCGTGAGCTCCATGCCCCGGGATACCATCGCATTCATCAGCACCTACGAGCACCCGTCGCGCGACAGCGTCGAGCAAACGGTCCGACAGGCGTTTCCGGAGTATCGGCTCGAGAACATAGTCGTCAACGACCTGGTGAAGCAGCATCGCGGCTGGATGCCGCCGAACCTCGCTTACGTCGCGCTCGAGTACGGAGGCAGGATAGCGCGGGGCGGCGCATCGATCCGCGACGCCTATTTCTGGACCACCTACCTGTTTCGGCGCATCCACCGGGCGATGCGTGAGGTCATCGATCCGGCACGGCATGTGTTCTCGTTTCAGACCCAGTCGATGTACGACACCAGCGTGCCGGGCGTGCCGCATTTCCTCTACACCGACCATACCCACCTTTCCAACCTGCGCTCGGAGTTCTTCGACCGCCGCAACCTGCGCCCGCCGCGCTGGTTGGCCCTCGAGCGCACGATCTATGACAACGCCGCGCGCGTCTTCACGCGCAGCCATAACGTCCGCGAGGATCTCCTGGATCAGTACGGATTGCCTCCCGTGAAGGTTGCATGCGTATATGCCGGCGCGAACGTGAACGTCCCCGATCGGGTCGAGCTCGTCAACGATGACTATGCCAACCAGCGCATCCTGTTCGTCGGCGGCGATTGGGAGCGAAAAGGCGGACCGGACCTGGTGCAAGCGTTTCAGCGCGTGCTGCGCGTGTTTCCGCAAGCCCATCTGACGATTGCGGGAGCCCGGCCGGAGCTCACGGCGCTGCCCAATTGCACCGTGGTCGGAGCGGTGCCGCTCGGCGAGCTCGGAGCCTATTTTGCGCGCTCTTCGATATTCTGCGTGCCCACGCGGCTCGAGCCGTTCGGAATCGCGTTCCTCGAAGCCATGCTGCATCGGCTGCCGGTGGTCGCCACCACGGAAGGCGCGCTCCCCGACATGGTGAACGATGGCGTGACCGGCCGCCTGGTGCCGCCGGGCGGCGTCGAGCAGCTGGCTGAGGCGCTGATCGAGCTGCTCGGGGACCCGGCGCGTTGCCGGCAGCTCGGCGAAGCGGGACATCGGCTCGCACGGGAGCGCTATACCTGGCCGGCCGTCGGCGCGCGGCTGCGCGCGGAAATCCTGCCGCTCATCGGCCGCCCTGCATCGTCCTGATGTCCGCGCGCCAACGTCTCCGGCGCATGATCTCCGGGAAGCCGCGCGTGCTCTGGCCGGGGGCGGCGCTCTTGATCATGGGGATCGCCGCCGGCGCCGTGACGCGGTTTTCGAGCGGCGATGCCTGGCGGGCGTACACCCCGTGCGCGCCCGTCGGCGCGGCGGAGATGCGCGTGCAGCGTCTGTTCCTCCGCGATGCGCCGGCCGATCAGCGCTATCGCGCAGCATTCCTGTATTTCGCCGCGGGCTTCGCCGATCACCGGACTCGAGACTTCGCGCGCGTGCAGTACTGCGGAGCCGGCAGCCGCAACGGCCCGGCGATGAGCGGTCTCGAGGGCTTCGCCCGCACCGCCCCGCTGCTGGCGGCATGGCTTCATTCCGGCCGGGAGCCCGTCGTCGTCGATCCCGAGGACGGCCGGCGCATCGATCTGCTCGAGGCGCTGAAGCGCGGCATCTTGAGCGGCGTCGATCCCGCTTCGAGTGGGTACTGGGGCGAGATCGGCGACCACGATCAGCGGCTGGTGGAGGCGGCGGACATCGCGCGAGCCTTGTGGCTGACCCGCGCCCTCATCTGGGACGGATTGCGCAAGGAGGAGAAGCGGCTGATCGTGCGCTGGCTGCTGCCCGCCACCACCGTCTCGACGCCGCCGAACAACTGGATGTTGTTCCCGGTCGTGATCGATCTGGTGCTGATCGACCTGAAGGTTCCCGAGGCCGGTCCGCAGCTCGAGGCGCGGGCGCGCCGCGCATTCTCCCAGTACCGGCGCTTCTACCTGGAGAGCGGGTGGTTCATCGACGGCTCGAACGTCGATTTCTACAACGCGTGGGGCATCACCTACGAGCTTTACTGGGTGCATCGGATCGACCCGGCATTCGACCCCGAATTCATCGCGCGCGCGCTCGCGGACAGCGCGGAACTGACCGCTCATCTGATCAGCCCCGGGGGCATTCCGATCATGGGCAGGAGCGTGTGCTATCGCACCGCCGTGCCCGTGCCGGTGCTCGCGGCCGATCTGTCGAGCCCGAGCGCGGCCGCGCCGGGCCGCGCTCGGCACGCGCTGGACGCGGTCTGGCGTTATTTCATCGCGCATGGTGCGTTGCGCGATGGCGCGCTGACTCAAGGGTACTTCGAGGCGGACATGCGATTCCTCGATGACTACTCCGGCAGCGGAAGTTGTCAGTGGGGACTGCGCTCGCTGGTGCTGGCTTTCATGCACGACGCGGCAGACCCTTTCTGGACCGATCCCCCCGCATTGCTTCCGGTGGAGACGTCGGACTTCCGGCTCGACTATCCAAAGCTGGGATGGCGAATCTCGGGCCGCGCGGAGAGCCGCGAGATAACCCTGGAAATACCCGCAAACCACGGCGAGACTCCGCGGCCCGAACCCTACACCGCGGTGGATCGCATGCTCGAGACGATCCTGCGCCGCCCGTTTCGCCCCGACAACCGCGAGGCGAAGTACGGCGCCCGTTTTTATTCCTCGGCGCGGCCGTTTCCAATCGGCGGGGAGAGATGACATAACGGCGACGCGTGGCGCGTTGGCGATAATCCAGCCATGATTCGCATGCGGCGCCCCATGCCTTGGGGGTGCCGAAAGCAATTCTAAAGGGGAATGGATGATGAGGATTTCCGCGCCTGCGAAACATGCGTTGATGGCGCTGGTCGTGATGCTGGAGGCCTGTTCGGGCGGCGGCAAGCCGTCGCAGTCCTCGTCGCCACCGCCGCCGCCTGCGGCGCCGGCGGTCACGCTCACCGCGAGTCCGGTCAGCGTGGCGAGCGGCGCCGGCTCGACGCTGACCTGGAGCACATCCAATGCCACCTCGTGCACCGCCTCGGGCGGTTGGAGCGGCACCCAGGCGACCAGCGGCCACGTCTCGACCGCGGCGCTCACCGCAACCACGAGCTTCACGCTGACCTGCTCCGGCGCTGCCGGCACCACGCCCGCAAAGGCCACCGCCACGGTGACGGTCACGCCGGCGCAGCCGCCGCCCGCGGCCCCGTCGGTGACGCTCACGGCGAATCCGGTCAGCGTCGCGAGCGGCGCCGGCTCGACGCTGACTTGGAGCGCATCCAACGCCGCCTCGTGCACCGCCTCGGGCGGTTGGAGCGGCGCCCAGGCGACCAGCGGCCACGTCCCGACCGCGGCGCTCACGGTGACCACGATCTACACGCTGACCTGCATGGGCCCGGGAGGAAGCGGCAACGCTTCCGTCACCGTAAGCATCGTCAATGCGGGAAGCATGAGCGTGACGCCGCGCAATGCCGCTTTGACGACATCCCAATCGCAGCAGTTCGCCGCCACCGTGCCCGGCGGCGGCCCCGCGACCTGGAGCGTCGACGGCGTCGTGGGCGGCAACGGCACCACCGGCACCATCAGCGCCGGCGGCTCGTATGTGCCGCCGGCCAGCCCGGGGACGCACACGGTGAAGGCCGTGAGCGTGGCCGAGCCGGCGAAGTCGGCCGCCGCGTCGGTCGCGGTCACCGATCTCGCCGGCATCTATACGTATCACGACGATGTTGCGCGCAGCGGCCAGAATCTCAAGGAGTATGCGCTGACGCCGGCATCGGTGAGCGGCGGCTCCTTCGGCAAGCGCTGGTCCTGCCCGGTGGACGGAGAGATCTACGCGCAGCCGCTCTATGTCGCGAATCTGTCGATCGGCGCCGGCAAGCACAACGTGCTCTTCGTGGTGACGCAAATGGATTCGGTCTATGCCATCGACGCAGACGATCCCCAATGCACGACCTATTGGCGGGTGAGCGTCCTCGGCGCGGGCACGACGATCTCGTATACGGATCTCAGCGGGTGCAACGACATCACTCAATTCGGAATCACCGGAACGCCGGTCATCGATCCCGCGGCGGGAACGCTGTATCTGGTCGCCGCCACCAAGGAGAGCGGGAATTTCGTGCAGCGCCTGCATGCCTTGAGCATCTCGACCGGCGCGGAGCGGGCAGGATCGCCGGTGTCGATTCAGGCGCAGGTCGCGGGCACCGGCGCCGGCGGCACGACGGTAACCTTTTCACCGCTGCTCGAGAATCAGCGCGCGGCTCTGGCGCTCTACGGCGGCGGGGTCTTCATTTCGTGGGCGTCGCATTGCGACATGCAGCCGTACTGGGGCTGGATCATGCGTTACGACGCCGCCTCGCTCGCGCAGACCGGCGTGGTCAACGTGGCGCCGGATGGGACCGAGGGCGGCATATGGATGTCCGCCGGCGCGCCGGCGGTCGATTCCGCGGGCCGCATGTTCCTCGCCACCGGCAACGGAACCTTCGACGACTCGGCCGATGTGTTGCCGCCGGTCCTGCCCAACAATGATTTCTCCATGAGCTTTCTCAACCTGAACCCTGCAACGTTGGCGATGCAGGATTTCTACACGCCTTCGCAGGAAGCCGTGTGGAACGTGCCCGACCTCGACATCGCGGCGTCCGGCGTGACCGTGCTGCCGGACGGCGTGGGCCCGGGCGGCCATCCCAATCTTCTGGTGGGCTCGGACAAGCAAGCGCATCTGTGGCTGATCGACCGCGACGACATGAGCGGGTTCCACTCGACCCTGGACAACACGGTGCAGTTCCTGACGCTGCCGAACTCCCAGCAATGCCCGCATCTGAATTGCATCTTCAGCACGCCGACGTATTACAACGGCACGGTCTACATGGTGTCGACCTCGGGCCCGGTGATGGCGCTGCCGCTCACGGCCGGACTCTTTGCCCAGATGAACGCCGTCGCCATTCCCGCTTATTCGAGCGCCGAGGTCTATCCCTATCCGGGCCCGACGGCGACGATCTCCGCATCGCCGCAGGGTAACGCGCTGCTCTGGGTTCTCGACAATTCCAACTTCGCGAACCAGGGCAACAACGGCACCTCGCCGGCCGGACCGTCGATTCTGCGCGCCTACGGCACCAATCTGGGCACGGCGCTCTACAGCAGCTCCGCCGCGTCGGCGGATACCAGCGGCAATGCGGTGAAATTCACGGTGCCCGTGATCGCCAACGGGCACGTCTACCTGGGCGGGGGCAGCCAGGTCACGGTCTACGGTCTGGCACCCTGAGGCCGCGTGCCGAAGATCAGCCCCAAGGTCGCGCCTGCCCACAGCAGGAACAGAGGGTCGAGCGGCAGGCGGTAGCGCGTCTCGGCCGTCAGCGCGGCATGCGCGGCGACATGCACGGCGACGACGGCGAAGCTCGCGGCGGCAACCGCCCGCAGCCGCGCATCGGCCCACAAGAATCTGAGCGCGCCCAGAAATCCGAGCGGAATGGCGAACAGCACGATGAAGAAGGACAGCTGCCCGAGGAAGTCGATCCAGTCGCGGTCCGCGTCCACGAAATTTCCGCGGTAGTGGTTGAGGACCACCCTGTCCCGATCGACGCCGACATCCGCTGCGCCGAGCGGAGTCTCGAGCGGGGACAGGTAGACGATCACCCTGAGGACGGTCTTTCTCAGGAAGCGCGGATAGTCGGCGCGAATGTCCGCTTGCGCCAGCCGGCGCAGGTAGTCGTCCTCGCTGCGAGCGCCGGCTGCGCGGGTTGAAAGCTGTCCGCTGCGGTATTGCTCCCTGAGCCCCTCGACGTAGCCGTCCGCCTGATCGTGGTCGATGTAAGGGCTCACGGCCTCGAACGCAAAACTGTTGCCCTTGTAGAGATTCCACCCGCCGACGTGGGTGGCGCTCAAGGTGAACCGGCCCTGAACGTGACTCTGGTACGCCTGCCACGGCGCGGCGAGCAGGACCATCGCGGCCAGCGCCCAGCCGAGCGTCTTGAGGCGATGCCGGAGGCTCGCGGCGGGCATCATCAGTATGAATATCGACAGCGGCACGATCAGCAGGACGCCGGTCGGTCGAGTGTAGAAGGCGAGACCCACGCACAGCACCATGAGCGCGACGGTGCGGGAGGTGATCGTCCGGGTGGCGAAGTAGAAAAAGGACACCACGAAGAACTCGTAGAGCACGGTCTCGCGGAGAGCGAAGTTCTCGAGCTGCAGGCCGATGTGCAGCGCGTAGCCCGCGGTCACGACGGCGGGTGCCCACGACACCGAGGTGAGGCCGCGCACGGCCCGGTGCAGCATCGTTCCGCAGAGGAGCGCCAATGCTCCTTGGAGGATGATGAGCGCATACGCCCAGTGCGAACCCGCGATGAGCTTGCTGAGCGCCACCACGGCGACGTAGAGCGGCATCCGATCGAGCGCTTCGCCGCCCGCCGCAAAGCCGCGATGCTCGATGAGCTCATCCGCCAGCCGAGCGTAGGAGGGCGCGCCGAACAGAAGCCTGCCGTGACCGGTCATGACCCCGTGACGGCTCACGAGGTACGCGATCGCCGTTCCGAGCCCGACGACGACGATCCCCAGGAGGGTGAATGCGATCACGTCGCTGCGGCGGAGGTCATGCGGCATCGGGGGTCCTCGGCGTCGAAAGGTCGATTTTGCGCCATCCGGACGGGCATCGACATCCCGGCGGCGGGGACCGTGACGCAGGTTGAGAATTGCGCCGTTTTCGGCGGAAAGCTATGCTCCCGCGCGCTACACTGCGCGACGACGACTCCACCCAGGATTGCGCCTTGACATGAGTAGCACGCATTCGGCGAGCGCGCCCGCATCGGCGGGCAAGGTGCTGTGTCGGATCGGTCTGGCGTTGCTCGGTGCCGCCGTCGTTTGCGGACTGCTGAGGCCGCTCGCGACGCTCGTCCGGTATGTGCCGCTCGACCCCAACGAGGGGTGGAACGCCTTCTTCGCCCAGATCGCGATGAGCGGCGGCAATCTGTATCCGGGACCGGTCGGAAGTCCCGTCATCAACAACTACCCGCCGGTTTCCTTCTACGTCGTGGGCCTGGTCGGCCGCCTGGTCGGCGACAATGTTTTCGCCGGCCGGATCGTCTCCGTGGCCAGCATGCTGATCGTGGCGGTCAACGTGTACCTGTGGCTGCGCGCCGGCGGATCGTGCCGACGCGTGGCGTCGCTGGGCTCGGGCGCATTTCTGGCATTCGCCGTGACCTATGCGCGCGCCTATGCCGGCATCGACGATCCGCAGTGGCTGGCCCACGCGCTCATGACCACCGGTGTCGTGGTCATCTGGCGCGGCGGCGCCAGGACGCTGCCCATCGTGCTCGGCGCGGCGCTCATGCTGGCGGGAGGATGGACCAAGCACACGCTGGTCTCCCTGCCGATCGCAACCTCATGGTGGCTGCTGCGGCGCTCGAGGCCCGCATTCGCGACCTGGATCGCGAGCTCGGCCGTGCTGCTCGCCGCCAGCGCGTTTCTGGTATGGCGGCTCTACGGTCCGGCATTCTTCCAGAGCCTGCTCTTTTCGCGCGAATACTCCTGGCATCAGGCGTTCCGGGACAGCGGCGCGGCGATCAAGTGCTTCGCGCCCATCGTCGTGCTGTCGTTGCTGCTGCTGCCGCGCGCGCGCACCAACGAGCGCAACGAATTTGCCGCGGTCTACCTGGTGATGACCGCAGTGTTCGCCGGCATCCTGTCGGGCGGCATCGGCGTCGACATCAACAAATACTTCGACTTCATGATTGCCGCGAGCCTGTGCGCCGCGCTCGAGGTCGAGCACCTCTGGTCGATCCCGCTGCCGGGACCGCTGCGCGCAGTTCAGGCAGGCCCGGCGCTGACGCTGCTGCTCGGTGCTTACCTGGGCGCATACGCGGCGAGCCTGATGCCCGGGGTCGCACGCGATCTGCGCGGTCTGGATGCGCTCGAGCGGCAGACCCGGGCCGATTCCCGCTTCGTCGCCGAAACGGGACGTGGGCGCGCCGCATGCGAGACGCCGGAGCTTTGCTACTGGGGAAAGAGTCCGTTCCTGTTGGATG
>DATAUO010000191.1:0-7128 GCA_036268215.1 Steroidobacteraceae bacterium
TCTCGGCGCCGCGCTCCGTGCCGCGGAATACCAGCCAGGCGCCCTTGTCCGTGGTCAGGGTCGCGAGCTCGGACACGGCGACGCCGCAGGTTCGCGCGAAAGCGGCGGCGGCCTGGGTCGGCGAGCCCGCGGCGTCGAACGCCGCCTTGAGCGGCGGCCCGCGCTTCTCGACCTCGCGATCGGGTTGGCGCACGTCGAGCCTCGCGACCTGCACGGCGAGACGCCGCGGCGTTGCGAAGCCCCTCACCGCTCCGTGCGGAATGCCCGCCGCGTCGATGCCCTTCTGCATACCCTCGGTGAGCGCGCTCGACAGGAGCTTCAGCGTCCGCGGCGGCAGCTCTTCCGTATTGAGCTCGAACAAGAGGTCGCGCGAACCGCTCATCCGGCGGCACGCTCGAGGTTCTTGAGCAGCGGAAATCCCAGGGCTTCGCGGCTCGCGCGGTAGCCTTCCGCGACGGCGCGCGCCAGCGTGCGCACCCGCAGGATGAAGCGCTGGCGCTCGGTGACCGACACCGCATGGCGCGAGTCCAGCAGATTGAACGCGTGCGACGCGCCCACCATCTGCTCATACGCCGGCAGCACCAGCTTATCCTCGAGCAATCGCCGGCACGCCGCCTCGTGTGCGTCGAATTCCGCCGCGAGCACCGCGGTGTCAGCCTTCTCGAAGTTGTAGATCGACTGCTCGACCTCGTTCTGATGGAAGACATCGCCGTAGGTAACGGTGCCGAACGGCCCGTCGGTCCAGACGATGTCGAAGATGCTCTGCTTGCCCTGGATGTACATTCCCAGACGCTCGAGACCGTAGGTGATCTCACCCATCACCGGCCGGCAATCGAGACCGCCGACCTGCTGAAAATAGGTGAACTGGGAGACCTCCATCCCGTTCAGCCAGACCTCCCAACCCAAGCCCCACGCACCGAGCGTCGGCGACTCCCAGTTGTCCTCGACGAAGCGAATGTCGTGCGTCAGGAGATCGAACCCCAGCGCCCGCAGCGAGCCGAGGTAGAGCTCCTGGAAGTCGTCGGGCGAGGGCTTGATGGCGACTTGAAACTGGTAGTAGTGCTGCAGCCTGAACGGATTTTCGCCGTAGCGGCCGTCGGTCGGCCGCCGAGACGGCTGCACGTAGGCGGCGCTCCAAGGCTCGGGTCCGACGGCGCGCAGGAAGGTGGCCGTGTGAAACGTGCCCGCGCCCATCGGCATGTCGTAGGGCTGGAGAATGACGCAGCCCTGGAGCGACCAATATTTTTGCAGCGCAAAAATAAGCTCCTGGAACGTGCGCGGCGGCTGGAGCGGCGCCTTGGACATGGGTTCTCGCGGGATAAAACCCGCGAGTATATGCGAGGCGCTTCCCACGTGTCCCTCGCGGTGTGGACGCACCCTATTGGAACACGGCGCTGAAATCTCGATCGCCCGCGACCAGCAAGGATACCAAACCGCGCGGAACGCCCCAGAATGGAGCGCCACCTTGCACACTATGCCCCGTTTTGATGCAGAATGCGCCGGACCCAGCCGTCAAGTGCTTGATTTCTACGGTGCATCAAAATGGCACATGAGATGCATTTGCCGCCTCAACCCGGACGACCGGACCACCGCAACCCGTGAGGACGCCAATGACTCCCGCCGATGTCTTGTCTCTCATCAAAGAAAAGAACGCCAAGTTCGCCGACCTTCGGTTCACGGATACCATCGGCAAGGAACACCACATCTCCATCCCTACACGACTGGTGGACGAGGGCTTCTTCAAGGACGGCAAGATGTTCGACGGCTCTTCCATTGCCGGATGGAAGGGAATCAACGAGTCCGACATGATCCTGATGCCGGACCCATCCACCGCCGTGATCGATCCCTTCTATGAGGAGACGACGGTCGACCTGCGCTGCGACGTGATCGAGCCCATGACCATGCAGGGCTACGAGCGCGACCCGCGCTCGCTCGCCAAGCGCGCCGAAGCCTATCTCAAGTCCACCGGCATCGCGGACTCCGCCCTCTTCGGACCGGAGAACGAGTTTTTCATCTTCGATCGCATGTCGGTGTCCTCCGGCATGAACGGCTGTGCCTACGAGGTCGATTCGTACGAGGGTGCGTGGAACTCGGGCAAGGCCTATGACGACGGCAACAAGGGGCATCGTCCGGGCATCAAGGGCGGCTACTTCCCGGTGCCGCCCGTCGATTCGCAGCAGGACATCCGCACGGCCATGTCGCTCGCCTGCGAGGAAATGGGTCTCAAGTTCGAGGTGCATCACCACGAGGTGGCGACCGCGGGACAGGGCGAGATCAACGTCGCGGCGAACACGCTGACCAAGAAGGCCGACGAGGTTCAAATCCTGAAATATGCGCTGCAAAACGTCGCTCACGGCTATGGCAAGACGCTGACCTTCATGCCGAAGCCGCTGGTCGGCGACAACGGCAGCGGCATGCACGTGCACCAGTCGCTGCAGAAGGACGGCAAGGCGCTGTTCTCCGGCGACAAGTACGGCGGCCTGTCCGACATCGCGCTCTACTACATCGGCGGCATCATCAAGCACGCGCGCGCGATCAACGCTTTCACCAATGCCAGCACCAACAGCTACAAGCGCCTGGTGCCGGGATTCGAGGCGCCGGTGAAGCTCGCGTACTCGGCGCGCAATCGATCCGCCTCGATCCGTATTCCCTGGATATCGAACCCCAAGGGGCGGCGCATCGAGGTCCGCTTCCCGGACTCGACCGCCAATCCCTACTTTGCCTTCGCGGCCATGCTGCTGGCGGGGCTCGACGGGATTCAGAACAAGATCCATCCGGGCGACCCGGGCGACAAGGATCTCTACGATCTGGAGCCGGAAGAGGACAAGAAGATTCCGACCGTATGCCATTCGCTCGACATGGCGCTCGACTATCTCGACAAGGATCGGGCGTTCCTGAAGGTCGGCGGCGTGTTCACCGACGACCTGATCGATGCCTATATCGATCTCAAGATGAAGGAGGTCACGCGTCTGCGCATGACCACCCATCCGATCGAGCTGGAGATGTATTACAGCCTGTGAGGTCACGCATGGGAGCCACCCTGACGGCGGTCACATTCCCCGCAGCCTCTTTTGTGGCAGCGAGGGGATAGGGCTATGCTCTGCAGCCATGCGTCGTTTCCCCTCATGGATTGCGCTCGCAACGATCATGGCCTGCACGGCGCAGGCCGCGGTGGTCTACAAATGGACCGACGCCGACGGGGTGATCCATTACTCCGATCAACCGGTTCCCGGCGCGGAGAAGATCGTGATCGCGGGGCAATCGAACCTCGGAACCGGGGCCGGCGCCAAGGCGGCCGGGACGCCCGCCAAGAAGCCCACCGTCGCGGCGCTCGGCTACAGCGAATTCTCGATCGCCACGCCCACCCCGGAGCAGACCTTTTTCGGCGACGAGCCGATCGGCGTGCGCCTGAACCTCGTGCCGGCACTCAAGGAAGGGCAAATCCTCGCCTGGCACCTGTCGGGGCAGGATCTCACGGACGACACCAATGCCACCTCGTTCACCTTGCCGCACCTCGACCGCGGCACGTACATGATTTCCGCGACACTCTCGGATCCGCAGAGCGGCGCTTCGCAGAGCACCGGGAGCGTGACCTTCTACGTGCGCCAGCCCTCGGTTCTGTCTCCTCAGCACAAGCACTGAGCCCGGATCGGCGGTCGAACGCGCGGAGCCCCTCCTCGGGGCCGCATGCGCCCGGATGCGGTCGCCATGGCCGCTGAGCTGAGATTGACCCCGGTGCACGTGGCGGGCACCGAGATCCTCGACAGTCTCGTCACCAGCGTTTTCCTGATGGACCAGGCGCTGCGCGTGGAATATCTCAACGCCGCGGCCGAGACGCTGTTCGGGATCGGCTTGAATCAGGCGCTGGGTCGGCCGGTCACCGAGCTCACGCGCGGCGCCGAGACGCTGCTGCCGCTCATCGAGCGCACCCGCCAGGGCACCGACGGCGTCGTGCAGCGCGAGCTCGCGTGGCCCACCTTGAGCGGCGTCGACCGCATCCTCGATTGCGCCGTGACCCAGGTCATCATCGGCGGCGGCGAGCCGAAGTTCCTGCTCGAGATCGAGGACATCACGCAGCACCGGCGCCTCACGCGCGAAAATGCGCTGCTCGCGCAGCTCGGCGGCAGCCGCCTCATGGTTCGCCAGCTCGCGCACGAGATCAAGAACCCGCTCGGGGGGCTGCGCGGAGCCGCGCAGCTCCTCGAGCGGGAGCTGCTCGATCCGGCGCTGCGCGAGTACACCCGCGTGATCATCAGCGAGGCGGATCGGCTCACCAACCTGCTCGATTCCATGCTCGGTCCCGGCCGTCCGCCCGCCAAGCAGCTCACCAATCTGCACGAGCTCCTCGAGCGCGTGTACCACCTCCTGCGCAGCGAGGCGCCCGAGGGCGTGGCGGTGGAGCGCGACTACGACCCGAGCCTGCCTTCGCTCACCGTGGATCCCAATCACATCATTCAGGCCATGCTCAATCTCGGGCGCAATGCCATGCAGGCGCTGTCCGGCGCAGGGCTGCCCTCGCCCCGGCTGATCCTGCGCACCCGCGCGGCAAGCAATGTCAGCGTCGGCGCGCAGCGCCGATTGGCGGCATCCATACAATTCGAAGACAACGGGCCGGGCGTTCCCGCCGACATTCGCGACACGATCTTCTATCCGCTCGTGTCGGGGCGCGCCGACGGCACCGGACTTGGGCTGGGCATCGCCCAGGATCTCGTCAGCCGCCACGGCGGACTGATCGAGTTCGACAGCGCGCCGGGGAGAACCATTTTCGTCATCTCCCTCCCCATGGACCCCTCATGAGCCCGAAACCGCTGCAAGTCTGGCTGGTGGACGACGACGCATCGATTCGGTGGGTGCTGGAGAAAGCGCTCAAGGGATCGGGCATGCAGGCCAAGAGCTTCGATCAGGCGGACAACGTGCTGACCGCGCTGCGCTCCGATTCGCCCGACATTCTCATGACCGACATCCGCATGCCCGGAAGGAGCGGCCTCGAGCTCTTGAAGGAGATCCAGACCACGCGGCCGGGCCTGCCGGTGATCGTCATGACCGCGCACTCGGATCTCGATGCCGCGGTCGCCGCCTATCAGGGAGGCGCCTTCGAGTACCTGCCGAAGCCTTTCGATATCGACAAGGCCGTCGATCTCGTGCGCCGTGCCGCCCAGCAAGCGACGGTGCCGATCGACGTCGATGCCACCCGGCGCAGCATGCCGGAGCTGCTCGGCCAGGCGGCCTCGATGCAGCAGGTGTTTCGCGCCATCGGCCGACTTTCGCGCTCCAGCATGACCGTCCTGATCACGGGCGAGTCGGGCACGGGCAAGGAGCTGGTCGCGCGCGCGCTGCACCGGCACAGCCCGCGCTCCAGCAAGGCCTTCGTGGCGCTCAACACGGCCGCCTTCACCGCCGACCTCCTGGAATCGGAGCTGTTCGGCCACGAGAAGGGCGCGTTCACGGGCGCGGACGCGCTGCGCCGCGGTCGCTTCGAGCAGGCCGACGGCGGCACGCTGTTCCTCGACGAGATCGGCGACATGTCGCCGGCCCTGCAGACGCGCCTGCTGCGCGTGCTCGCGGAGGGCGAGTTCTATCGGGTCGGCGGACAGACGCCGGTCAAGGTGGATGTGCGCGTCATCGCGGCCACCCACCAGGATCTCGAAGCCCGCACGAAATCCGGCCAATTCCGCGAGGATCTCCTGCACCGGCTCAACGTGATCCGCATCGAGATTCCGCCGCTGCGGGAGCGGCGCGAGGACATTCCCGAGCTGCTGCGCCACTATCTCGCCGTCGCCGCGAAAGAGCTCGGCGTCGAGCCGAAGCTGCTGACCTCGCCCGCCGAGACCACGCTGGTCGCCTTCGATTGGCCGGGCAACGTGCGCCAGCTCGTCAACGCCTGCCGCCGCTTGACGGTGACCGCGCCGGGCCGGGAAATCCGCGCGGAAGACATTCCGGCCGACCTCGGCGGCGCGCCCGCCGGCCGGTCGGCGACGCACGACTGGATGGCCAAGCTCTCGAACTGGGCCGAACAGGAGCTCGAGGCGGGCACGCAGCGCCTGCTCGATCAGGCGGTGCCCGAAGTCGAGCGGATATTGATCCGCGTCGCCCTGCGCAAGGCGGACGGGTTGAAGCAGGACGCCGCGAAGCTCCTCGGCTGGGGCCGCAACACCCTGACGCGCAAGATGAAGGAGCTGGGGATGCAGGACATCGCTTGAGCGCGCGGCGGCTATAATCGCCGCCACTTATGGGTGATTATTTCGCGCGCAAGATCGCGGCCGCCGAGCGGCTGTTCCACACCAACTCGCTCACCGACTGGCTGATCGCGGGCATCGCCGCCGCCGCGGTGTGGTTCGTCCTGGTGATCCTGCGGCACTTCGTCTCCTCCCGGTACGAGAAGTACTCCGTCGCCCAGCAGCGGCTGCCGCTGCGCCTGTTCGCGTATCTGTCGGGCAATACCCGGCAGTTCCTGTTCTTCGCCCTCGCGCTCTACGCCGGCGAGGAGTGCCTGACCCTGCCCGACCGGGTCGAGCACGTCGTCACGAGCGTGGTGTCGATGCTGATCCTCCTGCAGGTGGGCCTGTGGGCCGTGCGCGCGGTGAGGTTCTATCTCGAGATGAAGCAGCTCGAGCGCGGCGCCGATCAGGTGTTCGCGGGCTCGCTCGACATCATCAACTTCGTCGCGCGCGTCCTGATCTGGTCTCTGGTGTTCCTGGTCGCGCTCGACAACCTCGGCGTCAACATCACGGCGCTCCTCGCCGGCCTGGGCGTGGGCGGCGTCGCGGTCGCCCTGGCCCTGCAGAACGTGCTCGGCGACCTGTTCGCCTCGCTGTCGATCGCGCTCGACAAGCCCTTCGTGGTCGGCGACAGCCTGACCATCGACGCCTTCGTCGGCAAGGTCGAGCACATCGGCATCAAGACCACGCGCCTGCGCAGCGAGAGCGGCGAGCAGATCATTCTCTCCAACGCCGACATCCTGAAGAGCCGCGTGCGCAACTACGCCCGCGCCCAGGAGCAGCGCGCCCTCGCCACGCTGCGCATCGCCTACGGAACGCCGCCGGATCAGCTCGCGCGCATTCCCGCGCTGCTCGAGGGCATCGTGCGCGCGCAGAAGAATGCGCGCTTCGAGCGCTGCCACCTGAAGAC
>DATAUO010000192.1:0-2123 GCA_036268215.1 Steroidobacteraceae bacterium
CGGTCAGAAACGGCTCGAGCACCGCGCCGCTGCGATCGCCGCGGGGGACCGTGAGCTTGTGTTTCTCGACCTTCTCCACCAGGGCCGCCGCCTCGAGCTCGGCCACCACGCGCTTGCGCGCCTCGAAGCGGTCGAGGCCGCGGAAGCGTGCCGGGACGTTGTCGTTGAGCGCGGCGCGGGGCGTGAAGATGTTGATCTGCTCGAGCCCGTGCCGCAGTCCGATCTCGTAGTCGTTGAAATCGTGCGCGGGCGTGATCTTCACGCACCCTGAACCGAAGGAGGCATCCACGTAGTTGTCGGCGATGACGGGGATGGAGCGCTGCGCGAGCGGCAGCAGGAGCTTCCGGGCGACGAGATGTTTGTAGCGCTCGTCATCCGGGTTGACGGCCACGGCAGTGTCGCCGAGCATCGTTTCGGGCCGTGTCGTGGCCACGATGACGTGACCCGACCCGTCCTCGAGCGGGTATTGCAGATGCCAGAGGTGACCCTCCTCCTCCTCGGTTTCCACCTCCAGGTCGGACAAAGCAGTGAGCAGCACCGGGTCCCAGTTGACCAGCCGCTTGCCGCGGTAGATCAGGCCTTCTTCGTGCAGGCGCACGAACACCTCGATGACCGCGCGCGACAGCTCCGGATCCATCGTGAAGCGATCGCGTGACCAGTCGACGGAGTCTCCCAAGCGGCGCATCTGCGAGGCGATGGTGCCGCCCGATTGCGCTTTCCACTCCCAAACGCGCTCGACGAAGGCTTCCCGCGACAGCTCGCTGCGCTTGCGGCCCTGCGCTTCGAGCTGGCGCTCCACGACCATCTGGGTCGCGATGCCGGCGTGATCGGTACCGGGCTGCCACAGCACGTCATCACCGCGCATACGGTGATAGCGGGTGAGCGCATCCATAAGTGTGTGCTGGAAGGCGTGGCCCATGTGCAGCGTACCCGTCACGTTGGGCGGCGGGATCATGATGCAGAAGGGTGACCCACGGCCGCTCGGCGCAAACCAGCCGCGGGATTCCCACTGCTCGTAGATCCGCCGCTCGATGTCGTGCGGCGCGTACGCTTTGTCCATGGTGAGTGACGGCCCCTGAGCGATTTGTCAGGGGATTATAGAGGCACCCGAGAGGTGCCCGCGCTAGATGTGAATCGTCGCGGGCTCGACGCCCAGCTCGCGATAGGCCTTGAAGCGCGCGCGCCCGGTCCGCCGTCGCCCCTCGTCGCCATCGATGATTTCGGCGATTCGGCGTGAGAGATGCAGGAAAGGCGGGGGATCGGCGGCGAGATTGACCACGAAATCGAATGTGCCGGCGGGCGGCGAGCCGGCACTGAGCAGCACCGGCGCCTCCGCGGCGCCGTTGGATGTCAGCCATTCGTGCGGCACGAAGCTGCCGTCCGCAAAGGTCCAGAGCAGCTCATCGAGCGCTTCGAGCTCGGCGCGGTCGGTGTGCCAGATGAGCGCGCGCTGAGAAGCGAGATAGGCTTTCTCGGCGAGGCGGCAGGCGACCTTCAGCCGTGCGGCCGGCGCCGCTTCCTCGATGACGTAGAAGTCAACGCGAAGACCCTCAGCGGCGGAGGAGGCGGGCCGCGAGGATGCGGCGTCGCTCGAGGCCGCAGATGCTGAAGTGCCGTCGCCGTCGCCCATGACTTACGCCATGGCGCGTCAGAGCCGGGCGCGGCGGATAAGGAAATCCGCAAGAAGAGGGGTCGGACGCCCAGTGCTGCCCTTCTGCGCACCGCTCTGGTAGGCGGTGCCCGCGACGTCGAGGTGCGCCCATTTCAGCCCTTCTGTGAATTTACCGAGGAACGCCGCGGCAGTGAGGGCGCCGCCGTCCCGGCCGCCGATATTGGCGAAGTCCGCGAAATTGCTCTTGAGCTGTTCCGCGTACTCCTCCGTGACCGGCAAGGGCCATGCGCGGTCATCGGCGCGTACTCCCGCCTCGACCAGCTCCGTGACCAGTCCTTCGTCATTACCCATTGCGCCCGAGTGGTGGTGTCCGAGTGCCACGACACAAGCCCCGGTCAGCGTCGCAATGTCGACGACGGCGATGGGCTTGAAGCGGCGAGCGTAGTGCAGCGCATCGCAGAGAATCAACCGGCCCTCGGCATCGGTGTTGAGAATCTCCACGGTCTGCCCC
>DATAUO010000193.1:0-8214 GCA_036268215.1 Steroidobacteraceae bacterium
CGCCCGGATCTGCGCGGCGGACTCCCTCGGCGATCGGGACCGCGGCGGTGACCGGGACGCCCGCTGCGATCGGGACCGCGGCGGTGATCGACGGGATGGCGGCGACGACCCGGCGCCGCCCGAGGATCTCAGCGAGGTGCGCGGGCAAAGCGCCGCCAAACGTGCCCTGGAGATCGCGGCCGCCGGGCAACATGGGCTCCTGCTGATCGGGCCACCGGGCGCGGGCAAGACGCTGCTGGCGCAATGCCTGTCGGGTCTGCTGCCGCCCCTCAGCGCCGAGGAAGCGCTCGAGGTCGCGTGTCTCGAGTCGATGTCGGGCGGCCAGCCGCGCGCGAGCCGCGCGAGGCCGTTTCGCAGCCCGCAGCACACCGCCTCGATCGGCGCGCTGATCGGCGGCGGGGCAATGACGCCCGGCGAGCTATCGCTCGCCCACCTCGGCGTCCTGTTCCTGGACGAGCTGCCTGAATTCGCGCGCAACGTGCTCGAGGCATTGCGCGAGCCGCTGGAGAGCGGCGTGGTCGTCATGCGGCGCCTGAAGCGGACTTGGGAATACCCCGCACGCTTCCAGCTCATCGCCGCCATGAATCCGTGTCCCTGCGGGTTCGCGGGCGAGCCGCGCGGCAAGTGTCATTGCACGGAGGACGAGATCAGCCGCTATCGAGGCCGGATATCGGGACCCTTGATCGACCGCATCGACATGCACGTGAGGATCAAGGCGGTCCCGGCGGAGCTACTGCTGCCGGATCGCACGGCCGCGATCGAGGGCGGCGAACGCGCGGAGCGCTCAGCGGTGGTCGCCGCGCGAGTGGAGGCCGCGCACCGACGCCAGATGCAGCGTCAGCGCAAGTTGAACGCCCGCCTCACGCCCGCCGAGACCACGGATCACTGCCGGCTGGACCAGGAGCCGCGACTCCTGCTCGAGATGGCCATCGATCGCATGGGACTGTCGGCCCGCGGCTGTCACCGGGTGTTGCGGGTCGCGCGCACCTGCGCGGACCTTGCCGGCGACGAGCGGTTGACGAAGATGCACGTCGCGGAGGCGATCAACCTACGAGCGCTCGACAAACGAGAGCGCTGACTACTTGTTCAGCGACACCATGTAGTCGACGGTCATGCGGATGGTCGCATCGGGCCAGCTCGTGCCGCCCTTCGGCGGCATGTTGCCCTTGCCGTTGATCGCATCCTTGTACAGGGTGTC
Organism: Steroidobacteraceae bacterium; assembly: GCA_036268215.1. Lineage (GTDB taxonomy): Bacteria > Pseudomonadota > Gammaproteobacteria > Steroidobacterales > Steroidobacteraceae > Bog-1198. Next base: position 1,199 of record DATAUO010000193.1, read on the forward strand.
CTTGCCCTGCGCGATGCGCGGGCCCCAGGCCGCGTGATCGCCGATCTTCGGCGCGCCGTTGACGCCGGTGGCGTGGCAGGCCGAGCACACCTTGTTGAAGGCCTGCTCGCCGGTGGTCGGCACGTCGGCCGCGGCGGTCGGCGCCGTCTTGATCGCGAGTGCCGAGTTGTCCTGGCCCGCGATCGCTTCCTGCGCAAAGGGCGCGATGTTCTTGTGCAGCTCTGCGATGTGCAGCTTGTCCTGCAGCACGTCTTCCCTTTGCGTGTCCGCGCCGATCGAGCGCGCTACGCCAAAGAGCACGACCGCGAACAGGATGAGGATGCCCAACACCACGCTGAAGGAATTGAAGAAATGGGTATCTGACGATTCGGGGTTGGACACGGCAACTCGCTGAAATTATGTAGAAAACCACCTTGGGCGCGGCAAGTATAGCGATAGCGGGGGGATCGCGGAATAGCCGGGCTCTTGCTGCGCGGGGCGGCACCTGCCCCGGCACGATTCGCCGGGCCTCACGCCTCGGGCGACCGCACGTGCTCCGGCCGCACGCCGACGCCGAGAAACTGCGCGGGCCAACGGCGGAGCGACGGGAAGCGGTCCAGCAGCTTGAGTGCGAACGGCACCGACAGCTGGCGCTCGCGGCCGGAGACGACCGGGGTGAGCACGCGCTTGTGAATGGCGACCTGAAATGCCTGGATGACCTTGACGGGAAAGAGGCGCCTGCGCCGGACCCGGTCGAGATCGTCGTCCGTCAGCGACCCGTCTCGCAGCTTGGCGGCGAGCAGATTCGCGGTTGCGACGGCATCCTGAATGGCGAGGTTGATGCCGACGCCGCCCACCGGGGACATCGCGTGCGCCGCATCGCCGATGCACAGCAGCCCGGGCTTGGACCAGGTGGTCAGGCGATCCACCGTCACGCTCAGCAGCTTCACATCGTCGAAGGAGCGCAGCTCGTCGACGCGGTCGGAAAGAAAGCGCGCCCCCGCGCTGACCGCGCTCTTGAACGACTCGAGGCCCTGCTCGTGGACCTTGTCGATGCCGCCCTTGCCGATGACGTAGGCGCACTGCCAGTAGTCGCCGCGATCGATGGTCACCACCATCGAGTCCGGGTTGAGCCGTCCGAGAACCTGGCCCGGGTCGCCGGGTTTCTTCGACATGCGGAACCAGAGCACGTCGATCGGCGAGCCGAGATTCTCGACCTCGAGCCCCGAGGCTTCCCTGACCGTGGATTTGCGCCCGTCGCAGCCCACCACGAGCCGCGCGCGCACCTCGAGCGGGCCGGCGGCGGTCGTCGCGGCGACCCCGATCACGCGGCTTGCGTCGCTCAGGAGACCGGTCACATCGGCGGACATCATCACGCGCAGCGACGGGAAGCGGCGGCCCTTGTCGGCCAGAAAATTCAGGAAGTCCCACTGGGGCATTAGCGCGATGAACCTGCACGCGACCGGCACGTGCTCGAAATCGGCGACCTTCAGCGTGGTCTCGCCGATCTCCGCGGCCATCGCATGCAGCTCCGAGTGCGGCAACCGCAGGAACTCATCGAGCAGGCCGAGCTCCTTCATGACGGTGAGCGTGGACGGGTGCACGGTGTCCCCGCGGAAATCGCGCAGGAAATCCGCGTGCTTCTCGAGCACGACCGTCTTGACGCCCGCACGCCCCAACAGATAGCCGAGCATCATGCCCGCGGGTCCGCCGCCGGCAATGCAGCAATCCACTTGCAGGGTCTCGGCCATGGCGTCTCAATATAGCGCAAAGAGCCGGCCAGCCCACCGGGCATGTGGCGCGGCATTCGCTATTTGTGCCGGCGCCGTTTGGTAAGATGAGCCGCGAAGGGGTTGTCATGCAGATCAACGAAGGCGGTTGCCTGTGCTCGTCCATCCGGTTTCGCGTGTCGGGTGAGCCGGTGTTCTCGAGCGTGTGTCATTGCGCGACCTGCCGCCGGGCGAGCGGCGCACCGACGGTCGCCTGGCTGACGTTCGATCGCGGGCAGATCGAGATCCTGTCGGGTGCTCCCAGGGCGTACCGGTCCTCGCAGGGCGTCGTGCGGCAGTTCTGCGGCACTTGCGGCAGCCAGCTCTCCTACGAGACCGTCGCGAGCCCGACGACGATCGATATCACCACCGCTTCCATGGACAACCCAAACCTCTTTCCCCCGACGCTCGAGGTCTGGCTGGAGCATCGCATTCCATGGGAGCTCAGCAATCAGTCACGTACCCTGTATCCGAGGGGCACCAGCGAATGACGCGACAATTGATCAGCTCGGGATCGCAGTTCGAGAACGACATCGGCTATTCGCGCGCCGTCGTGGACGGCGAATGGGTGTTCGTGTCCGGCACGACCGGCTTCGACTACGCGACCATGACCATCTCCGACGATCTGCTCGATCAGACCGAGCAGTGCCTGAAGAACATCCAGGCCGCGCTGCGCCAGGCAGGTGCCGACCTCGCCGACATCGTGCGCGTGACCTACCTCGTACCCAACGCGTCGCGGTTCCCGGACTGCTGGCCGATATTGCGCAAGTACCTCGGCGCGGTGCGGCCCGCCGCCACGATGATCTCCGCGGGACTCGCCGACCCTCGCATGCAGATCGAGATCGAAGTCACCGCACGCAAGCGCGGCGCATGAGCGCCCCCGTCGCCGCCCGCCGCGGCCCTGCCGGCGGCACGCACGGCGAAGCAGGGTACGAGGGCGGCTGCACCTGCCGGCGCGTGCGCTATCGGCTCATCTCGACGCCGTTGTTCGTGCATTGCTGCCACTGCAGCTGGTGCCAGCGCGAGACCGGCTCGGCCTTTGCGCTCAATGCCATGATCGAGGCCGATCGCGTGCAGCTGTTGCGGGGCGAGGTCATGGTCACCGACACGCCCTCGAACAGCGGCAAGGGGCAGCGGATCTCTCGATGCCCCGTCTGTCACGTCGCGCTGTGGAGCAACTATTCGGGTGCGGGAGAGACGATACGCTTCGTGCGGGTGGGCACCCTCGATGAGCCCGCGAGGCTCCCGCCCGACATTCACATTTTCACGTCGACCAAGCAGCCGTGGGTTCAATTGCCCGCCGGCGTTCCGGCGGAGCTCGAGTATTACCGCGCCTCAGAGCGTTGGCCCAAGGAAAGCCTGGAAAGACGCGCCGCGCTGCGCGTGCGGCCCGCTTGACCCGGCGGCGGTGCTGCAACAGCATTACGAATCAGGATCCGAGGCGCATTTCATGCTAGGTGTTCACGACTTGTGGCTCTTCGTGGTCTCCGGGCTGCTGCTCAACGTCACGCCCGGTCCCGACACGCTGTACATCGTCGGGCGCAGCTCGGCGCAGGGAGTCAAGGCGGGGATGGTGGCGGCGCTCGGCATCGGGACGGGTACCCTGGTCCACATCTGCGCCGCGGCTCTCGGACTGTCGGCGCTGCTCGCGACCTCGGCGGCCGCGTTCATGCTCGTCAAGATCGCGGGTGCCGCTTATCTCGTTTACGTCGGAATCTCGCTCATTCTCTCCAGGCCCTCCGGCGGCTCGTCCCCGGCCGGCACCGTGCTCCCGAGCGCCTCGTTGCGCAGCGTGTTCCTGCAGGGATTCTTCACCAACGTTCTCAACCCGAAGGTGGCGTTGTTCTTCCTGGCGTTCCTGCCGCAGTTCGTGTCTGCGGACGCGCCGTCGAAGCCGCTGGCCTTTCTGCTGCTCGGCGTCATATTCGATTTCAACGGTACGCTTTGGAATCTGTTCGTCGGCTGGTCCACTGCGCGCATCTCCGCCGGTCTCGGCGCGCCGCGCCGATTCACGACATGGTTCAACCGCTGCATCGGCTCCCTGTTCGTGCTCATCGGGGTACGACTGATGTTGGCGCATGACCGTTGAAGCCAAACCGTGCGAGGTACGCATGCCCGACCTGACCGGGCGGCCGTTCGCGCTCGAGGTCGAGCGCCTCATCGCATCCTCGCCCGTGGTGCTCTACCGCGCCTGGACCACCGGGCTCGATCTCTGGTTTGCTGCGCCCGGATCGGTCACGATGGAGCCGCGCGTGAACGCGCCGTTCTTTTTCGAGACCGAATTCAAGCCGGAGGGCGCCCCGACGGCGCAACGCCATCCGCACTACGGCCGATTCCTGCGCCTGGTCGACAACGAGCTCATAGAGCATACGTGGGTGACCGGAGCAGGGGGAACCGATGGCGCCGAGACCATCGTTACGGTCGAGCTCAAGTTGCAGGGCGGGTGCACGCGGCTGGAGCTCGAGCACCGCGGCTTCGCGACCGAGGCGGCCCGGGACCGGCACCGGGAGGCCTGGCCGGCGGTCCTCGCACAGCTGGATCGGCGCATCGGCTCCGCGGCGCCCGATGGCGAGCTCGGGCGGGCGGCGAGCGGAAAATGAGCGTGTCGTGACGCCGCTGTTTCAAAAGCTCAATTTGAAGGAGCAGCCGGAGATCGTGGTGTGCAATGCGCCCGCGGCATTCGACGCCGAGCTCGCGCGACTGAAGGACGTCAAGGTCGTGCGCGATCCGCCGCGGCCGAAGGCGGTGCGCTTCGCGATCGCCTTCGCGACCCGCCAGAACGAGCTCGATCGTCTGTCGACGCGGCTCGCGGCCGCCGCCGAGGGAGATGCCGTGCTCTGGTTCGCCTACCCCAAGGGCACATCGAAGCGCTATGCATGCGAGTTCAACCGCGATACGGGGTGGGACGTCATCCGCGGTCAGGGGTTCGAGTCCGTCCGTCAAGTCGCCATCGACGACGATTGGTCCGCGCTGCGCTTTCGGCGCAAGGAATTCGTCAAGCCCACGGCCCGGCGCTGAGCAACGGCCGCCCTCACCTCTCGCCCGAATGGGCGGCTGTGCTAAGGTTGCGGGTGAACAAGCAGGAGGTCGGCTTTGAGAACGTTGCTGGTCGTCGTGTGCTGGAGTCTCCTCTTCGTGCTGTGCTGGCCGCTGGCGCTGCTCGTGCTCCTGCTGTGGCCGTTCGTCTGGCTCCTGTCGCTGCCTTTTCGGCTCGCCGCCGTCAGCCTGGAAGCGCTGTTCGCGCTGCTGCGCGCCATCCTGTTCCTGCCCGCCCGCCTGCTGGGCCATCGCGGCGGCATCAGCTCTCCTCGATGATATCGGCGGGCGAAGCCCTCGCGCTGCTGCAAGAGGGCAATCGCCGCTTCGTGACCGAGACCAATCGCGATGCGACCGTGAGCCGCGCGCGGCGTCTGGAGCTGACGCGCAGCCAGGAGCCGTTCGCGACCATCCTCGGCTGCTCCGACTCCCGGGTTCCGGTCGAGATCATCTTCGATCAGGGACTCGGCGATCTGTTCGTCATTCGCGTGGCGGGCAACATCGTCGCGCCTTCGCTGATCGGCAGCGTCGAATTCGCCGCCGAGCAATTCGGCACGCGTCTCGTCGTGGTCCTCGGGCACACCGGGTGCGGCGCGATCGGCGCCACCTTGCAGCAGCTGCAGCGGCCGATCGAGAATCAATCGCACAATCTGCATTCGATCGTCGACTTGATCAGGCCGTCGGTCGAGGGGCTGCTCGGCACGGATCTCAAGCACGATCGGGACGCGCTGGTACGCGCGGCGGTCCGCGCCAACATCCGCGCCTCGGTGCGAAATCTGCGCCATGGCTCCGACATCATCGAGGAGTTGACCCAAACCTCGGGCCTCCTCGTCGTCGGCGCCGAGTACTCGCTCGAGACCGGCGTCGTGGACTTCTTCGACGGCCTCGGCATCGAGTGACGGACCGGATACCCGAAGGATGAGGCGGTGATTTCAGAGCTGACGGTCGAGACTCTCAACAAGGTCGGTGCGGGCCGGCTGCCGGCCTACATGGGCATCGTGTTCACGCGTGCCGAGCGCTCCGAGATCGCCGCCGAGATCGCGATCAATGCGCATCACATGGCGCCGAATGGATACCTGCACGCGGGTACCGTGGTCACGCTCGCTGATACCTGCGCGGGCTATGGCTGCCGCGTCAATCTCCCGTCGGGCGCCACCGGCTTCACCACCGTCGAGCTCAAGGCCAACTTCCTGGGCACGGCGCGCGAGGGCACCATCATCGCAAGCGCAAAGCCGGTGCATCTCGGCAGGACCACGCACGTCTGGGACGCGACGGTCACGCACAAGGAGTCGGGCAGGACCATTGCGATGTTCCGCTGCACCCAGATGATTCTGTACTCCACGCAGAGGTAGTCCCCATGATCATCGACCACATCGGCATCGCCGTCAGCGACTACGAGTCCAGCAAGCGGTTTTTCACGAGCGCGCTCGCGCCGCTCGGCATCGAATTGCTCATGGAGGCCCACGGCTGGGCGGGCTTCGGGCGGGGCGGCAAGCCCGAGCTCTGGTTCGGCGTGCACACCGAGCCGCAGCGCCCCATGCACATCGCCTTCGTTGCCGAGAATCGCGCGCAGGTCCGCGCCTTCCATGCCGCCGCGCTCGCCGCCGGCGGCACCGACAACGGAGCGCCCGGCATTCGCGACGTGTTCCACCCGAATTACTACGGCGCCTTCGTCCTCGGGCCCGACCGCCACAACATCGAAGCGGTGTGCCACCAGCCCGACCCGTGAGCCATCGCCCGGCCGCCGCTCGATACTCGTCCAATGCCCACGCTCTCCACACGAAGCTCACGCAAGCGCGCGCGCGCCGCGCGAGCCATCGCCTCGCTTCGAGGAATAAGCCGAAAATCCTCGAGCTGCCTGCGTTGGCTGGCCGGCCGAACCCCGCGAGTTGTGCATCTAAGCCACGGCGGGTAGTATCGCGGCCCCACACCGTGCGCCCGTAGCTCAGCTGGATAGAGTGTCGGCCTCCGAAGCCGAAGGTCACTGGTTCGACAAAATCGCCGGGAGCGATTTTGGCCGACGCGCACGCGTCGGCCCGCAGGGCTGCGGGCAGGACAGCCCGCAGCAATCCGGTCGGGCGCGCATTCCACCACCAAAAAATGCATCGGTTGGCCAGTGAGTCCCGGTTCGCGACGCAAACCCGCAGACTCGAATCCCGCAAGTTGTGCACATCAGCGACGGCGGGTAGTATCGCGAGCCCACACCGTGCGCCCGTAGCTCAGCTGGATAGA
>DATAUO010000194.1:0-28460 GCA_036268215.1 Steroidobacteraceae bacterium
ACCAGCTCAGCAGGAGATAGAGAACGAGGAGCCCGAGAAAGCTGCTCGCCCACAACAGCACCGTGAGCGGACCGCGGCCGCCGGTGAAAATGTCCCTCGGTCGAGTCCGCGCAGGGCCCGTGTCTCGGGCACCCGCGGCGCCCGACCCTACTGCCGCAGCCGCCGCGCCCGACCCCGTCGCCGCCGCGGCAGCGCCTGACCCGGCCGGCGCGATGGACTCCCGCAGCGCGAATTGCATCAAAGGCGTCAGCGCCAGCGGCAACAGGCCGCCGACGATGAATATCATGCGCCAGTCCGCGGGCGACATGAGCATGACCATCAAGCTGACGACGGCGCCGCCGAGCGGCATGGCGCTGTAGGCCAGCGCCACGTTGGCGCGGCGCCTGTGCTGCGCACTCCGCTCGTTCACCAGCGCGACCAGCGCCGGAAACGCGCCGCCCAACCCAAGGCCCGTCAGGAGGCGTCCCGCGACCAACGACTCGATGCTCCAAGCGCGTCCCGTGGCGATGGAAAAGATCCCGAACAGCGCCACCGACACGACCAGCAGGCGCTTGCGGCCGAAGCGATCGGCCAGCCGGCCTCCAACCAGCGCGCCGATGAAGAGCCCCAGGGTGCTGGCGCTGAAGAAGGTGCCCATCTGAGCCGGCGCGGGGTGGAATTCGGCCACGATGCCGCCGGCGGCGACGCCCGCCGCCTGCAGGTCGAAGCCTTCGCAAAGCGCTGCGAGCACGCACGCGATCACGGTGACCGCGACGCTGCGCGAACGGGATGTGGCGTCCATAATCCCCCCAAGTCGCATGCGAGCCGGCGCGGCGCGTGGACCTATTCGATCGTTATCGTTTCATCGCTTCCTGGGACCGAAGAATCTGCGGCCCCACGGCACCGACGCCGGGTGTTCCGGTGAGCGCCAGCGTCAGCTTGAGCTCCCCGCGCAGGATCTCGATCGCCTGCTTGACCCCCGCCTCCCCCGCCGCGGCCAGCGCATAGAGGAAGGAGCGCCCGATCAACGCGCCGCGAGCGCCGAGCGCCATCGCCTTCGCGATGTCCATGCCCGATCGCACCCCGCCGTCGAACAACACCTCGCAGCGTCCGTCGACCGCCTCCACGATCTCGCGCAGCACGGAGATCGAGGACGGCGCCCCGTCCAGCTGCCGTCCGCCGTGATTCGAGACCACGATGGCGTCCGCGCCGGTCGCGGCGGCGAGACGTGCGTCCTCGGCGTCGAGCACGCCCTTGAGTATCAGCTTGCCCGGCCAGCGGCTCCTCACCCACTCCACGTCGCTCCAGTTGGCCGACGGGTCGAACTGCCGCGCGGTCCATTCCGACAAGGTGGTCAGGCCGCCCGCGCCGCCGAGGTGTCCGACCAGGTTCCCGAAAGTCCGCCGCTTCCCGAAGAGCACCTTGAGCGCCCAGGACGGCTTGGTCGCGATCTCCCAGGCATTGCGCGCGGTGAGCCGCGGCGGAATGGCGAGACCGTTGCGCTTGTCGCGGCGTCGCAAGGCGAGCACCTGCAGGTCCAGGGTCAACATCAATGCCGAGCATTGCGCCGCGGCCGCGCGCTCGATCAGGCTCTGATTGAAGCCGCGGTCCTTCATGAGATATTGCTGGAACCAGAACGGCTGCGAGGTCGCGGCGCGCACGTCCTCGATCGAGCAGATCGACATGGTGCTCATGCAGTAGGGAATTCCGCACGCGGCGGCCGCGCGGGCCGCGAGGATCTCGCCGTCCGCGTGAAACAACCCCGCAAGGCCGGTCGGAGCGATCGCGAGCGGCATCGACACCGGCATGCCCAGGAACGTGGTGGCAAGGGGAACGTCGGACACGTCGATCATGACCCGCTGGCGCAGCGTCAGCGCGTCGAGATCCGCCGTGTTGCGGGCGAGCGTGCGCTCATCGTCAGCGCCGCCGTCCGCGTAGTCGAAGATCGCCTTGGGGATTCGCCGCCGCGCGAGCTCGCGCAGGTCCCCGATACATTGGATGATGGGCATCGCGCCCTATTCTAGCCGCCCGGATCATCCTTGGGGCCACTCCTCCTAGAGGTGCGCGATGCCGGGGGCCGGGCGCTCGGCCTGCACGAACTCGATCAGGTTGCCGGCATTGTCGCGGATGAAGATGTTCGAGCCGTGCTTCATCTCCTTTACCCACACGATGTCGGCGCCGCGGCGGCGCAGCTCCTCGGCAAAGGGCCGCACGTCCGCGACCGCGAACGAGACGTGCTTGTTGCCGTGGGTGTGCACATCGGTGTCCGGCTGGCGCCGCTCCTCGGGCAACGGCTTGGCGCCCGGGACCTGGAACAGCTCGATGTGCAGCGGCCCGTGCTTGAGCATCGCCACTTCCGCCGGAATGGCCGGAATCGGAAATCGGGCCTCCAGCTCGAAACCCAGCACCCGGCGCCACCATTCGATGGCGGCGTCGAGATCGGGCACGCTGAGCCCGCCGTGGTGATGCCAAAACTCCAGCGGGCTCATGACTCGAACGCCCTCGGGATCGGCCCCGGGCTCACCGCTCCGACCGCCCGAACAAGAGCCGGAGCAACATCGGGAGCCAGGAGAACTTGACCATCTTGAGCAGCCGTCTTGCCTGCGCCGGACGCAAGGTCGCGATCAGGGGCAGTGTACCGAAAGCCTCGCCCTTCACCACCACGCCGTTGCCATCGCGCTCGACCGACCGGATCACGAGCAGCTCCTCGTTCGCGGGCCCATAAAGCACGGCCTGGTCCCGACGCGGCGCTCCGTCGCCGACATCGCCCCGGCCACTGCCACCCCCGCCCTCACCCTCATCATGGCCGTCGCCAGCACCATCGCCACCGCCGCCGCGGCCGCGTCCGCCTCCAACGCTGCCCTCGCTGCCGAGGCTCACCCGTCGCCCGCCGGCGCCCTCCTCGGTGCCGAAGGCTCGCGCGAAATTCATGCCGAGCTGCTCGAACATGCGCATTGCGGTCGCGCGGCCCGCACCGTAGACGCCGCCGCCCGGATGCTGGAAGGGCCCGACCAGATACAGGCGCTCGACGCCGGGGACCGTGTACTGCCCGAGGTCGGGGGTCGGCCGGTGGGCGCCGGTCTGATAGAAATAGGGCGCGACCCCGTGCACGTCCCCGCCCACCATGCTGTTCGGCGAGTTGCGCGCATGGTCGAGCGGCGTCGCGATGGTGCGCTTGACTATGTTGTCCGCGGTCAGGTTCTTGACGAACTTGCGATAGGCCGCGAGGCTCCGGTCCCCCATTTGCTCCGCGATCTCGTCCCAGCGCGCCGGGCCGCCGTCTTCCAGGTCATAAGGCGCGAACGTGATGCCGTGGAACATGCCCCGGCCCGGCGGCACCCGGCTCGGATCGCTGATGCTCTCGTCGCCGCCCGCGATCAGCACGCGCTCGGAGATGCGCCCGCGCCGCAGCGTGTCGAAGTCGTCGAGCATCTCCTTCAGGGTGCTCGAGCTCATGAACTCGAGCATGATGGCGCGGCCGACCTCTTCCCCCGCGTGGAACCGGGCCGGCTCCTTGAGATCGTAGTGGCTCACCATCAGGCTGAAAGCGGCCAGCGTCGCGCGCTCGGCGCGCTCCAGCACGGGCTCGGGCACGCCGTCGACGAAGGCCCGCAAGCGATGCGGGTGAATGGCGCCGATCACCGCATCCTTGGCCGCGAGCTCCTCGCCCCCCGCCAGCCGCACGCCGGTCGCGCGGCCCCCGGACGTGAGAACGCGGGTCACTTCGCTGTTGCAGCGGACCTCGCCGCCATAATGCTCGATGCAGCGGACCAGCGACTCGGACAGCTTGCCGCTGCCGCCTTCCGGCTGCGATACGCCGTAGCCGTGCATGAGGCCCGGCATGAGATAGAGGCCGAAGCCCGTGCCGAGCTCGTCCGGCATCTGCAGGTTCTCGGAGACCAGCCGCAGCAGCCAGATCTTGATCTGCTCGCTCTCGAAGGATAGGTTGGCGAGATCGAGCGAGCTCCGTTGCATCGCGTCGAGGACCTCGCGCCCCTCATCGCTCCCGTCCATCATGGCGTAGAACGCGCCCATGGGCGCGGGCGGCGCATACATCCCGGCGCCGAACGCCGGCAGCATGGCGATTGCGCGCTTGGCGAAACGCCGGTAGGTCTCGGCATCCTTGGCGGAGATCCGGGCGATCCCCTCGCAGGTGCGATCGAGATCCTGATACGCGATCAGGCTGCTCTGATCGGGGAAGATCATCGCGTAGGGGATGCCGTAGCGGTACTTGAGCCCGAAGCGGCTCTGCAACCCGAGCTCGTCGTGCCGGATCATCGGATTGCCCTGGATCATGATGTGCACGCTCGAATGCTCGTCGTGCCAGTAGCCGGGGGTGTTGATCTGGCGCGTCACCACGCCCCCGCCCGGCCACGCCTTGCGCTCGAGCACCAGGACCTTCTTGCCCGCCTTTGCGAGATAGGCCGCCGCGACCAGGCCGTTGTGCCCGGCCCCCATGGCGATGACGTCGAACGTCGTACCGGAGCCGCTCACGGCGCGGCGCCATTCTCGACGGCGCCGGGCGCGGCCGCCGGCCGGCGCCGCAGGAAGCCCGCGACGGCCGCAATCGCGGCGAACCCCATGAAGGCCCAGCCCATGGCGACGAGCGTCGGCAGCAATCCTCCCGCCACGTGGCTCAGCCAGGTCACGACCATGCCGCTCAGGAATTGGCCGATGACGAAGGACGCCTGCCACAGGCCGTTCACGAATCCGCGAATCGAATAGGCGAGGCCCCGCGTCGCCCACACCAGCATGGTCGGCAACATGAGGCCGCAGCCGAGCTGGTTGATGAACGTCCGCAGCGAATAGCTGTCCGCGTCCCCGGCGTGCCCCATGCACGCGAATCCGATGCCGACCAGCGCGAAGTCGACGCAGAGCAGCCAGCCGATGGGGAGCCGCGACAAGGCCCAGAACACGAACGTGCCGAGCGGCACGCCGATGGAGGCCAGCATGGTGAGCTTGGCGATCTCGGCCGAATCCGTCACGCCGAGCGTATTCAGCGCCTGGGCGTTCTTGGTGATGACGGTGTAGAACGCGATCGACGCGAGCACGGTGATTCCGCAGATGCCGGCGAGCCGCGCCCATGGCACGCTCCGATGGCGCACGGCCGCATCGTCCGCGCCGTCCTCCTCGCCGCCGGTGCCGGCCGGCTCCCACACGGTCAACCGGAGTCCGAGCGCGAGCGGAAGGCTGTATGCATACAAGTAGAAGGGGCCGCGCCAGCCATGCGCCGCGCCGAGCTGGCCGCCGAGATAGATGATGCCGAGCGCCGACAGCGAAGCCACGGCCGTCTGGCTCGCGAGCCAGCGCTCGCGCGCATGCCCGCGGAAATAGTCGCTGATCAGCGTGGTCGAGACGGTCATGACGATGGACTCGCAGATGCCGACCGCCACCCGCGAGGCGATGATCGCGTAAAGGTCGTCGAGGAAGGCCGGCGCCACCCCGGCGAAGGCATACACCACCATCGAGGCGACCAGGAGGTTGCGCCGTCCGAGCCGGTCCGCGAGCCAGCCCGCGGCCGGGGAGAAGAGCAGCACCCAGATCGCAGGCATGGTGATCACGCCGCCCATGACCAGATACTCGTTGCCTGGAAACTGCTGCAGCAACAGCGGGACGATCGGCGTGAGCACCGAGATCCCCATCACCGCCATGGTGATCGGCAACAGCAGCATGATGCCCTGGAGGGCTCCGGGCGTGCGGCCCTGCACGGCGCCGGGCGAGATGACGGGTCCGGGTACTCGATCTTGCATGCGTCAGTTGCTCATCATGCGCCGCAGCTCGGCGAAGCCGGGAACGTGCGCGGCGGTGCCGCCGTCCACCACGAGATTGTGCGCGGTCAGGTACCGCGCCTCGTCCGAGGCGAGGAACGCAACTGCGTGCGCTATATCCAAAGGCACGCCGAGATACGGCGTCAGGGTCTCCGACGCCACGATCTCGTGCAGGCGCGGCGGCAGGTTGTCGCGCGCGGCGGGCGTCATCACCAGGCCCGGCGACACCGTGTTGCAGCGGATGCCGTGGCGCCCGTGCGAGGTGGCGATGGAGCGCGTCAATTGAATCACGCCCGCCTTCGAGGCCGCGTAGGCCGCGTGGCCCAGATTGCCCTGCATGCCGAGGTTCGATGCCGTGTTGACGATCGATCCGCCGCCGCTCGCGACCATGTGGGGCAGCACGTGCTTGCAGCAGAGCATGGTGCCGCGCAGGTTCACCGCGAAGGTGCGGTCCCAGATCCCGGCGTCCATGCTCTCGATGTCGCGATCCCGGTGCGCGAGCTCGGGCGACAGGTCCGCGGCATTGTTGTGCAGGATGTCGATCCGGCCGAAGCGATCGATGACCGCGCGCACCAGCGACGCGATGCTCGCCTCGCTGGACAGATCCACGGCCAGCGCCTGCGCCGTGCCGCCGCGCGCGGCGATGCCGGCGGCCGCGCGCTCGGCCGCCTCCAGCCGGATGTCCGCCAGCGCCACTTTCGCGCCGCGCTCCGCCAGGAGCTCCGCCGTGGCGGAGCCGATGCCGCCCCCGGCCCCCGTCACGATCGCAACCTTGTTCTCGAGCGCGCGCATGTGTCCTAATTGAGCGGCCGGCCGCCGTCGACGGCAAGGACGCAGCCGGTGCTGAACCGGAGGTCCCGCACCGCCGCGATGACCGCGTCGGCCACCTCGTGCGGCGCCGCGAGGCGGCCGAGCGCGGTGCGCGCGGCCTGAGCGTCGCGCCAGCCGGGGTCGAGCGACTTGACGAACTCCGTGTCCACGAGCCCCGGCGACACCGACACGACCCGCACGGCCGGCGCGAGCGCCCGCGCCAGGGACTGGGTCATGTTGTCCAGGGCCGCCTTCGAGGCGCAGTACATCACATTGCTGCCCATGGCCGTGCGCGCGGCGATGGAGGAGATGTTCACGACCACGGCTCCGCCCGGCCACGCGCTCGACCGCAGGAGCGGCGCGAGCGCCCGCACCGCGGCGAAGCTGCCGCGCACGTTGGTCGCGAGAATCTCGTCGATCAGCGCATCGTCGAGCCCGTCCAGATCGTCGTGCGCGACGAAGCGCGTGATGCCGGCGCAGTTCACCAGCACGTCGCAGCGCGCGAAGCGCTTGCGCACCCACCCGGCCATCGCCTCGAGCGCGGCGCTGTCGGTGACGCTGGCCTGCAAAGCCACGTGGCCGCCGCCCTCGAGCGCCGCGCACAGCCGGTTCGCGGCGTCCGCCGAGCGATGGAATCCGATCACGACCGCGAAGCCGCCCCGCGCGAGCGCACGGCAGATCGCTCCGCCGATGCCTCCGGTGCCGCCGGTGACCACGGCGACCGGCCTCGCGGCCTGCGTTCCGCTAGCCGCGCCCATACCGGCGCACCCGCAAGTCCGCCTGCTCCTTGTGGCCCGCGAATCCCTCGAGCTCGCAGAGCCTCGAGCCGTACGCGCCGATCAGCGCGCTGGCCGCGTCGGAGGTGACCCGCTGGTACGTGCAGGTCTTGATGAATTTGCCGACCCAGAGGCCCCCGGTATAGCGCGCGGCCCGCATCGTCGGGAGGGTATGGTTGGTGCCGATGACCTTGTCGCCGAAGGAGACGTTGGTCCTGGCTCCGAGGAACAGCGCGCCGTAGTTGGACAGGCGCTCGAGAAAGATGTCGGGGTCGCGCGTCAGCACCTGCACGTGCTCGGATGCGATCCGGTCCGCTTCCGTCACCATCTCCTCGAGGGTGTCGGCGAGAATGATCTCGCCGCAATTCTCCCAGGCCTTGCGCGCGATGTCGGCCGTGGGCAGCCAGCCGAGCAGCGTCTCGACCGCGCCGGGAACCTCCTCCGCGAGCCGCGCGCAATTGGTCAGCAGGATGGCGGGGCTGCCGGGACCGTGCTCGGCCTGGCCGATGAGGTCGACCGCGGCCATCTCGGCGTCGCAGCTCTCGTCCGCGATGATCAGCGTCTCGGTGGGCCCGGCGAGCAGGTCGATGCCGACGCGGCCGAAGAGCTGCCGCTTGGCTTCCGCCACGTAGGCGTTTCCCGGGCCCACGATCATGTCCACCGGGGCGATCTCGTCGGTTCCGAGGGCCATCGCGCCGATCGCCTGAACTCCGCCGACCACGTAGATCTCGTCCGCTCCGCCGAGATGCATGGCGGCGACGATGGCGGGATGCGGCTTGCCCGCGAACGGCGGCGCGCAGGCCGCGATGCGCCTGACCCCCGCCGCCTTCGCGGTCACCACGCTCATATGAGCCGAGGCCACCATCGGATAGCGTCCGCCCGGCACGTAGCAGCCCACGCTGCTCACCGGAATGTTGCGGTGGCCGAGCGTCACGCCCGGCAGCGTCTCCACCTCGAGGTCCTCGAGGCACGCGCGCTGCGCCAGGGCGAAATTGCGGATCTGATGCTGCGCGAAGCGGATGTCCTCGAGGGTCGAGCCCGGCAGGCTGCGCACGCAGCCCTCGATCTCGGCCTCGCTCAAGCGGAACGCCGGCGGCGACCAGCGATCGAACCGCTCGGAATACTCGCGCACGGCCGCGCCGCCGCGCGCCGCGATGTCGCCGAGGATGCCCTCGACGGTGCTGCGGACCTGCGCGCCGGTCTCGGCCTTGGCCTCGGCGCTCTGGCCCGTCTTGAGCCGGCGGATCACCTTTGCCTCACGTAGCGCTGATCGATGGCGCCGAAGATCGAGCGCCCGGCGGCATCCAACATGTCGATGCGCACCCGCTCGCCGAAGCTTAGGAACGGCGTCCGGGCCCCGCCGTCGTCCAGGGTCTCGATCGCGCGCCGCTCGGCGATGCACGCCGAGCCGGCGCCGCGGGATGCATTCGACACGGTGCCGGAGCCCACGATGGTGCCGGCACGCAGCCTTCGGGAATAAGCGATGTGCTCGATCAGCCGGAAGAAATTGAAGGTCATCTCCTTGCCGTCCGGATGTCCGAACCATTCGCCGCTGCGCGTCACGCGCAGCGGCATCTCCACCCGGCCCTCGCGCCAGGCGTCGCCCAGCTCATCGGGCGTCACCGCGACCGGCGAGAAGCTGGTCGAGGGCTTGGCCTGGATCCATCCGAAGCCCGTCTTCATCTCGCGCGCGGCCAGTGCACGCAGGCTCACGTCGTTCACCAGCATGATGAGCTTGATGTGCGGGGCGACCTGCTCCTTGGAGGTGCCCATGGGGATCTCGTCCACCACGACCGCAACTTCGCCCTCGAAATCCATGTTGTCCGACTCGCTGGTCAATTCAACGTCGTCGCACGGGCCCAGGAAGTCGTCGGACGCGCCCTGATACACCAAGGGATACTTCACGTACTCGTTGGTGATCCCGAGATCGAAGGCGCGCTCCATCAGCGCGCCGTGGTTCGCAAACGTCGAACCATCCAGCCACTGGTAGCAGCGCGGCAGCGGCGCCATGGCGCGCGCGCTGTCGAACTCGAATGCGTCCGGGATGCGGCCGGCATTCAGCTCGTGCCACCGCGAGCGCAATGCGGTCTCGACGGCGGGCCAGCGCTCCACGGCGTCGAGCAGCGTCGCGGCGATGCCGTCCGCATAGGCGCCGCGCGCGAGGTCCCGCGAGATCACCGCGAGCCTGCCGTCGCGGGTGCCGTTCTTGATGGTGGCCAGTTTCATGGCGAGCTATTCCCCCAGTGTGCCATCGGCAACCCGGCCACCGGCGAGCGGAAGTACGGAATGGTCGTACCCATGAGGCTGCCGAGGTACACCGTGCGCAGGTCCGGGCCGCCGAAGGTCAGGCTGGCCATCCAGGGTGCGATGGTACCCTTGGTCATCGCCATGACCTCCGGCGTCATGGTACCCGCATAGAAATGCCGATCGTACTCCCGGCGCACGTCGGCATCGCAGTCATCGAGCAGCGTGAGCATCTCGCCCTCCGAAGTCAGCGCGATCAGGCGGTCGGTCTGGACTATGGTGATCCAAAGGTTGCCGTGCTCGTCGAAGGCGAAGCCGTCCGGCGTGCCTCCGAGGTCCGCGGGACCGAAGATCTCGCGATCGCTGAGCGACCCGTCCGGGTGCGCCCGCAGACGCGAGATGCGCCGCGCGTTCGACTCCACCACGTACAGCCAGTCCTCGCCGGCATCGAAGCGGATCTCGTTGGTGCCGACGAAGCCGTCGGCGACGAGACGGATGCCGCGCTCGTCGATCAGGCCGACGTAGCCGTCGGCGACCTTCTCGTTGATCGAGCGGGTCCACGGGACCAGCCGCGTGGTCACGGTGAACCAGAGCCGGTCGCGCGAATCGGTCAGGACGAAATTCGCCTTGCCGAGCGGCGCCCCGTCGATGTGCGTGTAGAGGCTCCGCGACGTGCCGTCGCGATGCATGATCTCGATCGCGTCGGTGCCGAAGTTTGCGATGAGAAAGTCGCCGGCCCGGTTCATGGCGATCCCGTTCGGCAGCGTGGCCCCGCCGAGGATCAGCGAGCGCGGATCGTCGCGATTCACGCCGGCGTGCCCCGTTTGCGCGATCAGGCGCTGCGTGCCGTCGGGACGGATGCACATGACGCCGCCGCGCGCGTCCGCGCTCCACAGCGTGCCGTCGCGCTCCGCGAGGATGCATTCCGGGCGCTGCAGGTCCTTGCCGACGGTGCGGATGGCCGAGCGATCCACGGTCCAGCCGGCGAGCGGGTTGCCGCTCATCGGTCGATCGGCGCGAGCGCGCGCCGCACCAGGGTGGGCAGATCGCCGTCGTGCTTGAATCCGGCGGCATCGGCGGCCGGCGTCGACAGCGGCGGGTGGCGTCCGAAGTTGGCCTCGAGGCCGGCGTTCGTGCCGTAGGAGACGCGCGCCGCCGCGTCGGTCGCGAACGCGACGCCGATCGCCTCGACCAATCGCGCCATGGACGGGCGCAGCGCCGGCAGCGTCCATGCCCGGGTCGCGGAACAGGCCTCCGCGCCGATCGCGGCGGCGTGCAGCAGGTTGTCCACGACGCAGTGGATGGACATGAGCCAGGTGGTGCAATCGGCGGGGATCGGGCAGGCGAAACCGCGGCCCTCCGCCAGCTCGCGAATGATGTCGCTCAAGAACGCCGTGAGCTGCCCGGTGCGCTGGGCAGGCCGCGCCACCACGCCCGGAAGCCGCACACATCGCGCATCCACCCAGCCGCGGCGGCTGAAGTCCGCGGAGAGGATCTCGCCGATGAGCTTGTGCGCGCCGTAGCTCAGGGTGGGCCGCGGCGGCGTCGCGTCGTCCACGGCCGCGGGCAGCGGGCCGCCGAGCACCGCGATCGAGCTCGCGAACACCCAGGTGGGCGGCTTCGATCCGGCCAGCGTCTGCAGCCGCGCTGCCTCGAGGAGATTCTGCGTCGCCTCGACGTTCACCTGGCGCGCCAGCTCGTAGCGCTGCTCGGCCATGCCGCCCGGGATGCTGGCGAGGTGGAATACAACGTCCACCGGCGTGTCGAATGCGCGCGCCACCAGCGCCGGGTCCGCGATGCTGCCGTGAAGCCGCCGCACTTTCGGCGTCTCGGTGCCGTCGAATCCGAGGTCCACGAGCGTGAGCCGCCCGATGCGCGGCAACGGCGAGGCCGGCGACGCATCCTCGCGCACGAGACGTTCGGTGAGCGCCTTGCCGATGAAGCCATTGGCGCCCGTGATCAGGATGTTCATGTTCCCCATTGAGAAACCGGCCGCACCGTATGATGGAGAGAGGGGAATGACGGCGGAAATCGAACCTTTCGATGCCCGCCATCACGATCAGCCATGCGGAATACTGCGCGTGCCCGGCCGTGGCGTACAATCCCCGCGCGATGCGCTACAACAAGCTCGATCTCAATCTGCTCACCGCCTTGAAAGCGCTGCTCGCCGAGAAGAACGTGACTCGTGCCGGCGAGGCCGTGCACGTCACGCAATCGGCCATGAGCGGCATACTGGCCAGACTGCGCGACTACTTCGGCGATCCGCTGATCGTGCAGGTCGGGCGCAGGATGGAGCTCACCTCGCTGGCGGAAAGCCTGGTCGAGCCGATCAACGACGTGCTGCTGCGAATCGACGCCACGATCGCCACGCGGCCCGAATTCGATCCGCTGACCACGCGCCGCCATTTCTCGTTGGTCGCCTCCGACTATTCCATCAGCGTGCTGCTGCTCGATGTGCTGCGCCGCGTGCATCACGATGCGCCCGGAATGTCGCTCGAGTTCCGCAATCCGAGCGAGAGCGCGGCCGCGGAGCTCGAGGCCGGCGAGGTCGACTTCATCGTCAACCCCGAGAGCCAGAATTCGCCGCTGCAGTCCGGCGCGGTGCTGTTCGAGGACTCCTACATCATCGTGGTGGACGCCGCCAACGCCGAGGTCGGCGATTCGATCGGCATCGAGCAGTACCTCGCCCTGCGCCACGTCGCCTTCAAGAGCGGACGGTACGGCTTGCCGCACTTCGAGACCTGGATGGCGAACCGCTACGGCGACGAGCGCCGCATCGAGGTGGTGGCGCACAGCTTCTACCTGCTGCCGCGGCTCGTGATCGGCACGGCGCGGATCGCGACCATGCACACCCGGCTCGCCAAGCAGGTGGCGGGCGATCTTCCGATCCGGCTGGTCAGGCCCGAGTTCGACATTCCGCGGCTCATCGAAGTGCTCCAGTGGCACAAGTATCGCGATCTGGACCCGGGCAGCGTGTGGTTGCGCGACGTGATCGTCGAGCGGGCGCGCACCTTGCCGGCGCTGTCCGCGATCGACTTGTAGCGATCAGCGCAGCCGATCCGCGATCCGCGCCAGGCCCGCGAGTCCGCACTCCTCGTCCTTGGCGCTCGGCTCTGCGCCGCTCACGCCCACGGCTCCGATCAGCTCTCCGTTTGCGAGCAGCGGCAGGCCGCCGGCGAAGCTCAGGAGATTGGTGTCTCCTTTGATCCTCGCCGCGGTGTTCGGATCGGTCCGGGTCAGCTCTCCGACCTTGGAGGTCGGCATCTTGAACACCAGCGCGGTGTAGGCCTTGCGAAATCCCGTGTAGGCATGAGCGCCGTCCGTGCCGTCGGGAATGTAGTAGAGCTTTGGGGTGCCCGCCGCGTCGATCACGCTGACGCCGACGTGGTAGCCGCGGCATGCGCTTACGATGGCCTGCGCGGCCTCGAGCGCGAGGTCGAGCGCCGGCGCGCGCGGCAATGGGCGCTGCGGCGGCCGGGGCGGCAAGGGACCCGGGGGGAACGGCAGACCGTCGAAGGGCCGGCCCAGGTCTCCCGGAAGGCCCGTTCCCGCCGGGTGGGTCGCGTCCGCCGTGCGGCCCGCGATCACCCCCGCCGCGATCACGGCCGCGAGAATCCATGCGCAAGCGATCAGCGCCTTCATGTATACATCGCTCCTGGCTTCGCGCCCCATTCGCAATCCGCCGCGGATGCGCCCGTGAGCCCTGCGCCGGACCTTCCCTAGAAGCTCGCGGTCAGCTCGAGGCCTGCATAGCGCGCCGAGTCGCGCGCGGGCTGGCCGATGACCGCGTTGCTCGCCCACGGGCCGGTCCAGAAGTCCTCCACGTCGGTGAAGTAGTGGTGGTTGGTGAGGTTCTTCACGAACACCCGCGCCGAGAACTTCTGGTCTCTCGTCTGGAGGGCCGCGCTCAGATCGAGCAGGCCGAAGCCCTTCTGGATCGCGAACGGGTTTTGGTCCGGGAGCATCTGCGCCGAGGTCCGATAGGTGTAGGTACCGCGGAATGCGAGCTCGTAGGCGGAGCTGCCGAGCGGCGCGCGCTGCTCCGCGCTCAGGCTGCCCTTGAACTTGGGCGAGTTCGGCATGGTATCGCCCGACACGTTCTGCACGTCCTCGAGCTGGCCGTTCAGGGTGACCGGGTTGCAGCCCTTGGTCTGCAGGCCGTAGCACGGCGCATCCGAATAGGTGACGAACTTCGCGTCGATGTAGGCGCCCGAGAAGGAGAGGCGCGTCAACGGAGCGGCGAGCCAGTCGACGTTGAGCTCGGCGCCGCGCGTCTCCGCCTTGCCGGCCGACGCGAGCTCGAGGGGCGGCGTGATCGCGCCGGGCACGGCCGAATAGCTCTGGATCTGGTAGTTCGTGTACACGGTGTCGAAGATGTCCGCGTTCACGGTCAGCGTGCGCTCGAGGAACGTGCCCTTGGTGCCGATCTCGTAGCTGTTGATGCTCTCCTTGCCGACGGGCTGCAGCGGTGCGTTGCTGAACAGCACCGCGGAGGTGTTGTAGGCCGCGGGCGAATAGCCGCGCGAGTAGCTCACGTAACCCATCACGTTGTCGGTGAATTGCTGCTTCAGCGCGATGTCGCCGACCACGGTGTTCGAGGAGCTGCTGCCCGTGCTGTGATTCGGGCCGACGATCTCGGTCGGGAACACCACCGCGTCCACGATCTCGTCGTAGTCATAGCTGATCTCGTCGTGGTTGAATCGCAGGCCCGCGACCACGGAGGTCGCGGGCGTGAGCTTCAAGGTGGCGCGCGCATAGGCGTCGGTGGTCTTGGTGTCCGGAACCACGTGATCGTCGAGCTGCGCCGGGAGCAGGTCGCGGGTGTAGAGCTCGTCGACCTTCACGTCGGAATAGAAGATGCCGGCGAGGAAGCTCAGCGTCTGGTCGGTCGGCGAGACGATCTTCAGCTCCTCGCTCTTCGAGGTCACCGTGGTCAACTGATGCTGCGTATCGTCGAAGGGCGGCGCGTGGCCCTGAGTCAGCACGTTCCAGAAGTACTCGTTCACCGCGAACAGGTCCTGCACCTGGTCCTGGTCCTCGTGCTGGTAGGCGGTGGTCGAGGTGAGCACGTAGCCGCCGGGCAGGCGCCAGTCGATGATCAGCGAGTAGTCCTTGTCGCGATGGCTTCCGCCCGCGGTCGTCACGGGGCTCGAGTAGACCAGATTGTTCGGGCTCGGGGTGATGCCGGGCAGCAGCACCGCCTGCGACAGCGGCGGCGCGCCGAGCAGGTTCGCGCCGGGCGTGATGTAGCTGTAGACGAAATTGAAGCCGTGGCCTTGCGTGTTCTCGTTGTGCGCCATGAAGGTCACGTCCAGGTCGTCGGTGACCTTGAACAGGAGCTTGGCGCGCGCGCCGGAGATGTCCTGCGTGGTCTTGTCGCCGGTCGCGAGGTTGGTGATCGGATAGGGCGTCGTGCTCTTCCACACCGACAGGCTGCCGTCGAGACGGTCGAGAATCGGGCCCGAGATGAACGCCTCGACGCGATACTCGTTGTCGTCGGTGGCGGTGACCGTCGCGAAGCCCTGTGCCGTGGCGGTCGGACCCCGCGTGGTCAGGTTGATGAGGCCCGATGCCGCGGTGCGTCCGCCCAAGGTGGACTGCGGTCCCAGCAGCACCTCGATGTTCTGGATGCCGCGCACGTTGTTCGCGTCGAAGGAATCCGACGGCACCGGCACGCCGTCGATGTTGACGGCGACGCCGGACGAGATGCCGACGGTCTGCTCGTTCGACACGCTGGAGATGCCTCGGATGCCGGTCGGAACGCGGCCGTTGATGGTGCCGTTCAACTGCACGGAGGGGACCAGGTTGTTGAGGTCCGAAAGGTCCGCCACGTTGGCCTGGACGAGCGCCTGCGCCGAGACCACCTGCGCGGCCACCGGAACGTCTTGGAGCTTTTCCGTGCGCTTCTGGGCCGTGATCACGATCTCTTCGAGCTGGGTCGTGCTCTCGGCCGATGCATCGGCGGCGGCGTGCGACCATTTGGCGGTGCCGGTCAGAGCCAGCGCGGCGCTTGTGGCAAGAACGTAACGGCTACGCATCGAAGATCCCCCCGTCGAATCGGCTCTCGCGGCGTCTTTGTTGTCTGCGCTGCGCGCGCGTGCGCGCCGCCTTTGCCCGTACGATGCAGACTACGAGCAGAGCCGTGGAGTTGTACAAGCGTTTGTAGCGATTCCCACCATCATCATCCGCGATGGATGGCGCGGCGCGTTGCACGCGCGCGACGTCCGGCGCTACCAGGCGGTGGCGCCGCCGTCGATGCGGAAGTCGGCGGCGGTCACCCAGCTCGATTCGTCCGAGGCGAGGTAGGTGGCGCACCAGCCGATGTCCTCCGGTTTCCCGAGGCGCTTGATCATGAGCTTGCCCATGACGGTCTCGCGAAAGCCCGGCACGTTGTCGAGCACCGGCTGGGTTGCCGACGTCACCACCAGCGCCGGAGAGATGGAATTCGCGCGAATGCCATGGGGCGCTCCCTCCATGGCGAGCTGCCGGGTCATGGCGAGCACGCCGCCCTTTCCGGCGCAGTGCGCCAGGGCCGGCGAGCCCGGCAGGGTGACGTGCGCGTTGGCGGAGGCGAAATTGATGATCGAGCCGCCGCCGCGCTCGATCATGCGCGGCCACACCGCCTTGCAGGCGAGGAACACCACGTCCAGCTCGCCGATCAGCGTGCGCTGCCACTGCGTGCGATAGTCCATGTCGGCGATCCAGGCGAACGCACCGAAGGCGGCGGCGTTCACCAGGATGTCGATGCCGCCGTGCTGCTCGACGGCGGAGCGCATCAGCCGCTCGACATCCTCGGGCGATGTCATGTCGCAGGGATGCAGGCTCGTGACCGCAAGATCATCGGCCCTCGCCTTGCCGACCGCCCGCTCCGCGGAGGCCGCGTCGATGTCGCATCCGACCACCTTCGCGCCGTGACGCGCGAACATGAGCGCGCACCCTTCGCCGATGCCGCTGCCGACGCCGGTGACGACCGCGACCTTGCCGCCGAGGCGATTGGAGAGCACGGTTCGGCTCACCATCGGTAGCTGGGATAAGCGGGCTTCGCGGGCTCGGCCGTCGGATTGGCCTCGAGCTCGCGCAGCGCGATGTCCACCGCGGCCTCGAGCTGCGGATCGTGTCCCTCGCTCACCGCCTTCGGGTCCTGCTCGACCGCCACGTCCGGATCGACGCCATGATTCTCGACGTCCCACTCTCCCTTCGGGGAGAAGAACGCGACGCTCGGCGAGGTCACGTGCCCGCCGTCCATCAGCACGGGTATTTCGCTGATGCCCACCAGGCCTCCCCAGGTGCGCTTGCCGACCAGGGTCCCGACCTTGCCATGCTTGAAGAGCCAGGGCAGCGCATCCCCGCCCGACCCCGAGAATTCGTTGGCGATCATGACCTTCGGTCCATAGATCCCCGCGTTCGGCGTGTGCTCCACCTTGCCGTAACGCGGCGCCCAGAACGACTCGATGTGCCGGCTCAGCACCTCGACGATGTAGTCCGCCATCTGTCCGCCTGCATTGAAGCGCTCGTCGATGATCGCCCCCTGCTTCTGCGTCTGCGCGAAGTAATAGCGGTTGAAGTCGGCGAACCCCTCCCCGCCCGTGTTGGTCAGGTAGAGGTACGCGAGCTTGCCATTCGACAGCCGATCCACCTTGCGCCGGTTCGCGTCGACCCAGTCGATGTGCCGCAGCGCCGCCTCGCTCGGAACCGGCACGACGGTCACGTCGCGCGGCTTGCCGCCGCCCGCGGGTGCGACTCGCAGGGTGATCGCGCGCTCGGCGGTCCCCTCGAGCGGCTCCTGAATGTCGACCGCGGCCGTCAAGTCCTGTCCCTCGATGGCGAGGATGCAGTCGCCGGCCTTGAGATTGAGCCCGGGCTGCGCGAGCGGCGCCCTGTCGTGGGGATTGTAATCCCCGCCGGTGTATATCTTCTCGAGGCAATAGCGGTTGTCGCGGATCGCATAGTCGGCGCCGAGCAGGCCCCCCGCCACGTGCCGCGCCCGGGGTATCGCGCCGCCGCTGCCGCGCAAATGTCCCACCGAGAACGCGCCGAGCATCTCCTGAAAGATGTAGTTGAGATCGGCCCTCGAGGCGATCGCCGCGACGTAGGGTTGGTAGCGGCGCTCCTCGGCGGCCGTGTCGGCGCCATGGAAACGCGGATCATAGAAATACGAGCGCTCGATGCGCCACACCTCGCGGTACATCTGCATCCACTCGGCGCCGGGATCCACGCGCACTTGCAGGTTGCCGGTGGGCAGCACGCCCTCGCCCGCCTTCGCCGGCGCGTGCGCCGGGACGATCGCCCACGTGGGCTTGGGCTCCTCGCCGCCGGCCTCGGCCGCTTCGGGCTTGCGGTTCGATTCGGCGAGCAGCATCTTCTCGCCGTCCGCGGACAGCTCGAAGTACTCGATGCGATCCGCGAGCTTCTCGGTCTTGCGATCCTCGAGCGTCCATCGGCTCAAGGGGCCGGCGCGATCGTCGTAGCGGCCGCTCTCCGGACGCGTGACGAAGTAGAGGGTGCCATGCAGGCCGGCGGACAACGCCGTGTACGCCTCCGCGGGCAGCGGCAGCGCCACGCTGCGCGATTCTATCCCCGCGAGATCGACCTTGACCGGCACCGCCGCACCGGCTCGCGCCGGATCCGACCCGCCCGAACCGTCGGCGGCGGCCGCCGCGCCGGCATCGCCCGCCGTCGCCGGGTGAGTGCCGCCGGAGCCCGCGCCGTCATCCGAGCCGGAGGCCTCGTTGGCGCGCGCCTCCCCGCCCGGGCGGCGCTTGCCCGTCCCCTTGCTCCCTTCCTCGCCGTCCTTCGCCTTGGCCTGCTTCGGCGCCTTCTCGTCGTCGAGCTCTGGCGCGATCGGCGAGGGTTGGTCGGCCGCGAGCACCAGCGCGTAGACGCTGGACCGGACGTGGTAGAGATCGCTGGTCATGTCGAGCCCGTCCGAGCTCGCGCCCGCGTTCGTGCTCACCGTGAAATAGAGATACTTGCCGCCGCGATCGAAGGTCGGCAGGCGCGCATCGCCGAGCGCATCGGTGACCTGCGTCGAGCGGCCGCTGTCCATCGAATAGAGGAACAGCGCGTGCAGGTGGTTGTCCATGGAGCGCGGATAGGCGATCCACTTCGAATCGGGCGACCAGGCGAAATCGAAGCTCTGGTCCGAGAATCCGCCGTAAACGTTCTTGTCGTTGACGACGCTGAGCTTGCCCGAGGTCGTGTCGAGCACATAGGTCCGCAGGCGGTTGTCGTAGAAAGCGATGTGCTTCGAATCGGGCGACCACTTGGGCGCGAAATAGAACGCGGGCTCCGAGCCGAGCGGGAATTTTCTCAGCGCCGCCGGGCCGTCCGCGCGCGCGCCGGTCTGCGCCGCGACGTGCAGCGCGTAGCGTCCCGACTCGTCCGAGAAATAGGCGATCGATTGACCGTCCGGCGACCAGGCGGGAGCGCGCTCCATCACACCCGGGGTATTGGTGATGTCGCGGATCGGACCCGGCTTTACCGGAACGGTGAGGATCTCGCCGTGCGCCTCGAGCGCGGCGCGCACGCCCGTCGGCGAGAGGGACACGTGATCGATCTCGTTCGCGACGTTCTTGAGGGCGGGCCTGACCTCGGGGAGGTCGGCGTCGACCTCGATGGGCACCGGACGGCCGGAGCCGTTCGCGGTGTCGAACAGATGGATCTCGCCGAGCTGATCGTAGATCAGCGTGCCGCCGTCGCCGGCGAGCGTGCGGATGTCGGGACCGTCGTTGTGCAGGGCCTCCGTCACCTTCTTGGTCGCGGGATCGTAGCGGAAGATGCCGAGGTGGCCCGCGCGGCCCGACAGGAAGAAAACCTGTCCGCCGCTCCAGACCGGTTGGAGATCCGATGCCGCCTCGTGTGGAATCTCCACCGACTCGAGACCCGCGAGGCGGGTGATCCAGATGGTGCTCGCGCGGCCGCCGCGATAATTGCCCCACGACACGTAGTTGGTGAAGTCGAAGCCGAATGCCGGCGCGAGCGGCGAATAAGCGATCTGCGCGCCGTCGGGCGAGAGCTGACCCTGATAGGCCATGGGCAGCGGCAGGCGCACCGCGTGCCCGCCGTCCGCCGGAATGGAGAAGAGCTGCACGTAGCGGTTGGTCGCGGCGCGTCCGGACCGGAACAGGATGCGCTTGCCGTCCGGCGTCCAGCCGACCGCAACGTCCGCGCCCGGGTGATGAGTGATGCGCTTTGGAATGCCGCCGCTCACCGGGATGGTGAACACATCCGTATTGCCGTCGTATTCGCCGGTGAAGGCGATGGTGCTGCCGTCCGGCGAGAATATCGGGGCGCTCTCGAGCCCAATGCCGCTGGTCAAGCGCACCGCGCGTCCACCCTGCCGGGGCACCGTCCAGAGATCATCGGCGTAGCCGAAGGCGATCACATCGCCCTTGAGCGACGGCGACTGAAACAGGTGCGGCCTGGGCGCCGCCCGCACCGTGGAGGGCGCAAGCGGGAGGCAAGCGATACCGGCCGCGGCGGTCAGCAAGATCTGGCGCGCAAAGTCGTTCACGAGATGCTCCGGGCGTGGGCGAGCGATGCGAGATGTTGCGGCACTGTCAGTCTTTTTCGCAAGTTGCAGTACAATTCCTGCCGCACGCGTCCGGCCGCGCCCACACATCCCGAGCTCCCGGGCGCGACCGCGTGATGATCCACAATCGCAAGGAGTCCCGAGATGTCGATCGCTCTCAAGGCCTGCCGCTTCGCCCTGCTGCTCGCCGCCGCCGCGTGCCTTGCCGTTCCCGCCCAGGCGTCCGCGCCTCAGCAAAAAACGCAGGCACCGGGCTACTACCGCATGATGCTCGGCGACTTCGAGATCACCGCCCTGTCCGACGGATTCTTCGCCATGGACGTGGGCCAGATCTTCACCCACGTCACGCCCCAGCAGCTCGCGTCCGACTTGAAGCGCGCCTTCCTGGCGTCGCCGGTGGACACTTCCGTGAACGGCTTTCTGGTCAACACCGGCCAGAAGCTCGTGCTGATCGACACGGGCTCCGGCGTCCTGTTCGGACCCACGGTCGGCAAGCTGCGGGCCAACCTCGCGGCCGCGGGATATCAGGTCGAGCAGGTCGACGAGATTTACATCACCCACATGCACGGCGATCACATCGGCGGGCTCGTGATCGACGGCAAGCGCGCCTTCCCCAACGCCGTGGTGCGTGCCGCCAAGCAGGACGCGGACACCTGGCTGAGCAAGGAGCGCATGGACGCCGCGCCCAAGGAAGCCAAGGACAGCTTTCGGGCCGCGATGAATTCGCTCAACCCGTACGTGGCGGCCGGCAAGTTCAAGCCGTTCGACGGCGCGACCGAGCTCGTGCCCGGCGTGCGCGCCCAGCCGGCTCCCGGCCACACCCCTGGACACACCGTGTACGTGATCGAGAGCAAGGGTCGCAAGCTCCTGCTCTGGGGCGACCTCATGCACGTCGCGGCGGTGCAATTTCCGGATCCCGCCGCGGCCATCCATTTCGACACGGATTCCAACGAGGCGGCGGCGTCGCGCAAGCAGATCTTCGCCGATGCCGCGGCGAAGGGCTATCTGATCGGCGGCGCGCACCTGTCATTCCCCGGCATGGGCCACTTGCGTGCCGCGGGCACGGGCTATACCTACCTGCCCATCAATTACGACGCGATCCACTGAGCGACGGATGCCGCCGCCCCTCAAACGCCCTGATTGCGGAGAATAGCTGCGCCGGGAAGCCCAGCTCAGCACCGACCGGCAGAGGCGCCCTTCAAAAGATCACCGTCGGCAAATGGCGCACCGACAGCCGCGGGCCGATGCAAGTCGTCTCCGGACCGCTCGGCCGCCAGAAGATGCACGCACTCAAAAAGGGGGACTCGACATCACCTCGTGGCAGGGATGGTTTCTGTACCAAGTGCTCGCAGGACACCGCTCATCGCGACATCGTGGATCTGGTCGAGCGCGGCGTCCTTCACAAAGACCCCGGCGGCGGCCGGAGCACGAGCTACTCGCTTGACCTGAAAGCCCTCGACTGACGCCCCGAACGCAGGAAATTCATTTCGCCACCGCAGCGCGAGCCTCGGCGTCTCGCCAAGCCGCTGCGCGGACATTTGCGTCGCTCTATCGTCCCGGTATCCAGCTCGTCCCCGCCAACGGCACCCCCGCCATCGCCGCTGCCTCGACGCTGAGCGCCACGAGGTCCTCCTTCTCGAGGTGATGCACGTCCTGCTTGCCGCAGGCTCGCGCGATGGTGGTCAACTCCATGTTGACCGTCTTCAGATAGTTCTTCAGGCGCTTGGCGCCGACCGCGGGCTCCAGGCGCTGCTCGAGCTCCGCGTCCTGCGTGGTGACGCCGACCGGGCACTTGCCGGTGTGACAGTGATGGCAGAAGCCCGGCGCCGTGCCGAGCTTGGCGTAATCGTCGAGCGCCGAGATGTGCTCGCCGCCCCTCACGTAGGAGGCGCTGTTGCAGCCGAGCGCGACCAGCACGCCCTGCCCGATCGCGACCGCGTCCGCGCCCATGGCAAGCGCCTTGGCAACGTCGGCGCCCGAGCGGATGCCGCCCGAGATGACCAGCTGCACCGTCCCGCGCATGTTGAGATCCTCGAGCGCATCGACCGCCTGGCGCAGCGCCGCGAGCGTCGGAATTCCGACGTGCTCGATGAACACCGTTTGCGTCGCGGCCGTGCCGCCTTGCATGCCGTCGACCACGATCACGTCGGCTCCGGCGTGCACCGCGAGCTTCACGTCGTTGAACACGCGCGTCGCGCCGACCTTGACGTAGATCGGCTTCTCCCAGTCGGTGATCTCGCGCAGCTCCTTGATCTTGATCACGAGATCATCGGGCCCGGTCCAGTCCGGATGACGGGACGCCGAGCGCTGGTCGACCCCCTCGGGAAGCGTGCGCATGCGCGCGACGCGCGGGTTGATCTTTTGGCCGAGCAGCATGCCGCCGCCGCCCGGCTTCGCTCCCTGCCCGATCACGATCTCGATGGCATCGGCGCGGCGCACGTCGTCCGGATTGAAGCCGTAGCGGGAGGGCAGGCACTGGTAGACCAGCGTCTTGGAGGACTGCCGCTCCTCGGAAGTCATGCCGCCGTCCCCGGTGGTGGTCGAGGTGCCCACCTCGGTGGCCGCGCGGCCGAGCGCCTCCTTCACGCGCGCGGACAGCGCGCCGAAGCTCATGCCGGCGACCGTGATGGGGATCGCGAGCTCGATCGGCTTGGTGGCGAAGCGCGTTCCGAGCACGGTCTTGGTGGCGCAGCGCTCACGATAGCCCTCGAGCGGATAGCGCGAGAGGGACGCGGCCAGGAACAACAGGTCGTCGAAACACGGTACTCGCCGCTTCGCGCCGAGTCCGCGGATCTCGTACAGGCCGGTCGCGGCGGCACGCTGGATGTAGTCGATGGTCGTCCGATCGAAGCCGGATGACTCCTCGAGCTGAGGCCGCGCCGCGGGTGCGTGGGCGAGCGCTTCGGGCCGCTTCACCGGGCTCGAATCCGTCATGGATCAATACTCCTGGTCGGCATCGGCATGCCAGTGATAGAGGCTCTTGGCCGACGCGACCCGCTTGAATTCCGCCGGATCGTGGCTCATGCCGGCCTGCGCGAGCAGCTGCTTGACGGCGGCGCGGTCGGTGTCCGACATGGTCTCGAAGCGCGCGTCGGCGCCGAGGGAGCGGACCCGGCCGCGCACGTAGATCACCGCCTCGTACAGGGAGTCGCCGAGGGCATCCTCGGCGTCGCCGCAGATCACCAGGCGCCCGGCCTGCGCCATGAACGCGGAGAAGCTGCCGACGCTGCCGCCGACCACGATGTCCGCGCCCTTCAAGGAAATGCCGCAGCGGAGCGAGGCGTCGCCGTCGATGATGAGTATGCCGCCATGCGCCGAGGCGCCGGCCGCGGTGGAGGCGAATCCCTTGACGTGCACCCGGCCCGACATCATGTTCTCGGCGGCGCCGGGGCCCGCGTTGCCGTGCACCGTCACGGTCGCGTGCTTGTTCATGCCCGCGAGGTAATACCCGACATGGCCGTGGACCTCGACGTCGATCTTGGCGTCGACGCCGCATGCAACCGAGTGGGCGCCATCGGGATTCTTGACGTGCACCTGGGTGATGCCCTCGTCCGCGGCGTTCCGATGCAGGAACGCGTTCAGGTCCCGCAGGCTCTCGCGCGCGAGATCGAACTCGCGCAGGGTCTGCAGGGGCCTCAGATTCGCCATGAGTAGATCTCCTCGGGCTTGGGCTCGAACAGCGAGGCGTCCGCGATGCGCGGCAGATGGGCGAGCGACCTGAACTCCGAGGCGATCGCGACGTAGTCGTCGCTCTCCGCGACCACGGCGGGCTTGCAGGCGAACGCGTCGCGCACGATCAACAGCTCCTGATCCGTGCCCATCAGGAAGGTGTAGAAGCCGTCGAGCTCGACGAAGCCGCGCTTGACCGCGGTCTTGAGGTCATCGCCCTCGCGCAGCCGCCATTCGAAGAAGCGGCACGCCGCCTCGGTGTCGTTGTCCGTCTCGAACTCGATGCCCAGCGGCTCGAGGCGCTTGCGCACCAAATGCGGGTTGGACAGGGACCCGTTGTGCACCAGGCAGAAGTCGCGGCCCGCGGTGAACGGATGCGCGTGCGCCGGCGTGACCGCGGACTCGGTGGCCATGCGCGTGTGCCCGACCAGGTGCGAGCCGGAGAGCGACTTGAAACCGTAGCGGTCGGCGATGTCCGCCGGCGCGCCCACATCCTTGTAGAGATCGATCGACTGACCCACCGACAGCACCGCGACCTCCGGCTCGTGGCGCGCGAGCCAGGCGGTGATGCCGCCGGGATCCGCCGCACTGGTCAATACCGCGTGGTTGCCGTGCACAGCGATCTCGTGACGCCCGGGAAAGTCGGCGCCCAGCCGGTCGCGGAGCTCCTTCCAGTCGACCTTGTACCCGCCGCTGTACAGGCTGATCTTGTGCCGGTCGTCCGCGACCGGCTCGGTATAGACGGCGAGGCCGGCCGAGTCCGGGCCGCGCTCCGTCATGCCGACCAGCATGGGCACCATGAGCGCCCCGAGCTGGGGGCGCAGCGCGGGATTCTTGACCAGAAGTCCGACGATTCCACACATGACGAGCTCCGATTTCCTTGTAGAGGTTACGTCCGGATCAGAAGAATTCCAGGTAGCGGCGCATCTCCCACTCCGATACATGGCGCGAGAACTCGGTCCATTCCATGCGCTTCAGGCGGATGAACTCGCGCGCCAGACCGTCGCCGAGGCCGTTGCAGATCACGGCGTCCTTCTCCAGCTCGTCGATGGCTTCCTTGAGGGATTGCGGCAGCAGCTTGATGCCCTTGGCCGCGATCTCCTCGAGCGACAGCTCGTACAGATTCAGATTTTGCGCGGGCCCGGGGTCGAGCTTGCGGTCGATGCCGTCGAGCCCGGCGGCGATCAGCGCGGCCGTGGTGAGATACGGGTTGCAGGCGGCGTCGGGCAGGCGGATCTCGAGCCGGCCGTGCGGCACGCGCACGCACGCCGTGCGGTTGTTGTCGCCGTAGGCGATGTAGGCCGGAGCCCAGGTCGCGCCCGACAACGATCGGCCGACCACCAGGCGCTTGTAGGAGTTCACGCTCGGCGCGGCCACGGCGCAGATCGCGCGCGAGTGCGCGAGCACGCCCGCCAGGAATTGATACGCCATGGTCGACAGGCCCATGCCCGACTTGTCGCTCTCGTCGTTGAACTCGTTCTTCTTTTTCGACGAGCCCAGCGACACGTGGAAATGCGCACCGCTGCCGGCGCGGTTCGAGAACGGCTTGGGCATGAAGGTCGCGATCATGCCGTGCTTGTGCGCGATCTCGCTCACCGCCATCTTCACGAAGGTGAAGCTGTCCGCGGACTTGAGCGCATCGGCATAGGTGAAGTTGATCTCGAACTGTCCGTTGCCGTCCTCGTGATCGATCTGGTAGACGTCGATGCCGACCGCACGCAGGCCCGCCACCATCTCGTCGAGCACCTCGCGGGTGCGGAACAGGCCCTTGTAATCGTAGCAAGGCTTGTCCAGATCGTCGGTGGCATCCGCGGGACCGAGGCTGCCGTCGGCGCGCCGGCCGAGCAGCATGAATTCCGGCTCGATGCCCGTGAACATCGTCAGTCCGCGCTCCTTCAGCCGGGCGATCTGCGCCTGCAGCGCGACGCGCGAGCAGTAGGGATGGCTCTTGCCGTTGACCACGCCGTTGCAGACGATGCGCGCGTAGCCAGGCATCCAGGGAATGTCCTGCAGCGTGGACAGGTCTCCGACCGCCATGAAGTCGGGGCCGTCCGGCGTCATGCCGAGACCCCAGACGGCGAAACCCGCGAATCCGGCGCCGTCGGTCAGAACCATTTCCAGGTGCTCGACGGGTACCGCCTTGGCCTTGGCGGCTCCATGGATGTCGACGAACTGCGCCAGCACGTAACGAGTCTTGTGCTCTTCGAAAAATTTCTTGGCCTGTTGCTGATTCACTCAGAGACTCCCCATGTCGGACCCCGATTCAAGGCACACACGCAGCCGGTCCCGAGACCACGCGGGCAGCCGGCACCGGCCCCAGGATGGACTTGCCCCGAGTATAACCTCGAACTTTAACTGTGGTGCAAATGATTTGCGTATTGCGCAATAGAGCGCACCGGCGGCCGCGGGCCGACGCAAGGCTCCATTCTGGCCGACGGCGGCCTCGGCATCAACGAATCCTGGCCCGGAGATTCGGATGTCCGCTAAGCTCTGTCCGGCTTTCCTAGGGAGACTCACCTTGAAGACACTCATCGGCGCCGGTAGGGCGTTGCGCCGTCATCTATTTCCGTTCTGCGCGACTTTCGCCGTGGCCGCCGCCCTGATCCTCCCGGCGGCGGCGGGACGGGCCGCCGCCCGACCGGCCGGAGACGTCGATGCCTCCAGGCTCGCCGCCGCGGACAAGGAGCCGCAGAACTGGTTCACCGCGGGGCGCGACCGGGATGGCACCTATTACTCCCCCCTGACTCAGATCGACGCGGCCAATGTCAGCCGCCTGGGGTTCGCCTGGCAGTACGACCTCGGCGCGCCGATGCGGGGGCAGGAAGCAACGCCGATCGTGATCGACGGCATCATGTACACCTCGGGCACGCTCGGCTACGTGTACGCGGTCGATGCCAGGACCGGCAAGGAGATCTGGCGCTACGACCCGCGGCCCAGCATCTTCTACGAGCGGCATCCGTGCTGCGACCTGGTCAACCGCGGAATCGCCGTCTGGAAGGGCAAGGTGTACGTGGCCGCCGTGGACGGGCGGCTGCACGCCATCGATGCCGCGACCGGCAAGAAGCTCTGGGACGCGGATACCCTCGCCGATCACAAGCTGCCCTATTCCAGCACCGGCGCACCGCTCATCGCCGGCAAGGTCGTGATCATCGGCAACGGCGGCGCCGACATGGGCCATACCGCCGTGCGCGGCTACGTGTCCGCGTATGACCTCGACAGCGGCAAGCTCAAGTGGCGCTTCTATACCGTCCCGCCGGCCGTCGGACAGCCCTACGAGAATCCGGAGCTCGCGATCGCGGACAAGACCTGGGATCCCCACCGCAAGCCCGAATTCAACGGCGGCGGCACCGCCTGGGACGGCTTCGCCTACGACCCCGAGTTGAACCTGGTCTACTTCGGGACCGCGAATGCCGCGCCCTACGACTTGCGTCAGCTCGGGCCGGCCCGGCTCGACAGCCTGTTCGCGGCCTCCATCCTTGCCGTCGATGCCGCCACCGGGCGCATGGCTTGGTATTACCAGACCACGCCGCGCGACAGCTGGGACTACGACGCGGTGCAGAAGCTGATCCTCGCGGATTTGAACGTCGAAGGCGCGAGCCGCAAGGTCATCGTGCAAGCCAACAAGAACGGCTACTTCTACGTGCTCGACCGCAAGACCGGCAAGCTCCTCTCCGCCAAGACCTTTGCCTACGTCAACTGGTCCTCCGGGATCGACATGAAGACCGGCCGGCCGATCGTCTCTCCGCAAGCGGACTGGTATTCGTCGCCGAAGAACGTGTATCCGTCCTGGTCCGGCGCCCACACGTGGAATCCCATGTCGCTGAGCGCCCAGACGCACCTCGTCTACATTCCGGTGATCGACCAGTCGGCCATCTGGATCGACATGGTCCATAACGGCGGACGCATGAAGTTCCTCGACGGTTTCTTCACCGTGCAAGGCATCTATCCCGACGACACCTACGATCCCGCCGCGCTCAAGAGCCTGTACGGCCCGTTGCCGAGCGTCGAGTCGCTCAAGGCGACGCGCAAGGAGAAGCTGGTGCGCGAGATCCTGCGCGCCTGGGATCCGGTCGCGCAGAAGATCGTCTGGGAGCACGAGACCTCCTCGGGCATTCGCGGCTACGACGGCGGCGTGATCTCGACCGCCGGCAACCTGGTGTTTCAAGGCCGCGGCAGCGGCGAGCTCTGGGTGTACGCCGCCGACACCGGCAAGGTGCTGAAGGTGATCAAGACCGGGAGCCACATCATGGCGGCTCCGAGCAGCTATGCCGTCGACGGCGAGCAATACGTGGCGGTCCAGGTCGGTTACGGCGGCACCGCGATCACGGTGGGCCCGATCCCGCCGAGCAGCGCGGCGCTGAAGTACGAGAACGTCAACCGCATCATCGCCTTCAAGCTCGGCGGCGGCCCCGTGCCGACCCCGCCGGCGCGCGTGGAGCCTCCGTTCGAGAAGCCGCCCGCGGAGACCGCGAGCCAGGCGCAGATCGACAACGGCGAGGTGCTGTTCGCGCAGGAGTGTTCGCGCTGCCACGTGTTGGGCCCGAGCTCGACGCCGGACTTGCGCAAGCTGAACGCCGGCCTGCACGCGCAGTTCAAGGACATCGTCCTCAAGGGCATCCTCGGCGAGGCAGGCATGGAGCGATTCGACGACATCCTTTCCGCGAAGGACGCCGATGACATCCA
>DATAUO010000195.1:0-2882 GCA_036268215.1 Steroidobacteraceae bacterium
GGAACCTCAAGGACTGGTGGGCTCCCGATGACCTCAGGAAATTTCGCGCCGCCACGCAATGCATCGCCAGGCAATATTCGCGCTACACGGTCGCGGGCGGCCTGCACGTCCAGGGCGATCTGGTCACGGGAGAGGCGGCGGCCGACCTCGGCGGGGTGATCCTCGCGTTGCGGGCGCTGCACGCGCTGCCGGCGGCCGCGCCGGGCGAGCGCGAGGCCGCCGACCGGGAGTTCTTCATGGCATTCGCGCACTCGTGGGCCGGGGCGCTGAGGCCGGAGCAGGCGCGCGAGCAGGTCACGGCGGATCCGCATCCGCCGGCGGAATTCCGCACCAATGGAACGCTCGCCGACGACCCTGCATTCCAGGCGGTGTTCGGCATCCCGGCGTCGAGCCCCATGGTCAAGAGCGACCGCTGCGTCATCTGGTAACGGCGGCAAACAGCGATCCCGCCGCCGCGCGCACCGGCGCAGTCCCGAGGTCCAGTGACCGCCGCTCGCGGCGGCGAGGTCACTTCACGTCGATGTGCTCGTCGCGATCCTTCTCGCCGTCGCGCGGGCGGACGGAGGAGAGGGCCTTGAATGGATCATCGGTGCGCACGCGCGGCGTGCGCAGCACTTGCCCACCGGTGACCTGCTTCAGGCTCTGCTCCAGCTGTCCGCTCACCTGACCCTGCATGCTCGTGCCGTACGCACGGATCACGTTGATCATGAATTCCTGGGTCAGGATGGGCTCTGCGAGCTGCTCCTGCTCGGCAATGACCTGCAGCAGGATGCTCCGCGAGATGTCGGCATTGTTCTTCTTGTCGACGACCACGAAGTCGATTCGCTCGACCACCAAGCGCCTGATGTCCGCCAGCGTGATGTACCGGCTCTCCACCGTGTCATACAGGCGACGATTCGGATATTTTTTGATCACTCGCGGTTCGCTCATAGGGCTCCTCGCTCGTGTTGGCCGACGCGCCGCCGGATGATTCCGGCCCGTGCCTGGCCACGCGTGTGTATCCCTGCACTTACGGTCAAAGGATAGCGCAATGCAGCGCGAAGGCAAATCGGCGTTCCGGGGACTGGTTTCAGGCCTTTAATCGCAAATTAATGCGCTTTGGGACCCCATTCATGTCCCAGACGCCCACCGCCCAGCGGAGCATCTCCGGGGCGCTCGCACCGCGAAGCGCCGCGGGGCACGGCAGGCCCAGCAGCGAGAGCACCTCGAGCAGCCGAGCCTCGACCGGCGCGGCATCCAAGCTCACGCTGCGGCGCGACTTCGCGAGCTTGGCGCCGTCGGGCTCGGCGAGCGCGGGCACGTGCGCATAGGCCGGTGTCGCAAGGGCGAGCAGGCGCTGCAGGTGGACCTGCCGCGGCGTGTTGTCGAGAAGATCGGCACCGCGCACCACGTGGGTGACCCGTTGCGCCGCATCGTCGACCACCACCGCCAACAGGTATCCGTACACCCGGTCCCGGCGCCTCAGGATCACATCGCCCACGGAGGCGGCGACGTCCTGCTCGAAGCCGCCCTGGACGCGGTCGTGAAAGGCAATGGATCCCGGGTCGACGCGCAAGCGCGACGCCGTCGGGCCCGCGGCGCGCGGGCCGCCGCGGCAAGTGCCGGGATAGCGGTCTTCCTCCTGAAGATCCGCGCGCGAGCACGAGCACTCGAACGTCAGGCGGCGGGCGCGCAAGGCATCGAGCGCTTGCCCGTAGAGATCTCCGCGGGTGCCTTGCCGAACGACGGGTCCGTCCCACTCGAGCCCGAAGCGCTCGAGCGTGCGCACAATGGCATCGGCCGACCCCGGCGCCTCACGCGCGCGGTCCAGATCCTCCATGCGGAGCAACCATCGCCCGCCATGCGCGCGCGCATCGAGAAAGCTGGCTACGGCCGTATAGAGGGAGCCCAGGTGCAGGGCACCCGAGGGAGTCGGCGCGAATCGGCCGACGTAGGTGTCCTCAGCGGTAGCGGTCGTCGCGGTCGCCGTACTGCTTCTCGCGGCGCTCGCGCCGCTCCTGAGCTTCCACCGACAACGTCGCCACGGGCCGGGCCTCGAGACGCTTGATGCCGATCTCCTCGCCGGTCTCGAGGCAGTAGCCGTACGAGCCGTCCTCGATGCGCTTCAGTGCCTCGTCGATCTTGCGGATCAGCTTGCGCTCGCGATCCCGCGTGCGCAGCTCGAGGCTGAATTCCTCTTCCTGCGTGGCACGGTCGTTGGGATCCGGAAAATTGGCGGCCTCGTCCTTCATGTGCAGCACGGTGCGATCCACCTCGACCATGAGATCGCGCTTCCAGGTCTGCAGGATGCGCGAGAAGTGATCGAGCTGCTCCTTGTTCATGTAAGTTTCGCCGCGCCGCGCGATGTAGGGCTTCACATTGCGCGGGCCGGCGAGGAGGCTCTGCGAGCTCGAGCCATCGCCGTCGAGATCCTCCTCGGACGGAGGCGTCAAGCGATTCAGCACGAGCGGCCGCGGATCGAACTTCACCGGGCCGGAGTTGCCCTCGGCCGACGGAGCCTTTGGCGCCTTGGCAACGGCGGGCTTGGCGGCGGCGCCGACGGGCCTCGCGGCGGCAACCGGTTTGGCGGCGGCGGCGGGCTTGGGAGCGGCGACGGCTTTGGGAGCGGCGACGGCTTTGGGTGCGGCAGCGGCCTTGGGGACGACGGCGACTTTGGGGACGGCGGCGACTTTGGGTGCGGCGGCGGGCTTGGGGGCGGCAGGTTTGGGAGCGGCGGCGACGGGCTTGGCGGCTGGCTTGGGAACGGGTTTGTTCGGTTTCACGATGACCTTCGATGTGGAACGCGATGGCGCCGGCTTGGCGAGAGCCCGAGCCACCTTCTTGGGAGGGGCAGCCTTGTGCGCCGCTCTCTTGGGTGCCGCCTTACCTGGCCGCTTAGCCGC
>DATAUO010000196.1:0-1965 GCA_036268215.1 Steroidobacteraceae bacterium
ATCTCCATGGGCGTGCGCCGCCGGAACGCGGCCCTCTTGGCCGAGGTCAATGGGGCGCTGGCGCGCGAGCAGGCGTCGATCCGGCGCATTCTCGAGGACTATCACGTGCCGCTCGAGCCCTAGACGGCGGCCGCCATTGACCGGTCCGGGCGGCGATTGCACCATAGCCACCGCCATGCAGACCGACAATTCCGAAGCGTTCGAGCACTGGATCCGCACGTCCTTCGTCGAGATCAACACCGAGCTCGAGAACCTCTACTTCGCGAGGAGCGACCGCAGCGACGTGGCGGGCTGCGGCGAGCCGCTGAAGGCGGCGCTGCGCGACGGGGGCCATCGTTTCGTGCTCGCGCTGCTTGCCGAGGGAAACACCGGCGAGGGATTCGACAGCGCGTTCGGGGTGCTCGGCAACGTCGGGATGTACATGGGCGCGTTGCGGCGCCACGAGCTCACCAATCCGGCCCGCGAGGAGCGCTCGCCGTTTCCCGAAGCCTCCTCGCTCGCGCTGCACGTCGGCGCTTCCCTGGGCATGGCGCCGCGATTCTCGACCGGGCATCTGGCGACCTTCAATCGCGCGCGCGCCGGCGTGCGCAAGAGCTTCACCTCGCTAGCCGACGAGTTCCTGTTCATCGACGAGAACACCCGCGGCATTCTCTCCCTGCAGCGCGCGGCGGATGCGCTCTCCAGCATCGTGCATATCGGCGTGTCGAGTCCGGTGGCGGATGTGATGTTCGAGGCCGCCAAGCAGGCGCTGCGCGAGGTGATCCGCTTCAACGACCGTCTGATGCGCGAGCTCGACGTGGATCGTTTCTTCTTCTCGGTCCGACCCTACTACAAGCCATATCGGGTCGGCCGGCAGGAGTATCGCGGCGCGAATGCCGGCGACTTCTCCGGCATCAACGAGATCGACCTGCTGCTCGGCGTGTGCCGCGCAAACGATCCCTATTATGCGCAGCTCCTGGTCGACAAGATGCTGTTCATGATGCCGGCGGACCAGGCACGCCTGCGCGAGTGCATGACCTATCAGAGCCTGCTCGACGAGTTGCTCGAGCTCCTGCCCGCGCACGCCAAGGAGCCCTGGTTCGAGCGCAATGCGCGAGCCTATCTCCAGGTGTGCGAACTGTTCGCGCAGGCTGCCGAGCAGCACCATGACGGTCTGGTCAAGCGCTTCATCGAGGGGCCGGCCGCGTCGCTCGATGGCGGGGCCCTGCGGAGCGTCACGGCCAGCGGACCGCCGCTGCCCGTCCTGCTGCGCTCGCTCGAGATGCTGCGGGACCTGCGGGTGGCGGCGCCCCGCGGCGGCATCGCCTCGCGCCATGCCGACCTGGCAAGACTGCGCGCCGCCGTCGCCCCTTAGCCAAGCCCTGCACCGCGTTCATGGAGCGCCGTCCTCGGCACGGTGGCCAGCGTCATCGTGCGGCTGACCCGGTCTCTCCTTCGCCGCGCGTCACTGGTGGTCGCGCGGGATCGGCTCCTGCCAGGTCTTGGTGCGGACGATGGCGCCGTCCTTGAGCAGCGTGCGCGAATACTTGTAAAAGAACGTGCGTGCGTCGCTCGATATCTCGAGCCGACCGCGCCATTCGAGCACGTGATCCTTGATCGCTTGGACGTAGTCCGAGTCGCCCGTCACGCGGGCGGACTCGGGGTGCGCATCCGCGACGTCGTAGGTGAGCTTCTCGGTGTGGTCGAACCTGCCCCAAGGGTAGGACACCGCGACCTTGCCCTTCCAGACGACCGTGCTGCGCTGTGCTGCTTCATCGCGCAGCACCGTCCATTCGCCGGGCCACGCGCTCTGGCCGTCGACGCTGTGGATTCCCTCGGGTTGCTCCGACGATTCCGGCGGCGCAAGCCCTTCGGCGGCACGGCCGTGAAGGGGCACGCGCGGCAGCACGATCCGTGAGCCGGCTGCCCCGCCGAGCCTGAGGGACGTGGTCATCGGATAGGGCGTGGGCCAGTTCATCGGCCAGA
>DATAUO010000197.1:0-12209 GCA_036268215.1 Steroidobacteraceae bacterium
TTGCCGTTGTCCGCGAGCACGATGCAATAGACGGCCGGCTGGGACCGGGCGAGCTGGGTGAGATGCTGCAGCGCCTCGTTGGCCGCGGCCTCGTCGGCGAAATCGGCCTGCAGCATGACGGCATCCGGCGACAGCTCCGCCAGCAGCCGATTGAACGTCGCGGTCTCCCCCGCGGCCGTGGTGGCGACCTGGGCGCTCGGCCAGCGGCTCGTGACGTGATGCGTCAACCAGAGGAGGCGTTTGCTGTCTCCTCCCCTGACCAAAAGATTGGGACCGATCGCGTCTGCCATGGCGGAAATCTGCTAAAAGGAAACCCAGCCTAGCGCCAAAGCCAGGCCCCGACCCGTCGTGATTTCACAGTTTGGGGCGACTTTGCGCGCAGTTCCATAGGAATCCGCCTCGGAACCATCTAGTCGGCCGGCGGGTCTCAAATCATGCCGGGTCCCGGCCGCGGGCGCTTGCGGCAGGCGTCGATTCGCTTGAGAGGGTGTTCATGGGCAGCTTGAGAATGTGGTCGCTCGCGGTTCTGGCGGGCATCTTGGTGGTGGTCGTCGCCCGTGAGCGAACCCCTGCGGACGCGCAGCCCGTGACCGTGTCCGCGACCGTCCCCGGGGAGACGGCCCCCAGAGCCCCGTTCGCGACCCGCGAATCCATCCAAGCTCCGGGCCCGCGCGTGACCGGCCTGCCGGATTTCGCGGCGCTGGTCGCGGAGAACGGCCCGGCGGTGGTCAATATCAGCGTGGTCGCGAAGGCCCAGCGCGGCGAGGACTCGGATGACTCCGAGGATCGCGATCGCGGCGACGACCCGTTGTCGCAGTTCTTTCACCATTTCCAGCAGCCGAATCCCGAGCGCTCGCCGCCCTTCCACGGCATCGGCTCGGGCTTCATCGTCAGCGCCGACGGCTACGTGCTGACCAATGCGCACGTGGTGGCCGATGCGTCCGAGGTCACCGTCAAGCTGACCGACCGCCGCGAGTTCGCCGCCAAGGTCGTGGGCGTCGACAAGCGCAGCGACGTGGCGGTGATCAAGATCGCGGCCACGGGGTTGCCGACGGTGCGCTTCGGGGATTCCTCCAAGCTCAAGCCGGGGCAATGGGTGGTGGCGATCGGCTCTCCGTTCGGCTTCGACAACAGCGTCACCGCCGGCGTGGTGAGCGCGGTCGCGCGGCCGCTCGACGAAACCTACGTTCCGTTCATCCAGACGGATGCCGCGGTCAACCCGGGCAACTCCGGCGGCCCGCTGTTCAACGTCGATGGCCAGGTCATCGGTATCAATGCACAGATCTTCAGCCGCACCGGCGGTTACATGGGGATGTCGTTCGCGATCCCGATCGATCTGGCATTGAGCGTCAAGAACCAGCTTCTCACCAAGGGGCGGGTCGCGCGCAGCCGCATCGGGGTCGGCGTGCAGGAGGTCGACCAGAAGCTGGCGCAGTCGTTCGGGCTCGGCACTCCGCACGGCGCCCTGGTCAGCTCGGTCGAGTCGAAGGGGCCGGGTGAGCGCGCGGGGATCAAGCCCGGCGACGTGATCACCAGCGTGAACGGCCGGAAGATCGATCACTCGTACGACCTCCCCACCGTGATCGCGGAGATCCCTCCGGGCAGCGAGGCCCGGCTCGGGATCTGGCACGCGCACCGCCCGGGCGAGCTGAGCGTGCGCACCGTGCTGCTCGAGGACGAGCCCGCGCAGGACTCGCGGCGGCATCAGACCGAGGATGGCGGGGGCAAGCTCGGCCTCGCCCTGCGGCCGCTCGACTCCAAGGAGCAGACCGAGCTCCGCACCCACGGCAAGCTCGTGGTGGAGGAGGTCTCGGGCCCGGCGCTCGCGGCCGGCATCGAGGAGGGCGATGTGATCCTCGGCGTGAACGGCACGGGCGTGAGCACCGTCGCGGAGCTCAAGCGCGAGGTGGCGCACGCCGGCCGGAGCGTCGCGCTCCTGGTCCAGCGCGAGGACTCGCAGATCTACGTTCCGCTCGACATCGGATAAGATCGCGGCGTGCAAACCGCCGCCCCCCTGTTCCCGGGCCCCGCGAAGCCCGCCGTGGCATCGCCGGCCCCCTTCCTGCCGACCACGCGCGCCGAGATGGAGGCGCTCGGCTGGGCGCAGTGCGACGTCATCATCGTCACTGGCGATGCCTACGTCGACCATCCGAGCTTCGGCATGGCCATCGTCGGCCGCGTGCTCGAGGCGCGGGGATTCAAGGTGGGCATCATCCCCCAGCCGGACTGGAAGAGCCCGCGCGATTTCCAGGCGCTCGGTGCGCCGCGGCTGTTCTTCGGCGTGACCGGCGGAAACATGGACTCGATGGTCAACCGCTACACCTCGGACCGGCGCGTGCGCAGCGACGATGCCTACACGCCCGGAGGGCAGGGAGGCCGGCGCCCGGATCGCTGCGTGATCGTGTATTCGCAGCGGTTGCGCGAGTGCTTCAAGGAAAGCGCCATCGTGATCGGCGGCATCGAGGCGAGCCTGAGGCGCATCGCGCACTACGACTACTGGTCCGAGCAGGTGCGCCGCTCGGTGCTGGTCGACTCCAAGGCCGATCTCCTGGTGTACGGGAACGCCGAGCGCCAGATCGCCGCCATCGCCGAGCGTCTCGACGCGGGAGCGCCGATCGCCGACATCACCGATCTGCGCGGCACCGCCTACCTCCGGCGCGGCGCGCCGGCGGGATGGATCGAGATCGATTCGACCGAGCTCGACGTGCCCGGCCGGTTGAATCCGCCCGTGGACCCGTACGCGAGCGAGGAGCAGCGGCTCGAGGCGGGCGCGGCGCACGCGGGCGGTGGTGCGCCGGCCGCGGCGGCGGCCGCGCCCGTGTCCGCCGCGGCGGCAACCGCGCCGGACGATGGCGTGCGGCCCGCCGAGAAGGTGGTCCGGTTCCACCGCAAGGTGCCGAATGCACAGCGCGAGCGCAGCGTCATCCGGCTGCCCTCATTCGAGCAGGTGAGCGGGGATGCGGTGCTGTACGCGCATGCCTCGCGCATCCTGCACCTGGAGTCCAATCCGGGAAACGCACGTGCCCTGGTCCAGCGTCACGGCAACTGGGAGCTGTGGCTGAACCCGCCGCCGATTCCATTGAGCACGGCGGACATGGATGCGATCTACGAGCTGCCCTATGCGCGCCGTCCGCATCCGTCGTACGGCGCCGCGCGGATTCCGGCATATCACATGATCCGCTTCTCGGTGGCGATCCAGCGGGGCTGCTTCGGCGGCTGCACGTTCTGCTCGATCACCGAGCACGAGGGCCGCATCATCCAGAGCCGGTCGGAGGATTCGGTGATCCGCGAGATCGAGACGATTCGCGACGAGGTCGACGGATTCACCGGCGTCATCTCCGATCTCGGCGGCCCGACCGCCAACATGTACCGGCTGCATTGCAAGAGCACCGCGATAGAATCGGCCTGCCGGCGGCCCTCGTGCGTGTACCCCGGCATCTGCCCGAATCTCGACACCGATCACGCGCCGCTCATCCGCCTGTACCGGCGTGCGCGCGCGCTGAAGGGCATCAAGAAGGTGCTGATCGCCTCGGGCGTGCGCTACGACCTGGCCATCGAGTCGCCCGACTACGTGCGCGAGCTCGCGACCCATCACACCGGCGGGTATCTCAAGATCGCGCCGGAGGCGATCGGCGAGGGACCACTCTCCAAGATGATGAAGCCGGGCGTCGGGACCTACTACAAGTTCAAGGAGCTGTTCGACCGGTACTCGAAGGCCGCGGGCAA
Source organism: Steroidobacteraceae bacterium (assembly GCA_036268215.1). Classification (GTDB taxonomy): domain Bacteria; phylum Pseudomonadota; class Gammaproteobacteria; order Steroidobacterales; family Steroidobacteraceae; genus Bog-1198. Next base: position 3,727 of record DATAUO010000197.1, read on the forward strand.
GGAGCAGTACCTGATCCCGTACTTCATCGCGGCGCATCCGGGAACCACCGACGCGGACATGCTCGAGCTCGCCCTGTGGTTGAAGAAAAACGGCTTTCGCGCCGACCAGGTGCAGGCGTTCCTACCCTCGCCGATGGCCACCGCCACCGCCATGTACCACTCGGGCAAGAATCCGCTGAAGCGGATCTCGCGCACCAGCGAGGCCGTGACCATCCCCAAGGGCGCCCGCGTGCGCCGCATGCACAAGGCGTTCCTGCGCTATCACGATGCGGACAACTGGCCGATCTTGCGCGAGGCGTTGAAGCGCATGGGCCGCGCGGATTTGATCGGCAACGGCAAGCAGCATTTGATCCCGGCGTATCAACCGGTGCGGCCGCGGCGTCCCGCCGCAGGGCCGGTCCGGGCGGCCGCGCCGGCCGGCCGCGCGGCGGGGGCGGCGCGTCCGCGCGCCAAGGCCGAGACCCCGGCGCATCAAGAATTCCGTACGCAGCACACGGGGCTCAGGTCGGCCGCGCGGCCCGCTCCGGGCAAGCGCCGGCGCCGCGTCTGAGCCGCGCCTCGTCGTCCATGGGGGGAGCCGCGAACGAGCGCGCTTCGGCCCTGAGCCAGTCCGTGAATTTTGCGACCCCGCCGTGGTCGCGGGTGCGGTCCGGGCAGACCAGCCAATAGCCGAAATCGTATTTGACCGCACGCCCGGCGGCGATGAGCGTGCCGCAACGGATCTCGTCCGCGACCAGGCTCCAGCGTGCGAGAGCGAGGCCCGCTCCCTGGATCGCCACGCGCACGGCCGCCTCGGAATCCTCGAATACGGCACCGCGGGCCCGGACGGGTTGCTGATCGACGCGGCCGTCGAAGAGCCACGCGGTCCAAGGCTCGCTCACGCTATGAATGAGCGGGAAGCGCTCGAGGTCGGCGGCGCCGCGCACCGCGCCGAGCTTTGCGTAGATCGAGCCGGAGCATACCGGCACGAGCCACTCGTCGAGAATCTTCTCCGCGCTCAGGTTCGGCCAGTTTCCCCGGCCGAAGCGGATCGCCAGATGAAAGTCGTCGCGGGTGAAGTCGACGTTCTCGGCGGAGGTGTGGACGTGCAGGCCGACCTCGGGATGGGCCGAGCGAAAGCGCTCGAGCCGGGGCAGGAGCCACAGCTGCAGGAACGAGGACAAGGTCGTGACCCGCAGCGGCCCCGCGAGACGATCGAGGCGCAGATCGTTCACGGCGCGCTCGAGATTCTCCAGTGCATCGCGCACGCGCGGGAGCAGGGCCGATCCCTCGTCCGTGAGGCGCACTTCCCGGCCGGAGCGCCGAAACAAAGGCCGCGCCAGATATTCTTCCAGCGCGCGAACCTGCAGGCTGGCGGCGCTCGCGGTCACGCCGAGGGCGTCCGCCGCCCGGGTGAAGCTCAAATGTTGAGCGACGGCCACGAACACGCGCAGGCTGCCCATGGGCAGCCTGCGCATCGGCTTGATCGTCGAGCCGCCGGGTGCAGCCCGGGCGCGTCGTCGATTGATGCCCTTACGCGGTGCGATGCGCTTACTCCCCCGCCGACTTCGAGGCCACGCTGCTGAGACGTACTCCGACCCGGCTCCGGTCGCCGCTACGCCCGTGATCGCGATAGTAGGCGGTCAGGGCCGGCTGATCCACCGCGGCCACCGCCCGCTCGACGGCTCCCGCCACGCAGGCGTTCCGGGAGGGGGAGGGCAGGTGCGAGTCCGGCGAGTTCGGATCGCCGCAAACGCTCTCCGCCGCATGCCGTATGCGCCGGTAGAGAGCGCCGGCGCCGGCCGGACGATCGATCCTCAGATCCCCGAAATGAACCGTCACCTGCCGTACGTCCGCGGATGCCGGCGCCGCCGCCTGTCCGGCCGCGAGCGCTTCACCCTGCCACGCGCCGGCGAGCAATACCGCGGCGGCGGCCGCCTTGATGGAAATCGTCGTCTTGTGCCACATGTCCGTCTCCTGTCGGTTTGAAGTCGATCCGGCACTCGAGTGCCTTGGAGACAGATTGCGCGCCGCTCGCGGGGCTCGAGAGCAAAGGACTCAAGGCTCGTTGAGTTTTAGTCAACGATCGGCCGCGGGCGGCGGTGGAGGCGGCGGAATCTGCGGAATCGCTTGCCTGCGTCCGGCGTAACCGATTAAAGTTCGCCGGTCCGGCGGTTTCCCGCCAGATTTCATCAACTTACGGTTTGGGAGCGGCCCTTCCAGATTGCCCCGAGCGCGGGCGCGTGACAATGGACAAGTGGATCGTACATAAATTCGGCGGCTCGAGCGTCGCGGACGCCGGGTGCTTCCGCCGGGTCGCGGACATCATCGAGGCCTCCTCGAATCCGCGCGAGGCCGTGGTCCTGTCGGCCTGCCGGGGCGTCACCGACGGGCTCCTCAACCTCGTCACGCTCGCCGAGCAGCCTGCCGGCGATTTCGTCACCGCCATCGAGGCCCTCAAGAAGCGGCACCTGGATCTTGCCGCCGCCCTGGAAATATCCGCGGCCGCCGTCGAGGTCTACCGCGGCCGGCTCGAGCACGATTGCCGCGACATCGCCGGCATGCTGCAGACCGTGAGGCTCATCCGCTCCTCGACCTACTCCATGCGGGACGTCATCGCGGGCTACGGCGAGATCTGGTCGACGCGCCTGTTCGCGCCGTTCCTGCGCGAGCGGGGACGCATCCCCGGCGAGGTGCTCTGGATCGACGCACGCGACGCGGTCATCGTCGAGTGGGGCTCGCTCGGGCCCGCCGTGCAATGGGCGGAGAGCGAAGCCAACATCCGGCGGCTGGTGCCCCGGGACTTCAAGGGCCGCTTGATCGTCACGGGCTTCATCGCGACCACCGTGAAGGGCCACCAGACGACGCTCGGCCGCAACGGCAGCGATTTTTCCGGATCGATATTCGGGGCCCTGCTCAGCGCCGCCGAGATCATCATCTGGACCGACGTCGACGGCGTGCTGTCGGCGGATCCGCGGCTCGTGCCGAACGCCCAGGTCATCGACCAGCTCTCGTACAACGAGGCGATGGAGCTCGCGTACTTCGGCGCCAAGGTCATTCATCCGCAGACCATGGAGCCGGCGGTCGCGCGCGACATCCCGATCTACATCCGCAACACCTTCGCGCCGCAGAAGCACGGCACGCTGATCTGCGCCAACCCCGTCTCCAAGCTCAAGGTCAAGGGAATCACCACCATCGATCCGGTGGCGCTGGTCAACGTGGAGGGCGCCGGCATGATCGGCGTTCCCGGCACGGCGCATCGGCTGTTCGGCGCGTTGCGCGACGACGGCATCTCGGTGATCCTGATCTCGCAGGGCAGCTCGGAGCATTCGATCTGCTTCGCGATTCCCGAGTCGCAGGCGGTGCGCGCCGAGGACGCGGTGCGCCGCGCGTTCGACGCGGAGTTGCGCGATGGCCAGATACAGCACATCGAGGTGGGGCTCGGCCTCAGCATCCTCGCGGTGGTGGGCGATGGCATGGCGGGCGCCCACGGCGTCGCCGCGAACGTGTTCAATTCCCTGGGCGACGCGGCGATCAGCGTGCGCGCGATCGCGCAGGGCGCCTCGGAGCGCAACATCTCCGTGGTCGTGGACGGCAAGGTCGGCGCCAAGGCGCTGCGCGCGGTGCACGCCGCGTTCTACCTGTCGCCGAACACCGTGTCCATCGGTCTCATCGGGCCGGGCACGGTCGGCCGCGTGCTGCTCGCGCAGATCCAGTCGCAGCTCGAGCGGCTGCGCGGGCTCAACATCGACCTGCGCGTGCGCGGGATCGCCACCTCGAAGCGCATGCTGCTCGAGGAGAACGCGGTCGATCTGGATCGCTGGCCGGAGCGCCTCGCGCAGGCGGGCGAGCCCTTGGACCTGGCCAAGTTCGCCGGCCACGTCCAGGCGGACTACATCCCGCACACCGTCATGATCGACTGCACCGCGAGCGCCGAGGTGGGCAACGCCTATGCCTCCTGGCTGAGCCGCGGCATCCACATCGTGACGCCGAACAAGAAGGCCAACACCGGCACGCTGCAATACTACCGGGCGCTGCGCGAGGCCGGGCGCGCCGCGGGCACCCACTTCCTCTACGAGGCGACGGTCGGGGCGGGGCTGCCGGTCATCCACACGCTCAGGGATTTGCGCCAGACCGGCGATGACATCACCAGCATCGAGGGCATCTTGTCGGGCACGCTCGCCTACCTGTTCAACGTGTTCGACGGCCGGGAGGCGTTCTCCTCGATCGTGCGGGCGGCGAAGGCCAAGGGCTATACCGAGCCGGATCCGCGCGACGACCTGTCGGGTCTCGACGTCGCCCGCAAGCTCATCATCCTGGGGCGCGAGATGGGGCTCACGCTGGAGATGTCCGACGTGAAGGTGCAGGGCCTCGTGCCCAAGGCGCTCGAGTCCTGCTCGGTGGAGGAGTTCATGGCGCGCCTGCCGGAATTCGACGCCGAGATGGCGGCGACGCTCGAGGAGGCGCGCAGCGCCGGCCAGGTGCTGCGTTACGTCGGGCGTGTCGATGCCGCCGGCCGCGCCACGGTGGGCCTGGTGCGGCTAGATGCCGGGCATGCCTTCGCGAACATCGCGCTCACCGACAACGTCGTGCGCTACGCCACGCGGCGCTATTGCGACAATCCGCTCATCGTGCAGGGACCGGGCGCGGGTCCCGAGGTCACGGCCGGAGGCGTCTTCTCGGACCTGCTGCGCCTGTCCGCCTATCTGGGTGCGCACCTGTGAGCATCCAATCCTCGCAACGACAGGAATCGCCGTGCTAACCGACGTGACCGCGTTTGCCCCCGCCACCGTCGCCAACGTGGGCATCGGCTTCGACATCCTGGGACACACCGTGGAGGCCGTCGGCGACAAGGTGCGCCTGCGCCGCATCGACGAGCCGGTGGTGCGCATCCGCGCGATCACCGGGATCGCCGGCGATCTGCCGGTCATCCCCGAGCAGAACACCGCCGGCCGTGCCGTGCAGTCCATGCATGCCGCGCTCGGGCTGAAATTCGGCTTCGAGATGGACATCGACAAGGGCATACCGCTCGGATCCGGCCTCGGCGGCTCCGCGGCGTCGGCCGTGGCCGCGGTGGTGGCGGCGAACGCCTTGCTCGAGACGCCCCTCACGCGGCTGCAATTGCTGAAGTTCGCCATGGAGGGCGAGATCGTCGCCAGCGGCTCGGCGCACATCGACAACATCGCGCCCTGCCTGTTCGGCGGGCTGACCCTCACCGTGGGGATCGACAATCCGCGCGTGAAGCAGATTCCGGTGCCCACCTCGCTCCGCTGCGTGCTCGCGCACCCGCACATGTACCTGGGGACGCGCGAGGCCCGCGCCATCCTCAAGACCGACGTGTCGCGCTCCGATTTCGTGTGGGCCAGCGCCAACCTCGCGGGGTTCATCAGCGGCTGCTACTCGAACGACCTGGACATGCTGCGCGACTCGTTCAACGACGTGATCATCGAGCCGCAGCGTCATTCGTTGATCCCCGGCTTCAAGGACGTGCAGCGCGGGGCGATGTCGGCGGGCGCGCTCGGATGCTCGATCTCGGGCGCGGGCCCGACGGTGTTCGCATGGGCCGAGGTTCAATATGCCGAGGCGGTGCGCGGCGCCATGATGGCGGCCTTCGCCGCCCACGGCCTGGAGGCGGACGACTGGATCTCCGGCATGGAGACCTACGGAGCGCGGGTGGTGAAGGCCTGATGGCTGCGAAGGTGACCGCCGCCGCGGCACGGGCGGAGCGGCGATGAGATATCTGAGCTCGCGCGGCCGGGCGCCGGAGGTGTCCTTCAGCGAGGCGGTGGCAACGGGTTTGGCGCCGGACGGCGGACTGTATCTCCCGGTGCAGCTGCCGACGGTCGATCCATCCACGTTCCCGGCGGTACCGGGCCTCCCGCAGGTCGCCGCCGGCGCGCTCGCGGGCTTCGTCGCGGGCGATCGCCTGGAGTCCTCCCTGGGCGACATTGCCCGCGCGGCCCTCGATTTCCCCGCGCCGACGACCGCGGTCGAAGGCGCGGCGGACCCGCTGTTCGCGCTCGAGCTGTTCCACGGCCCGACCGCGGCATTCAAGGATTTCGGCGCGCGGTTTCTCGCCGAATGTCTCGAGCGCATCGAGGCACCGGCCGCGGGCGCGGCGCCGAAGCCGCCCATGACCATCCTGGTGGCCACGTCCGGCGACACCGGCGGGGCGGTGGCCGCCGCCTTTCACCGCCGCCCCTGGGTGCGCGTCGTGATCCTGTATCCCAAGGGGCTGGTGAGCCCGCGGCAGGAGCGGCAGCTCACGTGCTGGGGCGGCAACGTGGCATCGTTGCGCATCGACGGCACCTTCGATGACTGTCAGCGCCTGGTGAAGGAGGCGTTCAACGATCCAGGCTTGCGTGCCGGGCACCGCTTGAGCTCCGCGAACAGCATCAACGTCGGCCGTCTCCTGCCCCAGACCGTTTACTACGCCGCGTCCAGTGTCGAGGTCCGCAAGAGGACCGGCTCGGAACCGTCCTACGTCATTCCCGCGGGCAATCTGGGCAACGCCTTCGCGGCCATGTGGGCGCGCGCCATGGGCTTTCCGATCGGCCGCATCGTCCTGGCGCACAACCGCAATCGCACCGTGCCCGATTTCTTTCGGACCGGCGCGTGGGAGCCGCGGCCGAGCGTCGCGACGCCGGCGTCGGCCATGGATGTGGGCAATCCGAGCAACATGGAGCGGGTGCGAGCGCTCTATCCGTCGATCGCGCAGATTCGCGAACATTTGAGCGCGGACAGCGTCGATGACGCTACAATCCGGGCTCGAATCGGAGAGGATTTCATGCGCTACGGACGCGAATGGTGCCCGCACACCGCAACCGCGGCTGAAGTCTACGCGCGTCTCGACGCCTCGGAGCGCCGCGCGCGGCCGTGGGTGATCGTGGCCACGGCGCACCCGGCCAAGTTCAACGAGATCGTCGAGCCCATCATCGGCAAGCCGGTGATCGTGCCGGAGAGCCTCGCCCGTCTGCTCTCGCTGCCCCAGCAATTCAAGGATCTGCCGCCAACGCTCGGAGCATTGGCCGCCGCGCTCGAATGACGAGTCTGGGAATCGACCCCGCGTGGTTCATCGCCGCCGCCGCCGTGCTGGTGCTGGCGGGCGGCGGCTACTGGGGCATGCGCGTGCATCAGCGGCGTTCGCGCCGGCGCGCGCTCCTGACGCGGCTCGAGCGCGTGGCATTCGACGCCGTGCACCAGGTGCAGGTGCCCGACGGCATGGGCGGATTCATCCACGTCGATCACCTGCTCATGACGCCGCGCGGGCTGCTCGTGCTGGACACGCGCCGCGTGGCCGGGCTCATTTTCGGCGGCGATCAAATGAGCGAGTGGACGGTCATGGGCCGCAGCCGCCGCTACACCTTCGACAACCCCCAGCCGGCGCTCTACGACCGCATCGCGGCGGTCAAGGCCATGGCGGGCGACGTGCCGGTCGAGGGGCGGCTGCTGTTCTCCAACGTCGGCAAGTTCACCAAGGGGATGCCGAAGTGGGTGCTGATGCTCGACGGAATCGAGGTCGAGTTCCCGCCCGTGGATCAAACGCTGCGATCCAATCAGGCGTTCGGGCAGTACTCCGACGCCTGGACCCGTCTCACCTCGCAGTTGAAGCCGAGCCCGCACCTCTTCACCAGCCTCTGACTCATTCGAGACCGAACAGCCGGATTGCGTTGCTCGTCGCCGCCGCCGCGAGCGACTCCACGCTCTCGCCCCGCAGGCGTGCGACGGCGCCGGCGATGTGAGCGAGATACGCCGGCTCGTTGCGGCGCGACTTCGGCGGGGGATCGAGATCGCGCGGCAGCAGGTAGGGCGCGTCGGTCTCGAGCAGCAGCCTCTCGGCCGGGATGTGCGGCACCGCCTCGCGCAGGCGCGCGCCGCGGCGCTCGTCGTTGACCCAGCCGGTCACGCCGACACGCAGATCGAGCTGGACATAATCCTCGAGCTCCGCCCGTCCGCCGGTGAAGCAATGCGCCACGCCGCCGACGAGATGGGCGCGATGCTCGCGCAGAATGGCGACGAAATCCCCGTGCGCATCGCGCTGGTGCAGGAACACCGGCTTGCCGATGCGTGCCGCGAGCTCGAGCTGCGCCGCGAAGGCGCGTCTCTGGGCGTCGCGCGGCGATAAGTCGCGGAAGTAGTCGAGACCGCATTCGCCGACGGCGACCACTTGCGGGCGGCTCGCCAGCTCCGCGATCGCCGCGGCCGCGGCGGCGTCGAAGCCGGCCGCATGGTGCGGATGGAACCCGGCCGTGCTCCACAGCACTCCGCGCGCGGCCGCGGCGAGCGAGGCCCCCTGCGAGGAGCTCGCGAGGTCGGTGCCGGTGACGATTTGACGAGTGACGCCGGCCGCGGCCGCGCGCGCGAGAACTGCGTCGCGATCCGAAGCAAAACTCTCGTGGGTCAAGTTCGAGCCGATGTCGATCAGTGCTATCTTCATGGGCTCATTGTAAACGCCGGCGCGTTGCCGGCCGTGCATTCACACATGCGCAACACAGAATGGATGC
>DATAUO010000198.1:0-2301 GCA_036268215.1 Steroidobacteraceae bacterium
GCAGCAAGCTGTCGGACGAGGCAGAGGCGGAGATCGAGTCCCTGCTGGAGGTCCCGGTGGTCACTCAGGTGTCCGAGCGGCTGGGTCGGGCCACGCGCATCGACCGCAGCCGCATCCACTACCAGCAGTTCTGTGCCTCGACGATTCCTCTCGACATGAGTCTCAAGGGCTTCAAAATCGTGATCGACTGCGCCAACGGCGCGGGATACAAAGTCGCGCCGCGGGTGCTCGCGGATCTCGGCGCCGAGATCGTGCCCATCGGCTGCTCGCCCAACGGCCGCAACATCAACGACGGTTGCGGGTCGACCCACCCGGAGCTCCTGCAACTGACCGTCCCCGGCGTTCGCGCGCAGCTCGGCTTGGCCCTCGACGGGGACGGCGATCGCGTGGTCATGGTGGACGAGCTTGGACGCACGGTGGACGGCGATCAGCTCCTCTACGTCCTGGCGCGCCATGCCCGGGCGCAGGGCGAGCTCAAGGGGCCGGTGGTGGGCACCGTCATGAGCAACCTGGGGTTGGAGCATGCGCTGCGCGACGCCGGCATCGATTTTCGGAGGGCGCAGGTGGGCGACCGCTACGTGCTCGGCATGCTGAACGAGCTCGGCGGCACCCTGGGAGGGGAGACCTCCGGCCATATCCTCTGTCTGGACAAGACCACCACCGGCGACGGCCTGATCAGCGCGCTGCAAGTGCTCAAGATCATGAAGCAGACCGGCTCGGGCCTGGCCGAGCTGGCCGCCGGCATGCGCAAGTACCCGCAGGTCCTCCTCAACGTTCGCGTCACCAAGCGCTTCGACCCCCTGGCGGAGCCCACGGTGGTCGAGGTCGCGAACGAGGTGGAGCGCCGCTTCGAGGGCCGGGGGCGCATCGTGCTCCGTCCGTCGGGGACCGAGCCGGTCATCCGGGTGATGGTCGAAGGCTACGACGCGGCCATGGTGAAGAAGGGGGCAGGCGACATCGCCGCCGTGGTCGCGGCGGTGGCCAAACCCTCTTAGATTAAGGACTTGCAGTTAGCGGGCTGCGCGGCTAATCTTCGCCGCCTTTCCGTATGGGCCCGCAGGCGGTCCCAAGGGTAAGCATATGCGTCGCCCGATGGTCGCGGGTAATTGGAAAATGCACGGCTCGCGGGCTTCCAATCAAGCCCTGCTCTCAGAGCTGGAGATGAGCGTCCGGCCGGAGTGGCCGATCGACGTCGTGGTGTTTCCCCCTTATGTCTACTTGACGGAGGCGGTCCGCATGCTCGAGGACGGACGCATCGGGGTCGGCGCGCAGGACGTGTGCGCGGAGTCCGCGGGCGCGTTCACGGGGCAGGTGTGCGCCTCGATGCTGAAGGACGTGGGTTGCTCCTACGTCATCGTGGGCCACTCCGAGCGGCGCCGCTGGTATCACGAGGACGATGCGCTGGTCGCGCGCAAGTTCGCCGCGGTGCTCGAATCGGGGTTGACGCCGATCCTTTGCGTGGGCGAGACGCTCGAGGAGCGCGAGGGCCATCACACCCAGTCGGTGATCGCCCGCCAGCTCGATGCGGTGATCTCCATTCACGGGGTGCAAGGCTTCGCGCATGCGCTCATCGCGTACGAGCCGGTTTGGGCGATCGGCACGGGGCGCACGGCCTCGCCCGAGCAAGCCCAGGACGTTCATGCATTTCTGCGCGGCCGCATCGACGAGCAAGATGCTAAAATAGGCGGCCAGCTGCGGATTCTTTACGGCGGCAGCGTCAAAGGCGGCAATGCCGCGAAGCTGTTCGCCAAGCCCGACGTGGACGGCGGATTGATCGGCGGTGCCTCGCTGAGCGCCGACGAGTTCTTGAAGATTTGCGCGGCGGCGGCCGTCCGACACTGAGAGATCGACATGCTGCATGGTTTCATTCTGGTCATTCACGTGGTGCTCGCGTGCCTGATCATCGGCCTCGTGCTCATGCAGCGGGGCAAAGGCGCCGAGGCCGGCGCCGGATTCGGTTCGGGAGCCTCGGGCACGGTGTTCGGCGCACGCGGCACCAGTACGTTGTTTTCGAAATTGACCGCGGTTTTCGCCGCGCTGTTCTTCGTCACCAGCATGACGCTCGCGTATCTCAGCGGGCATCCCACCACGTCCGAGCCGACCAGCGTGCTCGAGCGGGCGGCGCAGGCGACGACGACGCCGGCGCCACCCGCGGCCCCTGTCAAGAAGTGATCATCCTTGCCGACGTGGCGGAATTGGTAGACGCGCTAGTTTGAGGGGCTAGTGGGGCAACCTGTGCCGGTTCGAGTCCGGCCGTCGGCACCATCACTTCGAGACGGGACTTCCGTGGCGGGAGCATCG
>DATAUO010000199.1:0-3532 GCA_036268215.1 Steroidobacteraceae bacterium
GTGCGAGCACGTGGTCAATGCTGCCGGCCTCTGGGCCCGTGAGGTCGGGCAGATGGTGGGGGTGCAGCTGCCGCTGGTGCCCATGGAGCATCACTACCTGGTCACGGAGGAGCTCGCGGAGCTCAAAGCCCTGCCGAGCGAGGTGCCGGGCATCATCGATCTCGACGGTGAGATCTATTTGCGCCAGGAGGGCAAAGGCATGCTCCTCGGCGTCTACGAGAAGCAGGCAACCCCGTGGGCGGTCGGCGGCACGCCCTGGGACTACGCCGAGGACGAGCTCCTGCCGCAGAATCTCGACCGGCTCGCCGATACGCTGGCGAAGGGATTCGAGCGCTTTCCCGCGCTTGGCCGAGCCGGCATCCGCCGCGTCGTGAACGGCCCGTTCACTTTTACTCCCGACGGCAATCCGCTGGTCGGTCCGGTGCCGGGGCTGCGCAACTACTGGGCCGCCTGTGGCGTCATGGCGGGCTTCTGTCAGGGCGGCGGGGTAGGCCGGACGCTGGCGCAGTGGATCGTGCACGGCGAGCCCGAAGGCGACCTGTTTGCAGCCGACGTGGCGCGCTTCGGTCCCTACACCACGCGCCGCTACACGGTGGACAAGGCGTGCGAGTTCTACAGCCGCCGCTTTCAGATTCCTTACCCGAACGAATACTGGCCGGCGGGCCGGCCGTCGAAGACCTCGGGCCTCTACCCGCGGCTGAAAGCGGCGAATGCCGTCTTCGGCGTCAGTTACGGTCTCGAGTATCCCTTGTACTTCTCGCCGCCCGGCGAGGAGCCGGCCGAAGTGCCGACGCTGCGCCGCTCGAATGCCTTCAAAGCAGTCGGCGAGGAGTGTCGCGCGGCACGCAACGCAGTCGGTCTGCTCGATATCTCGTCATTCTCGAAGTACGACATCTCGGGCCCCAAAGCCGAGTCCGCGTTGGACCGGCTCCTCGCCGGGCGTCTGCCGGGCCCTGGCCGAATTCGGCTGACTCCGATGCTGGCACCCTCCGGTCGCCTGATGGGAGATCTGACCACGGCGCGCCTCGGCCCCGGTCGCTTCCGCATCGGCGGCTCAGGCTATCTGCAGAGCTGGCACATGCGGTGGTTTGCCGAGCACCTCGCCGGCGACGGGGTGGAGGTGCGTAATTGCAGCGATAGCCAAGCGGGTCTGGCACTGATCGGTCCGCGCTCGCGCGAGCTTCTCGAGCGCCTTGCACGCGCGGAGGTGGGGAGCGCGGCCTTACCCTTCATGGGGATCACCTCGATGGAGCTGGCGTGGGCGCCGGCGGCCCTCGTGGCGCGGATCTCCGTCACCGGCGAGCTTGCCTACGAGATCTACGTGCCCGGCGTACATGTCGCGTCGCTCTTGGATGCCGTTCAGGAGGCTGCAGAGGGCCTCGGGCTGCGGCACATCGGCATGTACGCGCTCAACTCACTGCGGCTGGAGAAGGGCTACGGCGTCTGGTCGAGGGAATTCTCGCGCGACTACACCCCGCGGATGTGCGGGCTCGACCGTTTCGTCGCTTACGACAAACCGGATTTTTTGGGGCGCGAGGCGGCCCTGCGGGATCGCGCCGCCGCGCCCGCACGGCGCCTGGTGCTCCTGCGCGTCGATGCGCCGGACGCGGATGCCGCCGGTTACGAGCCGCTCTGGCAAGGGGGTCGAATCGTCGGGTTCGTCACGTCCGGGGGATATGGGCATTGCACGGGCGCAAGCCTCGCGCTGGGGTACCTCGATGCGTCCGTCCCCGATGCGGAGCCTGGGCTTTCGGTCTCGATCTTGGGTGAGCGGCGTAACTGCCGGATACTAGGCGAGCCACCGATCGATCCCGCCGGGACGCGGATGCGCGTCTAGCGACCCATCAGGTACATCACATGCGCATCAGCGGACTTCGAGTCACCCCCGTCAACATTCCTCTCCAGGCACCCCTGTGGTGGGCCGGCGGGCGCTACCCCGGCACATCGAAACTCGTGATCGAGCTTACGACGGACGCGGGTCTCGTCGGTCTCGGCGAGGCTCCCTCGACCGGCCTGCACACTGCCGTGACGGCTCTCGGAGAAAGACTTGCCGGACTCGATCCGCTCGACATTGCTGCCTGCGAGGAGCGCTGCGTGCCGCCCTGGCAGATCGTGCAGAACACGGACGATACCACCTCGGTGCGCGCCTTCGGCGCGATCGAGCTGGCGCTATGGGATCTGCGCGGCAAGGCATGGAATGCGCCGCTGTACCAACTGCTCGGCGGCGCCGTGCGCCGCGAGATCGCCTTCACCGAGTACTTCGGTTTCCGCGACGGGCACGAGACGACGCCCGACGCCATCGTCGAGTATTGCCTGCGCATGCGCGAAACACACGGCAGCACCTATTTCGAGGGCAAGCTCGCCTGCGCCGACCCGCGGCGAGAGGTTGCCATCGTGCGTCAGCTGCGCGAGGCATTGGGCCCCGAGGCCATCCTGCGTCTCGATGCCAACATGCAGTACTCGCTTCCCACCGCCCAGCGGCTGCTTGCCGAGCTCGAGCCGTTCGATATCAGGAACTACGAGGATCCGGTCGCGACCTTCGAGGAGCTGCGCGTGCTGCGCCAGCATTCATCGATTCCGTTCTCCTCGCACGTGCCGGACATCCGTCGAGCGCTCGCGCTCGGAGTACCCGACACATTCGTGACCAACTTCGCGGGCCTCGGCGGCATTGCGCGCGCGGTGCGCTTCATCGGCGCCTGCGAAGCCCTGGGGGTCGGCTTCTGGTGCTACTCGGGGGACGCAGGCATTGCGACCGCGGCGTACCTCCATGTGTCGGCCGCCATGCCCTGGATCACGGAGCCGAGTCAGTCCTTGGGCCGCTGGCAGATCGCCGACGTGATCGAGAATGGTCCATTCCGCCAAACCAACAACGTGATCCGCGTACCGGAAGGTCCCGGACTGGGAGTCTCCTTGGATCGAGCCTCGCTCCAGCGCTTGCATGCGGATTTCAAGGAGCGTGGCCCGCTCGACCACTTTCATGACCCCGCTCATCCCGGGATCTATCGGCGCCTCCCGCTCGCCTGAAGCAAGGTCTCCGCACGCATGCGCACTCCGACCGCCCATCACGATTCCCGCCCGCTGCTTGCGATCGGCGTGACGTTGACGCTGATCGGAGGCGCACCCTTCAACATTCTGCCGCTGATCACCGCCGCCGCCGTCGACACGCTCGGATTCTCCGACCGCCAGGCCGGCGTCGTCTCATTCACGCTGTCGGCCTTGGCCGGCGCCAGTGCGCTGCTGGCGGGTAGCTGGGTCCGATCGGTGAGCTGGCCGCGGGCCGCCGCCTTCTCGCTGGGAGGCATGCTGCTCGCCAATGCGATGGGCCTGATGCTGCACGGCTACTGGTGGTTCGTGGTCCTGCAGGGCTTGTCCGGGTTCATGTCGAGCGCCGCTTTTGCGCTGGGAATGACGCTCCTGTCCGATCGGCCGGAATCGGCACGCGGCTTCGGCATCACCACCGCGCTGCAAGTGGTTTATCAGGTCGTGATTTTGCTTGCCGGCCCATGGCTGCTGGGAATCGGCGGCATCGATG
>DATAUO010000200.1:0-3323 GCA_036268215.1 Steroidobacteraceae bacterium
CACCTTGTCGAGGCCGTAGTGATCCTGATCGAGGATGGTCCGAGCCGCGTCGATGTCCACGCTCTCGGGATCGACCTTGGACCAGGGCATGGCGACCAGCCAGTCGAGATAGGTGCGCGTCATGGAGGCCTCGGCGGAGGAGTCGCCCATGCGCTGCAGCCGCTTCAGCTCGCGCTCGGCCTGCTCGAGCACCTCCGGCGGCATGCCGGCATCCTTGATGCCCTTCTTGAGGTCCTCGAGATCGTCCGCGCCGCCGTCCGTCTCGCCGAGCTCCTTCTGGATCTGCCGCAACCGCTCGCGCAGCACGGCCTCCTTCTGGCGCTCATCGAACGCCTCGCGGGTCTTCTCGTCGATCTGACGCGACACCTTCAGCACCTCGATGCGCCGCGCGAGCAGGCCGAGCACGCGGTCGAGACGCGCCCTCAGGTCGAAGGTCGCGAGAACCTGCTGCTTCTCGGCTGCCTTCAGGTCCATGAAGCTCACCACCATGTCCGCGAGCGTGGCGACCGACTCGATGCTGCGTATGGCATTGACGAGCTCGCCCGGCGCCTGCGGCAGGAGCTGCACGGCTTCGAGCGCGCGCTCGCGCAAGGTCAGGCCGCGCGCCTCCACCTCACGGTCGAGAGCTGCGGGCTCCTTGTGGGACTCGATGCGCGCGACCAGGAAGGGCTCGCGGCTCACGTAATCCAGCACCGTGAAGCGCTCCTCGCCCTGACAGATCAAATGGTGGGTGCCGTCGGGCGCGGTGATGAAGCGCACGATGGCGGCTGAGGTTCCCACGCGATGGAGCTCGTCCGTGGGCTGCTTGGTTCCCGCATCGGCGGCGCTCGATGCGTCGGCGGGCTCGCCTTCCGACTTCAGCAACAATCCGACGCGGCGCTGCGTGCGCACGGCTTCCTGGGCGGCCGCCAGCGCCTTCTCGCCGGAGACGGCGATGGGCAGCACGACGCCCGGGAACAGCACCGTGTTCGCGACCGGCAATATGATCAGCACGTCTTCGCTCATACCGACTCTCTCCTCAAACGCAGATGCAGGCGCCCTCTCGCGAGGTGCCGGTCGACCAGGACATAGCGCCCGGCCGGCAAGTCGATGCGGCGGCGCATGCGTCCATAGGGAATCTCCAGCCGGATCACTTTCTCGTGCTGACCCGCGGGCGGCGCGACCACGGTCTCGATGTCGAGGCCGCTCGGGGTGAGCCGGACCTCGACGTCCTGAGGCTCCGCGCCGGGCAGCGCCACCACGATCTCGAGATTGCCGCCGTCCGCGAAGATATCCGCGGGCGGTTCCCAGGCCGTGCGCGCGGCGGGCGCGCTCAGGAGCTCGAAGAAATGGCGGTGCTTGCGCTCCGCTTCATCGAGCAGCGCACACGCCTCCGCCCACATCCACGATTGACGACGATTCAGGTGCATGCCGAGTGAATGCGGCCATGCAGGATAAGTTCAAGGGGATCAGCCGCGCCTGGTTATCCGCACCGTGTAGCCGCCCGATTTCTCGTCCGGCGTCAGGCTCAAGAGGCCGCGCTTCTCGGCCTCGGCCAGCAGGTCGTTGAACGACTTGAAGCCGTAGAACCGCTCGTTGAACCCCGGGTGACGCCGCTTGATGGCCTGCTTGATCATGGAGCCCCACACGGAGTCGCTTTCGCCGCGCTCCTCGGCGAGCGCCTCGAGGGTCTCGACGATCAGATCGAGCGCTTCGCCGACGTCGGGCTCCTTGCCTTCGGCGATCTCGGCGCCGCCGGCCGGCGCCGGCGTTTCGGTGTCTGCGGATATCGGGTCGGCAACCGCGATTTCAAGGGGCCCGGCCGGAGCTGCCGCCGGCGCCGCCGACGGTTGGGGTGCCGGCCTGTGGCGGCTCGAGCTCGAGCGGCGGCGCGTCGTCTTGGAGCGTTCCTTGCGAACCAGGTCGTCGTAGTAGATGAACTCGTCGCAGTTGTTGATGAAGAGATCGGAGGTCGAATTCTTGACCCCGACGCCGATCACGGTCTTGGCGTTTTCACGCAGCTTGCTCACCAGCGGCGAGAAATCCGAATCGCCGCTCAGGATCACGAACGTGTCGACGTGGCCCTTGGTGTAGCAGAGGTCGAGCGCATCGACGACCATGCGGATGTCGGCGGAGTTCTTGCCCGACATGCGAACGTGCGGGATCTCGATCAGCTCGAACGAGGCCTCGTGCAGCCCGCGCTTGAATTCCTTGTAGCGGTCGAAGTCGCAGTACGCCTTCTTGACCACGATGTGGCCTTTCAGCAGCAGGCGCTCGAGCACCTTTTCGACATCGAAGCCCGGATACTTGGCATCTCGCGCACCGATGGCGAGATTCTCCAGATCCAGGAACACCGCCATGGTGGCGTCGGAGGTTTGGTTTGGCATCGAGGGAGTCTACTCGATTTGAGTCGGCTGCGTTTCGCGCGAGCGCCCGCGCATGGGCCGCGGCCGACGCGCAACCGGCGTCGACGCGGCGGCTTAGAACCAGTTGTAGTTGAAACTGATGCTGATGCGGTCGGCGGCGGTGCGATTGCGCACGACCTCGTGGCGCAGCCAGCTCTCGAACAGGAGCAATCGGCCGGCACGCGCGGGAAACGTGGCCCACGCGCGCAACGAGCGCCGGGCGCTCGGCTTGCGCGGCGGCGCCGCCATGAATCGATCGAGGCGCGGGTCCTCGAACTTGATTCCCGGCGCGCCCGCCGGCACTTGGACGTAGTAGGTCCCGCTCACGCTCGACAACGGATGCAGATGCACCCCGTGCAGCACGGCTCTCGGCATGATGCTGATCCAGCAGTCCGTCATATGGAGCTCACGGCCCTCGAGGTCCCAATCGAGCGCGCGTGCGAAGGCCGCGACGTGCCGGTCGAGCTTTTGCTCGAGCGCCTTGAAGGTGGGCGAGATGCGCTGCAGCCAGTGCACCGAGCCGTACGAGGTGTAGCCGCCGGGATAGTTCTCCGCCGACCAGGCGCGCCCCGCCGCATCGTCGAGCCGGAGCTGCCGGCATTCCTTGAGCAGCTGCCGGTTGAAGCCCCGGCCCTGCCGTCGCAGGGCGGCCGAGTACACGAAGGTCGGGAACAGCGTGTGAAGCGTCATGCCGCAAGACTAGCGGGCGACGCACGGCAAGGGAATGGCGGCGGCTGCTCGGTCCTCCGACGCAAGGGGACCGGCGGCGCTCCGTCGTGCCCGGCGTGCCATAATCCCCGCGAGCCGGCCGGCTCTCCGCCGCGCCGAACGACGATGACCGCGCCTCCATGAGGATTCCATGACTCGAACCGCGAACCGTCCCGACCCGAGCGTCCGTGCGCTGATCTGCGCCGCGGCTCTCGGCCTGTCGCTGCCCGC
>DATAUO010000201.1:0-20925 GCA_036268215.1 Steroidobacteraceae bacterium
TGCGCAACGTCGTGTTCGAGCGCAACCTGATCACCGGCTCGACCAATGCCTGGGGCGGCATGCAAATGCGCACCGCCGTGGTAAACGAGACCATCCGCGACAATGTGTTCGTCATGAACTCGGGCGGCGCCGAGATCTATCCCGAGTATGCGGTGGGCGTCGGCCAGCTCGGCATCGAGCCCGTCCCGACCGGCGTGGAGGTCTACAACAACACCATCTACATGCCGACTCCCCGCGACAATGAGCAGGGTGGCATCGCCTTCAACGGCCTCGCCATGGCCGCGCCGCCCAAGAGCAGCTACGTGAGGAACAACCTCATGTATGCACCGAGCGGCACCCACACCCCGGTCAGCAATACGGGCTCGGGCAACACCGTCAGCAACAACAGCCCCTCGTTCGCGGCCAATCCGGGTTTCCTCGACCCTTCGGGCTCGCTGCTCTCGGACTTCAAGCCCTCGTCGAATTACTCCGGCGCCGTTGCCGTCCCGGTCTCGCTCGACGCCCTGGGCATTGCATGGACCACTTGGTACCTGGGAGCGATAGCCCCTTAGCGGGGGTGTCTCGGTGCGATAGCCCCCTTGCGGGCGGTACCTCGGCGCCCGCGTCCTTATCGCGGGCCCGGTATCTCAGCGCGGGGCCCCCCTAAGCCGGGCCCCGCGAAGAGCTTGCCCAGCTTCGCCGCTTCGAGGTCGACCGAATGGAGCGCCTTGACCCGCTCGTATCCCGCGCGAGCCAGGCGTTCCATATCGTCCTCGCTGCGGGCCACGCAATCCTCCAGGGCGGCAACGAGGTCCTCGAGCGACCCGGCGGGGAAAAGCCAGCCGGTCTCGCCGGGCACGACCAACTCGGGAATGCCGGCGACGAAGGTGCTGAGGACGGGCCTGCGGAGCGCCATGGCTTCCATGATCACCACCGGAAGGCCTTCCGCGAAGCTCGGCAGCACCAGCGCCCGGGCGGCCAGGATCTCGTCCCGCACCCGCTCGCTGCTGATCCAGCCGGTGATGCGGACCTGCGCCCCGATCCCCAGCCGGTCGATGGCCGACTCGATCTCGGCGCGTAGATCGCCGTCTCCGGCGAGCACCAGCGCCAGCTCGATCCCCTTGGCGCGCAGCCTGGCCACCGCTTCCACGAGGAGCAGCTGCCCCTTGGCCTCACAGAGCCGGCCCACGCAGACGAAGCGATTGGCAAGCGGCGCAGGGACCGGCGGAGCGCCATGGAAGGCGGCGTCGATGCCGCAACGAATGACCTGCACCTTGGCCCACTGGGATGCGGAACTGCGCAGATAGATCTGGCTTCGGCAGTACATGCTGATGGCGGCGACGAAATCGGCTCGCGCCACTTTGTCGCCGATCGCCATCGGGGACTCGAACTCCTCGGGTCCATGGATGGTCACGCTGTAGGGCGGCCCCCCCAGAACGCGTGCGTACATCGCCACTTCGGCGGAATTGGTGCCGAAGTGCGCATGGACCCGGGAGGCCCCGGATTCCCGCAAGAGGCGCACCAGCCGGCATGCCTCGATGACACGAAAGAGGTGCAGCAAGAGTCGACGATCGGACCCTCGGGAGACGCTCACCGCCAGCCTGAGCGCCGAGAAGAGCCGCGCCGGCGATCGCGCCAATGACCGCAACGCGGGCAGAATGAGCCCGCCAATGCCCTCTCTCAAGAGGTACCGGGTCCGGCCCCGCTCTGCAACGTCCACCGGGTCGGGCACCCTCTCCGCCCAGCCGCGCAGGGCCAGCCTCTGTACGTCGAATCCCTGCTTTTCCAGTGCGAATATTTCGCGCCGGATGAAAGTGTGACTAACCTTCGGATATTGGTTGATAAAATAGGCGATTTTCAAGGGATGTGCGACAGTTCAGCATGTTGTTTAGTTTCAAACACCTGGATAGTGTATCTAGTGCGGAATCTTAGTCCACGAAGCCCGTCAAAAATCGACGCATGTCCCTTCGCGCGACGATAAACCAGGTCACAATTGCCGGCAGCCATGCCTCCAAGCCGTCGATGAGCCACCCTGCCAAAGCCGCCTCACCCGCACCCGCGCCTCGGGGCCGCGCGGAGCCCCGCTATTTCAGGTCGGGAGACAGCCGGCTCTTTGCCTGGCTGCACACACCCGCCGCACCGCGCTCGGATATCGGCGTCGTCATCTGCAAGCCTTTCGGCTATGAGTCGATCTGCTCGCACCGCAGCGTGCGTGCGTTCGCGGAAGCCCTCTGCGCCCTCGGCGTGCCGGCGCTCCGGTTCGACTATGCCGGCACCGGCGACTCCTCGGACGTCGACGAGAATGACGACCAGGTGCGCTATTGGGTGCGGGATGTGCTCGCGGCCGTCGATGAATTGCGCCGCACGGCCAAGGTCGAGCGTGTGTGCCTGCTCGGCATCCGCCTCGGCGCATTGCTTGCGGCGCTCGCGGCAGCCGACAGCGACCTGATCGATGCGCTGATCCTGATCGGGCCCGTGATCAGCGGCAGGCGCTACGTGCGCGAGCTGCGCATGACCCAATTGGCGGGGATCGCGCTGAGCGGAGGCTCGGAGCCGGGGAGCGAGTCCTCGTCGGGAAGCGACACGTCGGCCGGCAAGGCGCTGGAGGCCGGCGGTTTCCTGCTTTCCGCCGCGACCCTGAAGGCGCTGTCGAGCCTCGATTTGCAGGCGAGGCCTGCTCCGACCGTGCGCTCGATGCTGATCCTGGATGGCGACAAGCTGCCCGCCGCCAAACGCTGGGCCGAGTCCCTTGCGCATACCTCGGCCGCGCTGCAGTACCTGAATCTGCCCGGCCTGATCGAGATGACCATGACCGCCCCGCAGTTCGCCGTGGTTCCGGACGCCATGATCAAGGCGACGACGGAATGGCTCACCGGCCTGCCGACGCCCGCGGCACCCGCAAGTTCGCCTGCCGCGGCTTCGTCGCTCATCGCCAACCCCGGCGCCCTCGTCGCCCCCAACGCGCTCGACGCGTCTTGCGCGCCGGATGCCGGGCCAGGGTCCGCCGAGGCGGCGATTCTCGAGCTCGGCGGGGCCGCCTGCGATCCACGGATCTCAGAAAGACCGGTCTGCATCCCATCCGATCTCGACCTGTTCGCGATACTCACCGAGCCGAGCCCCGACGAGAAGCGCCGGCGTGCCGTCATACTCTTGAACCCGGGCGCGGACTTTCACATCGGGGCAAGCCGCATGTACGTCTCGCTCGCACGCCGCTGGGCGCGCAGCGGGTATTTCGTGCTGCGCCTCGATCTCGGCGGAATCGGCGACAGCGGTACGCGCCTCGGCAGGCGCAGCGACGAGGTCTTTCCGGACGAGGCCATCGCCGACATCAACCGCGCGATCGAGTTCGTCCGGGCCCGCTACGCGATCTCGGACATCGCCCTCGCCGGTCTCTGCTCGGGGGCTTATCACGCCTTGCGCGCCGCCGTCGCCGGTGCCGCCGTCAATCGCATCCTCATGGTCAATCCGCAGAACTACTTCTGGAAGAAAGGCATGACCCTCGAGCAGGTGCAGCTCGTGGAGGTCGTGCACAATCCCGGGGTCTATCGTCAGCGGCTGTTCTCGGGCAAAGCGTGGGCGCGGATCCTGACGGGACAGACCGACGTCGTGCGCATCGGGGCCATCTATCTGCAGCGGTTGCATCTGGCCGCCGCGACCATGACGCGCTCGGTGGGCCGGCTCCTGGGAGTCCGGCTGTCGGATGACCTGGGGCTGGAGCTGCAGCACATCGTCTCGAAAGGCATACGGGTCACGTTCCTGTTCGCCCAAGGGGAGCCCGGACTCGACCTGCTGCGCTTGCAGGCCGGCTCGATGCTGTCGCGGCTCGGTGACCACTGCCGCGTTCGAATCGTGGACCGGGGCGACCACATCTTCAGCAGGCGCGAGCCGCGGCGGATCATGGAGAGCGCCTTGAGCGAAGAGCTGTTTGCGGCTTCCGGGGACGCCAATGCCGCGGCCGAAGATCGTGCCTCGCTGGACCTCGAGCAAGCTTCCGCGAAGTGACCCGGCCCGATTTCCGTCAAGCGCCGGGAAAGTAGGATTTGAGCGGCTCGAAGGCGCGGTTCTTGCGCAGCCATGGGCTGTGGCTGATCAGATCGCGAAGATAGTGCGGCGTGATCGGCCGCCGCAGGGCCCGCTGCTTGAGGATGCCGATCGCCGTTGCGGCGACCGTGGCCGCGTCGATCAGCAGCGCCGCTGGCAATCCACGGGTCGCGACGAAATAGCGGGTGCGCGAATCGAACCAATATCCGGGGAGCCTCTTCTGGATGCGCGCCTTGTCGTCGAGCTTGGTGCTCTGACCGATCATGTGCATGATGCGGCTTTGCGGGACGTACCAAGTCTGGAACCCCGCGCGGCGCGCGCGGCTGCAGAATTCGGTTTCCTCGAAGTAGAGAAAAAAACTCTCGTCGAGGCAGCCGATCTCGGCGAAGACGCTCGGCCGGATCATCATGGCAGCCCCCGAAACCCAATCCGTCGGCTGCGCAACGGGCGTCATGACCCGTGGAACGGTCCAAGGCGACAGCAGCCGCGATGCCGCGCTGAGGTGCAGCCCATGATCGAGCTCGCTGAGCAGACCCGGAAATCGAAACGCAAAGGGCCAAAGCTCGCCCGTCTCGGTCTCGAAGCTGCCGCCGGCGATCGATGCCTGCGGCTGCATCTCGAGGAACTCGACGAGCACGCGGATCGCTCCCGCTCGCACCTCGGTGTCGGGATTGAGCAGATAGACATAGCTCGGGCGCCCGCTATCGTAGGCATGGCGAATCCCGAGATTGTTGCCGTAAGCGAAGCCCCCGTTGCGGGGCGCCTGCACCAGCTGCACCCATGGCGACCAGGCATTCGCATCGACGGCGCGCTGGATTTCGGGCAGGTCTCCGGACGCGTTGTCGACGACGACGACGCGGATGCGCGGGCCCGCCCTGCGGCGCTCCGCATCGATCGACGCCAGGCAGTCGATCGCCACGGCGGCCGACTTGTAGCTCACGATTACGACCGCGACTTCGATGTCCACCATTCTTCCAGACCGCCATGCCACGTGTTCGATGCTTGCGGACGCGAAGTCGCTACACGCAGGTGTGATTAAGGGGTAAAATTCAAAAGGATGCAATCAGATTGCACCTTGCCAAAATGACCGCGGACGTTGCCGATGCCGGCACGGCGGGACTCGGACTCGTGGTCATCGGGCGAAACGAGGGTGCGCGGTTGATCCGATGCCTGGCATCCGTGCGCTCGATCCCCAACCGGGTCTACGTCGACTCGGGCTCGACGGACGGCAGCATCGAGCATGCGCGCGGCGTCGGAGTCTCGGTGATCCAGCTGGAAGTGCCCCCGAACTTCACCGCCGCCCGCGCGCGCAACGCGGGTCTGACCGAGCTGCTCTCGACCACTCCGAATCTCGAATTCGTCCAGCTGGTCGACGGCGACTGCGAGATCCATCCGCAATGGCTTGCCGCAGCGCTGCAGGCGCTGCGCGCGGAACCCCGCCTGGCTGCCGTGTTCGGCCGGTTGCGCGAGAGATTTCCGCAACGGTCGATCTACAATGCGCTCGCCGACGATGACTGGAACGCGCCCATCGGCATCACTCCGATCATCGGCGGCGTGACTCTGGTTCGCATGGCTGCGCTGCGCCAGGCCAAATTCTTCGATCCCGGCATCATCGCGGGCGAGGAGCCGGACTTGTCCATGCGCATGCGCAAGAATGGCTGGCTGCTGCGGCGAATCGACGCGGACATGGGCTTCCACGACGCGAACATCATCCGGTTCTCGCAGTGGTGGAAGCGCGCCAAGCGCACGGGCCATGCTTATGCGGAGCTCGCCTTCCGTCATCCCGACGCGCGCGACCCGAACTGGCCTCAGACCACGTACAGCATCGTGTTCTGGGGAGGCGCCGTACCGGCCGCACTGCTCTGCGCGTGCGTGCTGGCGGCTCTGAAGGATTCCCGCTGGTGGCTCTTGGTCGCGCTCATTGCCGGCGTGTGGGCCCTCAACGTGGTGCAGATCAGCCTGCGCAAGTGGCGCTCGCGGCTGCTGCCGCTCAAGATCGCCGCGGCCGCGGGGATGCTCGCGATGATCGGCAAGGTCCCGCAGCTCGCCGGCTTGATACGCTACCATCGCGACCGGCTGCTGCGGCGGTCCGCGCAGCTGATCGAATACAAAGGCCCCCCGCAGCGCCAGAATTAGCGGTTATACTTACGCACTCCAATCGAGCAGGGATCCCCATGTCGCTAAGATCGACGATCGCCGCGCAGTTCGAGCAGGTCGCGGTGGAGCAGAAGCGCAAGCTGGCGCGCCTGACTGACGACTTGAAGCTGCTCGAGTCGGGTTTGGATTCGCTCAGCTTCGCATTGATAGTGGCTCGTCTCGAGGACGAGCTCGGCTACGATCCGTTCGATTCCGACGAAGACACGCGGTTCCCCGTCACCTTCGGCGATTTCGTGACGCTCTACGAAAAACGCCCCCGCTAGCCGCTCCATCTCGCGCCGCCGTTGGATTTTCGCCTGGGCGATCGCCGCGGCCCTCGTTGCGCGCGTGTCGGCCGCGCACGATGCGCGGATGAGCCCCTCGCACGCACGCCCGGCATCGCCCCCTGACGGCCGATCGGCGGCGGCGGAGAGCGAGATGCCTCCCGTCGACCTCTCCTTTCTGAATGCCGCGGATCTGCCGGCCGGCCGGCATGGATTCCTGGCCGCGCGCGGCGAGGCGCTCGAGTTTCAGGATGGCACCCGGCCGCGGCTCTGGGGAACCAATCTGACCGCGAATGCCCTCTTCTCGACTCCCCGGGACCGGGTACCGCTCGAGGCGCGGAGACTATCCGCGTTGGGATTCAATCTCGTGCGGATACACCACCACGACTCCGACTGGGTCGATCCCAACATCTTCGGCGGCCGCGGCACGCATTCCACGCTGCAGCTCAGCCCCGCCATGCTCGATGAGCTCGACTGGTGGATTGCGTGCCTGCGCGCGCGCGGGATCTACATATGGCTGGATCTGCACGTCGGACGCAAGGTGACCGCGAGCGACGGCATCGACGATTTCGACGAGATCCGGCATGGGGCGCCGACCGCCGGCTTGAACGGATTCGACTACGTGAGCCCTTCGATTCAACACGCGATGAGGGTCTTCAACGGGCAATACCTCTCGCATCGGAATGCCTATACGCATCTGCGCTACAGCGAGGACCCCGCCATCGCGGTCGTGTTGATCACCAACGAGGACGATCTCACCGCTCACTATGGGAATGCCCTGCTCCCCAACCAGCACGTGCCGAAGCTGAACGCGCTGTACATGGGAGAAGCCGAGCGCTTCGCGCGAAAGTACGATCTGCCGCCCGGGCGGGTCTGGCGATCATGGGAGGCCGGGCCGTCGAAGATCTTCCTCAATGACCTCGAGCGGCGCTTCGACGCCGCCATGATCGCGCATCTGCGCGGCCTCGGCGTCCGGGTGCCGATCGTGACCACGAGCGCGTGGGGAAACGATCCGTTGAGCTCGCTTCCCGCCCTCACCACCGGCGATGTGATCGACGCCCATGCCTACGCCGGGAACGGCGAATTGCGCAAGGACCCGCGATCGACGCCGAATCTGGTGCAATGGATCGCCGCCGCGCACGTTTCGGGAAAGCCGCTGACGGTGTCGGAATGGGGAGCCGAGGAGCGCGGCTCCCCCGTCGCCGATCGGGGCGACATTCCAATATGGGTGGCGGCGGTCGGTGCGATGCAAGGATGGGATGCGCTGCTGTCCTTCGCTTACGCCTACCAGCCGCTGACGGGAGAGCGCGGCGAGGTCTCGCCGTTTCAACAGTTCGACGACGCGACGCTCCTGTCGGTGCTGCCGGCGGCCGCGGTGCTCTATCGACAAGGGCATGTCGCCGAGTCGCGCAGCGTATACGTCTTCGAGCCCGGCGCATCCGACGTATTCGACCGCGTCATCTCGCCCGCGACCTCGGTCGCGCTGCGCACGGCGTCCGAGCGGGGCAAACTGCTGATCGCGCTCCCCGCGGTGACGCAGCTGCCGTGGCTCGCCGCGAGCCCGGTGCCGGCCGGAGCCACGATTCTTCGCGACTCCGACCGGACGCTGGCACCGCCGCAAGGGTCCAGCATCCGCGCGGACTCCGGCGAGCTCGAGCACGATTGGGGACGCGGCCGCTTCACCATCGACACCCCGCGGACCCAGGCGCTCGTGGGCCGAATCGGTCCCGACGCGATCACGCTGTCCAACATCGCGATCACCGCCGACGCCGACGGCTCGGTGATCGCGGTGCAGAGCATCGACGGCAGCCCCCTCGACCGGTCCGACAGGATCATGATCACCGCCGGCGTCGCACCGAGCATCGCAGCGAGTGTCGCGCCGAGCGCTGCACCAAGCGTCGCACCAGGCATTGCGCCGCACGCCGGAACGCCGTGGAGACTGTCGATCCGGGCGCGGCCCGGCATGAAATTGCACTCGAGGGGGCCCGGAGGCACGGAACGGATCCGGCGGCTGCCCTATCGGAACGGCCGCTACGAGATCGAAGCAGGCGACGCCCGCGACTATCCCGCCCTGCTGTTATACGGAAATAAGTAAAATTTACACGCGCAGCAACGCAGCAATGGGGCGCCTCGCCGGCCCCGTCGGCCGGACTGCAAATTGCGATGCCGATGCGTTTCGTTCATTATGTGTAAAAACCCTGAGGCAAAGTCGCCTCGGATAGATCCCCAACAAGGACTTTGGCGGGCAAACGGTGAAAAATGCGTGTTCTTATCCACAAGATGCGCGCCTGCGGGGCTCGGGACTCCTGCCACGCAAAACAATTAACAATTGTCAGACAGAAATCGCGAAGTACCGCTCAGGCCACGGTCACCGTGGGCGCTATACTTCGTCGGCGAATTGAGTGTGATCCGATTGACGTTATGAGCGTGCGGTACTTGGAAGCATGACGAGCGTTCTCACCATCGACGACTACGACCTGTCCGAGGCATCGGAAGTGGTTGCCGACTACGGCAGCGGAAGGTACGGGTACGTGGTAACCCCGAATGTGGACCACGTCATTCGTCACTATGACGATTCCCAGTTTCGCTCGCTGTACCACCACGCCTCCTACGTGCTGCTGGACAGCCGCCTCATGTCCCGCACGTGCACCTTGATGGGGAAGTCCACGCCGCGAGTATGCCTCGGCAGCGATCTGACCCACGTGTTGTTGACGAAGAAGATCAAATCGCTCGATCGCGTGGTCCTCGTCGGCGGCACGGCCGCTCAAGCGGAGTACCTGCGCTCGAAGTTCCAGCTCGTCGCCCTTCACCACGTCGATCCGCCGATGAATTTCATCCAGGATGCGGAGGCGGTGGAGGCGTGCCTGCGCAGCATCGAGGCCGCCAGCCCGTTCCGCTTCTGCTTCCTTGCCATAGGCTCGCCGCAGCAGGAGGTCATCGCGTACAAGCTCAAGGAGCGTGGAGTCGCGCGCGGCCTGGCTCTGTGCGTCGGGGCCGCGATCAATTTCATGACGGGAGCCGAGCGGCGCGCGCCCCTCTGGATGCAGAAGCTCGGCATCGAATGGCTGTATCGTCTGATTCAGAATCCGCGGCGGATGGCGCGCCGCTACCTGGTCCGCGGCCCGCGAATCTTCTTTCTGTTGCCGCAGATGGAGATCCGCTTGAGAAGGGCTTCGGGCAAGAAGAGCGAGCCTCGGGAATTCGCACCGGCGCCGACGCTGCAGGTATCGTCGGCACCGATCATCGAAACTCCCAGCCAGGCCGCCTAGAGCCGGATTTTCGTGTCTCGTAGCCGTGCCCATCTCGGGCTGGGGCCTAGAGCCGCCATCCTCGGCGCGAGCTTTCTCCTCGAAAAGACCCTGCTCAGCAAGTTCGTCGACCCGAGCCGTCCGGCCGCGCTGGAGGGCATCGGCGCGATCGCCCACGACGTTCAGCACTTCGGCTTCCGTTTCCTGGTGGCATTCGCCGCCGCCGCCGCCTTGTTCGCGTACGTCCGCGGCGGGGAGCAGCTCCAGGCCGCCGACGCACAAATCCGCTCTGCCCCGATCCGGGTGCGCTGGATCGCGCTGCATCTCGCGCTGATCACCGCTCTCATTCCCGTCAGCTACGCGCTGTATCGAGATGAGGTGTCATCGCTCCCCTTCCCGCTCATTGCCGCGCTTTGGGCGACGCTCGCAGCCGCGGCCGCCTGTTGCGCGGTGGCCGCGTTGGCGCCCTGGCGGCTCTGGCTGGCCGGGGCACGGGCGCTCGGGTCCACCTGGCTGTATGCCGCCGCGGTCGCGCTGCTCAGCGTCTGCGCGATACGCCTGAGTCAGATGCTGTGGATTCCCGCGGCGAATCTGACCTTCCATCTCGTGCATGGGATGTTGTCCTCCTTGATTCACGTCCAGGGCGCCGATCCGGCGACGCGGGTGATCACGACCGATCGCTTTGCGGTGGAAATCACCGAGATCTGCTCGGGGCTCGAGGGCATCGGACTGATCCTGGCATTCCTCGGCGCGTGGCTGGTCCTGTTTCGCAAGGAGTACGCCTTTCCACGGGTGCTGGTGCTGATTCCGCTCGGTGTGCTTGCGATGTTCGCGCTCAACGTGGTGCGCATCGCGGTGCTGGTGCTCATCGGCAACGCGGGCTTCGGCGACGTCGCGAGCTACGGATTTCACTCCCAGGCCGGCTGGATCTCCTTCATCGCGGTCGCATGCGGATTATTCCTGCTCAGCCGGCGCAGCGCCTGGCTCTACCTGCCCGCGCGGCGGCCGAAGCTGCCCGCGGCATCGACCCACAATCCCACCGCCGTATTTCTCATGCCGCTGCTCGCAATCCTCGCGGCGGCGGCGGTCGCGCGCGCAACGTCCGGCGGTTTCGAATATCTGTACGGCCTGCGCGTGGCCGCCGCGGCTTGGTTCCTGCTGCGCTATCGCTCCGAGCTCGAGAAAGCGCTGCCCTGGAGCTGGAGCTGGCGCGGTGTCGCGGTCGGCGCCGCCGTCTTTCTCGTGTGGATG
This sequence comes from Steroidobacteraceae bacterium, assembly GCA_036268215.1. Taxonomy (GTDB): domain Bacteria; phylum Pseudomonadota; class Gammaproteobacteria; order Steroidobacterales; family Steroidobacteraceae; genus Bog-1198. The sequence continues at coordinate 10,940 of DATAUO010000201.1, forward strand.
GCCGCCGCACTCCACCTGCTGCCGCATGCAGGCATGCCCGCGAAGCTCGCCGCCCTCGCGCCGCCCGCGCGCGGCATCTGGATCGCCCTGCGGGTGCTCGGCTCCGCGGCGCTGGTCCCGCTCGCCGAGGAGCTCGCGTACCGCGGCTATCTGATGCGCCGGCTGTGCAGCCCGGATTTCGAGCACCTGCCCTTCGCTTCGGTCAGCTGGGTCGCGCTGGCAGTCTCCTCGATCGTGTTCGGCGCGGCGCATGGCTCCATGTGGCCCGCGGGAATCGCCGCGGGTCTCGCGTACGGCGCGCTCGCGATGCGCCGCGGACTCGGCGAGGCGGTCGCGGCGCATGTCACGAGCAACGTGCTGGTCGCAGCCGCGGTGCTCGGCGCGGATCAGTGGCAGCTTTGGTAGCGGCCGCGGCACGAGTCATCGGCAGGTTTCGCAGGCCGCTGCCGCGTGCATCGCAGCCCCCTTCGCGGCCGCCGCGGCGCGGGTGCCCGATGCAGTTAACATATTGTTTTTTCGAGTGTTAGGTACTGTGAAATTCATCAAAGATGCGTTGCCAATTGGCGACGGTCCCGATAATATTTTTTCACCCCATCCCCCATGGGACAGCCCGAGGATCTCGACGTGGTGAAAAAGTTTGCTTTAGCTCTAGCTCTGATGACGATGGCTGGAATCGCATCAGCCTCCAACAACGGCGGCAACAGCGCCTGCTTCTACATTCTCTGGATTGAAGTGTGCCCGCCGGTGCAATCGAGCCCGCCGGGTAACACCAAGGCCCCGGAGCTCGACCCTGCCTCCGCAATGGCCGGACTCTCGCTGCTGGCAGGCGGCCTGGCCGTGCTGCGCGGCCGCCGTCAGAAAAAGATCGACGCCTGATTTCGGCGAAGTGATCGAACACCCGGGCGCTCAGGCGCCCGGGTCGTCCTTCGGTTCATTCGAGATCGGCTCCGCAGGCCGGGGCCGATAACCCACCGTCAAGTAGGCTCGGTTCTCGCGATATCCGGCATCGAAGCCGGCGGCGAAGCGCGAGCTGTGCTCGCAAGTCAGCTTCACCTCGAGACCGCGTCCCGGACGCCACGCGATCGCCGCGGCGACCAGCCCGTCCGTGAAATCCGCGCTGCCTGATCCGACCCCGTTTCCGGGGCTCGAGGGAACGCCGGGGCTCGCCGGCAGCGGCGTGCCGAGCGACGCGTTCTGATAATCGGTCTTATACAGGCGCCCGAGCACCTGGGCCGTGAGCGCGTGGGTGAGCTTGCGCTCCACCCTGAACTCGCCGCCGCTGCGCGTGTAGTCGAGCGCAGGGGCGAGATCATACACGTTCTTTTCCCAGTGCCCGCTCAGCGCGACCGTCGTGCGATTGCGCTCGTACTGCCAACCGGCCGTGGCAAAAGTGTCGGTATAGCTCTGCGAGGTTTGCGCCGCGGGCGCGGTGCCCACCACGCCGGTGGCGCCGCCCTGCAGCGCGCTGAAGCTGGTGCTCGCATCCGTGAGCTCGCGCCCCGCCGAGACGGTGAGCTTCGCGGCGGAGGAGATCTTGCGCGCCACCTCCAGCTTCGCGAAAGGTCCCGTGGTGGAAGTGCCGGTCTCGCTCACGCGGCTCGCGCCCAGGTCCGCGGTCAAGGTCGTGCGGGCGCCCTGCAGCTGATACGAGGCAAACACATTGGTCCGATCGAAATCCGAATTGAGCGTGGTGTTCTGAAACAGCACGCGCTCGGTGTCCGCATTCAGCGATGCGCTGGTCACGGCCGATAGCTGCAGGCCCCAGGCGAGGTTGCCGAGCAGGCGGTTGCTGTTGAACGGGCTGGTCTCGTACTGGGCGCGCGCATACCGGGCGCTCATGTTCACGAAGCTGGTTCCGCCGAGACGCAGCGCGAGATCCGGCCCGGTGCTGAAGAAATTGACGTCCTCGAGATTGGACGGCGTCGTCGGCGTATAGGGATCCAGCGCCGACTGGCCGAAATCGTCCTGTACCCTCCAGGTCAGGCGATCGGGTATCAGCGCCACCCGGCCGAGGCCGTCGAACCTGCCGAGCAGCTGACTGCCGTAGGCGCCCTGCAGGTAGTCGAGATACGAGAAGTCCCCGCGCGCGGCGACGTCGAGGAGCCGGGCCTGCTCCCTGAGCGCGAAATCCACGTCGGCGATCGCTAGGGTCTGGCTGACCCGGTTCGTCGGCGAAAGGTTGACGTTGTCGGTCTCGCCGACGCCTGCATCCACGCCATAGGTGAATGTCTGCGCCCGCGCCCCGCCGCCATTGGGCGCGGCGGACGTTGCATCGCCCGGGAAGTCCGCCGCCTGGGCCGAGGAGCCCGCCGCCACCAGGGAGATCAGCACGCCGCGCAGCGGCCGCGAGAAGCGCTCAGGATTCGTCGGCATGAGGTCCGTTCGATCCGTATGCCCCGTAGGCACCGTATCCGTAGTAGCTGTCGTTGGGGCTGACCGGTACCTGATTCAGGACGATGCCGCCCGCTTGCTTGGCCTCGAGCAGCCCGACCGCTTCCTGCAAGGCCTGGCTCGGGGTATGGCCGGAGCGCGCCACCAGCACGACCTGGCCGGCGACCTTGACGAGGCTGCGGCCCTCGTTCGTGATCAGCAGCGGGGGTGAATCGAGCAGCAGGATGCGGCGCGGATCGCGCTTGCACAGGCCGGCAACGAGCTGCCGCATGCGATTGCTGGACAGCAGCTCGGTGCTCGCTTCGGTGCGATTGCCGGCCGGCAGGATCGACAATCCGCGCACGTTCGTCTGGATCACCAGCGATTCCACGTCTAGCGACTCATCGCCCAGGGTATCGAGCAGGCCGGCCTCGCTGCCGAGCCCAAGAATCTGGCTGATGTGGCACTTGGCGACGTCGCAGTCCATCAGCAGCACGGAGACATCGCGCTCGAGCGCCATGCTGAACGCCAGATTGATGCTGGTGAAGGTCTTGCCGTCGCCGGGCAGCGCGCTCGTGATCATGATCATCCGCGGATCGCCGCCCGATATTCCCGACGCCGCCTTGTCGATCAACGGCCGCTTGATGCGGCGGTAATGGTCCGTGAATTTACGGTCCCGCCCTTCCTCCGGCAGGTAGCCATTCGCCCGCAACGAGGCGATGTCGATCACCATCTGCTTGACGGGGATCGGCGGGTCGGGATAAGGCTCGGAGAAGGTCGGCGGCGGCATCCGCGGCGTCGCCTCCAGCGGATCGTCTTCGCTCTCCGAGCCGCTCCGCAGCCCGGAACCCTTGCGCATCCGCGCGATCGCTTGCTCGACCAGGCTCATGTCTTCACCAATGCGCGAATGTATTCAGCCGTGAGACGCGCACCCGACCAGTTTAGCCACAAAGCTCCGATGAACGCCGCCGTCAGGCACACGGACGCGGCGGAAAACCGCAGCAGGTGCTTGCGGAACTGGCGCTTCTGCCTGCTCGGGAATGCCGAGCTGACGACGCCGAGCACCGGGAAGGAGGTCAACTCGTTCACCGTCCGCACCGAGCTGATGATCGGCTTGATGAGACTCAGGATGTAGGCCAGGCCTGCGCCGACGCCCATGGCGGCCAACCAGATGATTGCCAGCAGCACGTTGCGCTTGGGCGAGACCGGGCCCACCGGAGCGGTGGGCGGCACCACCACCTCGAACCGCACCGAGCCCGCATTGTCCGCGCGCTCGCCGAGACGGGCCTTCTGATAGCTTTCGAGCAGCGCGGTGTACTGCGCCTTGTTCACGTCGTAGTCGCGGTTCAGCTGCTGAAATTCGGCTTCGACCTGCGGAGCGCTGTTCAGACGCTGCCGCAGCTCTGCGACCGTGCTTTGGTGCTGCGCGACCTCGCGGCGGAGCGCCGCGATCTCCACGTCTTCCTTGTTCAGGTCGAGCTGGATGTTCTGATACACGGGGTTGTTGCCGGCACCGCTCGACGCCACCGCGCTTGCGTCGCCGCGCTTCAAGCTCTCGAGCTCGGTTGCGCGGCGTTTCTTGAGCTCATCCAGAGTAGCGCGCGCGGCGATCACGTCGGGGTGTCGGTCGGTGTACTTGAGCAGCAGCTCGTCGAGCTTGGCCTGCGCCTCCTGGATTCGACTCAGGGTGTCGTTGGCCGTGACGCGGCCGCCGACCCCAACCGGAGCGCTCACGCCCGCGGCGGTGATCGCCTCGTCGCTGTGCAGCTGCTTCGCCAGCTCGTCGCGGCGGCTCATGGCGATGGAAAGGTTGGTCTCGGCCTTCTTCTCGGCGTCGACCTCGTTCTGCAGCTGCGCGAAATAGCCGCCCTGCTCGCTCGGCATGAGGCCCACGTTGGTCTTCTTGAACGCGGCCAGGCGGTCCTCGGCGCTGCTCAGACGCTGCTCGTAGTCCTTGATCTGGGCCTCGAGAAACTGCTGCGCCTGCTCCGAGCCCTCGCGCTTGCCGCCGAGCGTCTCGTCGACGAACGTGTTGACGAGAGTCTTCACCACCTTGAGCGCACGGTCCCGGCTCACGTCCGTGTAGTGAAAATTGTAGATGCTGCCGGCGGTGCTGCGCTCATCGCCCTGGTTGCCGGCGCTGAACACCGTGAGAGCGATTCGATTGCTCAGGCGATCGAGCGTGCTCCTGCGCGCGCGCTCGTCGGTGACCGACGAATCGAGAACGCCGGTCTCCTTGGCGATGCGCTCGAGCTGCGGCCCCTCGAGCAGCGACTGACGCACGTAGTTGATCTGCGCATCGACGTTCTGATCGGTGGTGAGTCCCTGCAGCGCGGGCTTGAGCGCGGTACGCGTATCGACGAACACGCGCGCCTCGGCCTCGTAGCGGTCCTTGAGCGCGAACACCATGCCCCAGCCGATGAAGGCGACCACGAACGCGGCCGTGAGCCCGAACCAGCGAAAGCGCCAGGCGCCCCTCACCTCGTCGATTGCCCGCTCCAGCTCCTGTTTCATGGATCGCCGAGCCTCAGAAGCGCGATTCCGGCACGACCAGCACGTCCCCGGGCTTGAGCGGCACGTTTTGTTTCATGTCGCCGCTGTTGACGAGCGATTCCAGCTTGACCTTGATCTCGATCTGCTTGCCCTTCTCGGTCCGCACCACGTGCGCCCGATTTCCGGCGGCGAACTGGGCCAGTCCGCCGACCGCGAGCACCGCGTCGAGCACGGTCATGCCGTCGCGATACGGCAGCGCCTGCGGCTTCATCACCTGCCCGATGACCTTCACCTGGCTGAATACGCTCATCGCACCCATCACGACGACGTTCACCTTGGGCGATTTGACATACTCCGCCAGGGACTTCTCGATGTCGCGGGCGAGCTGAGACGGGGTTTTGCCGACCGCCACCATGTCCTCGACCAGCGGAGTCGAGATCTTGCCGTCGGGGCGCACGGGCACGGTGACCGACAGCTCCTCGTTCTGGAACACGAACACGTGCAGCTGGTCGCCGGGACCGATCAAATAGTCCGCCGACACGGGCTGGGCCGGCGAGGCCGAGGCGGCCGGCGGGGTCTGCGCCGGAACGGCGGCGCCGGCCACGGTCACGGGCGCATCGGCGGCCCGCGCGGCGCCGAGCCAAAAGGCCTGAGCCAGCGCGACGGCTCCGATGCCGACGCACAGGAACTCTCGCAATTTCAAAGATTTGGCGCCCATCTGTAAACTATCTTACCTCGCCTCCGGTCGGCCCGCGTCTATTTGTCAAATTCCCGCGAAGGGCTTCTGTCCTGCCGCGGCCGACACACCCCCATCTAAACATGGCGGCAAGCCATGGCGCCGCGAAACGCTCCGCAAAAATGCGACTTATTTCGCGGCTACCAGACCGCCGTGCGCCGCGCCGCCGAGGACGTCACAGTTCCGATCCGGCGGTCCGGTGAGCCACGCTTCGGCGGCGGCGGTCCGGGTGAGCCCTGTTCGGCAGACCCGGCCGTCGCCGGCGGATAAGATGACGGGATGGGCCTATTCAACCGCGGCGATGACGAAGCGCCGCCCCGTCCCTTACCCAATACCTACTGGGTGGTTCCGAATCGGATTCTGGCCGGCGAATACCCGGGCGGAGTGGACGATATGGACGCGCGCGCGCGCATCGGGCTGCTGCAGCAGGCGGGTTTCGACGCCTTCTTCGACCTGACCGAGGAGGGGGAATTGCCGCCCTACCAACATCTCTTGCTTCCTCGCATCGAGTACCTGCGCTCAGCCATCGCCGACACCTGGGTCCCCAACAACGCATCGCAAACCCAGGCGCTGCTGGCCGCGATGCGCGCCGCGCTCCAACGCCGACGGCGGATCTACGTGCACTGCCGTGCCGGCATCGGACGCACGGGGCTCGTGATCGGCTGCTTCCTGGCCGACCAGGACGCCGATGGACGATCGGCTCTCAAACGGCTGAACGAGCTGTGGCGCCAGAGCGAGCGCGCCCGCGATTGGCCCAGGGTGCCGCAGACCGCGGAACAAGCCGAGTACATTCAGCGCTGGCCGGAGATCGCGAAGTCGGTGCCGCAGGCGGAGCCGGACCCGCAGCCCCGCGCACCGGCGGCGCCCGGTCGCCACGCCCCGCGGGCCCGCCGTGCGCCGGCACCCTCCGCGCCCGCGTCCCATGTGACGGCGGCCGGTATCGATGGGGCAGCGCCCGTGCGGGACGGCTCGTTGTTCCGATCGATCGGGCGCGCCAACACCACGACACGGGGCCCCACGCAGGATTCCGGCATGGCCGGCGGCAGCGCTCCCGACCGCAAAGGGCCGCGCTCCACCAAGCGCCCCTGACGGCGGCTCGATCGCGCGCGGCGCGCCATGGCGCCGACCCGCGGGAAACGCGGATCGGCACGGGGTGCTCAGGTCGCGCCGTACATCCGCATCACGTCTTTGCGCAGCGCAAGCTGGCTGTCGCTGCGGCTATAGAACATGTGGCCGCCCGCGTACTCCTTCACCTGGACACGTTTCGCGTCGCCCATCACCGGCATCTGATCGGCGATGAGGACCGAAGCCATGAACGGGCAGGACAGGTCACCCCAGCCGTGTGCAATCAAGACGGTCAGCCGCGGATCCACCGCCACGGATTGGCGCAGCTCCTCGACCGATCCGCGCTCGACGCGGTCATGCTCCGTGTTGTCCTTGTCGTTCCAAAGATTGTTGACCTCATAGCTCAGCGCGTTATAGCGGCCGTTGTATTTCCATCCCACGGTGTGCGTGATGAAGTCCACCATCGCGGTCGTGGTCGGCGCGATGATGCTGTCGAGGATCGGGTCATTGGTGCGTTGGCTGGGATCGAACGGGAATGGGTCCCACGCGGTGACGTTGGAGTCATAGCGGCTGCCGAGCTTGCCCTCGGCCCGGTAGACCTCCCTGAGATACGCCTGGGTCTCGAGACGGCCGCCCGAGCGCCGCACGAACGCCGGGTCGAGCCCGGACAGCTCCGTCACCCGCTTGACGATGCGATCGGCCGCCTGCCGATCCGAGCTTCCCAGCAGCAGGTCCGCCACGTAGTCGGTGCGCGTGTAGCGAACGATCTCGGCCATCGTCGCATCCGTCAGCTTGCCCTGGCGCTCGAGGTTGGCCGCCGCGATGGTCGGCAGCGTCAGCATCCACGGCAACGGCGACAGATCGCCGTTGCGGGAGGCGCCGGGATCCAGATAGGGGGAAACGAGCACCATGCCGCGCATCGCCACACCGAGCTGCGTCTGCAGATAGTGGGTGATGCGCGGACCGCGAAATCCGCCGTAACTCTCGCCCACGAGGTACTTGCTCGAGGCCAGCCGCTCGTTCTTGACCAGCCAGTCGAAGATGATGCGCGACAGGTATTCGACATCCGATTTGGGGTTGTAGAACCGCTTCTTGGCCTCATCCTCCTTGACCTCGGCGAAGCTGAAACCGGTGCCCACCGGATCGATGAACACCAGGTCCGTGAAGTCCAGCCAGCTGCCCGGGTTGTCGACCGGCGTGGCCGGGTCCGAGGGACTGTTGCCCTCGGCGCCGAACTGCACGCGCTTCGGGCCGATCGCGCCGAGGTTCAGGTAGACCGACGAAGCGCCGGGCCCCCCGTTGAGTGCGAACGTCACCGGACGGCCGGCGCCGGGAACCATGTAGGCCGTGAACATCACGCTGGCAATCTGCTTGCCTTTTTCATCGAACACCGGCAGCGAGCCGACGGTGGCGTCGTACTTCACCGTCCGTCCGCCGATCTGCACGGACTGATGAATCGTCTTGTCGCCCGGAAAAGGCGGCAGCTTGATCTCATCTTCCTTGGGGGCGCTCTTGTCGTCCTTCGGTCCGTCCTTCGCCGCTCCGGCGGCAGTGTCGGCGGCATGAACGCTCGTCGGCGCGGCAGCGCTCGCGAGCAGCATCAACGCCACGAGACTCGAAATCAGACGTGCACGCATGAAATCCCCCTTTTTGCAGACCAACTCCAACCTACCTTGCCCGGCGTCAAATCTCCCAGCTCGACACCGAGTCGATGATGCCGGTCTCGCGCAGGTAGCCGATGACCTCCGCCGCCGCGGCCTCCGCGCCGAGCGCGGCGGCATCCAGGCGGATCTCGGGATTCTCGGGCGCCTCGTAGGGCGAGTCGATGCCGGTGAAATTCTTGAGCTCACCGCGGCGCGCCTTCTTGTAGAGCCCCTTCGCATCGCGCGACTCCGCCAGCGCCAGCGGCGCATCCACGAACACCTCGACGAACTCGCCGGGCTCGACCAGCGCACGCGCCATGTGACGCTCGGACCGGAACGGCGAGATGAACGACACCATGACGATCAGCCCGGCATCGACCATGAGCCGCGCCACCTCGGCGACGCGCCGGATGTTCTCGACGCGATCCTCGTTGGTGAAGCCGAGATCCTTGTTGAGCCCGTGACGGACATTGTCGCCGTCCAGCAGGTAGGTGCGCCGCCCGGCCGCGTGCAGCTGCCGCTCGACCAGGTTGGCGATCGTGGATTTGCCGGCCCCGGAGAGTCCGGTGAACCAGAGAATGCAGGGCTTCTGGTGGCCCATGCGCGCCCGCGCCGCCTTGTTCACGTCGAGCGCCTGCCAATGGACGTTCTGCGAGCGCCTCAGCGCGAAATGCAGCAGGCCGGCGCCGACCGTATTGTTGGTGAGGCGGTCTATGAGGATGAAGCCGCCGAGCGCGCGGCTGGATGAGTACGGCTCGAACGCGATCGGCGCGCTCAAGTCCAGGCCGCAGACGCCGATGTCGTTGAGCTCGAGCTTCTTGGCCGCAAGCCGCTCCAGGCTGTTGACGTTGATGCGGTACTTGATCGGAGCGACGGTGGCGCTGACGGTCTTGGCGCCGATCTTCATGAGATACGCGCGCCCCTGGAGCAGCGGCTCGTCGTGCATCCATATGATCGTGGCTTCGAACTGATTCGCCACGGACGGCGGCGCGCCGGAGGCGGCCAGCACGTCGCCGCGGCTCACGTCGACCTCATCGGCGAGCGTCAACGTCACGGACTGCCCGGCGACGGCCAGCGGAACGTCGCGGTCTCCGCTCAATATCCGCGCCACCCGCGCCGTGCGGCCCGCCGGCAGCACCCGCAGCGAATCTCCGGTGCGCACCTCGCCGGCCGCGATCAATCCCGCGAAGCCGCGAAAATCCGCGTTCGGACGATTGACCCACTGCACCGGCATGCGGAACGGCGCATGCTCGGCCGCCGCGTCGAGCGGCATCGATTCCAGGAGCTCGAGGAGCGGCGGTCCCGCGTACCACGGCGTGAGCGCGCTCCGGCGCGTCACGTTGTCGCCCGCCACCGCGGATACCGGAATGCAGACCACCGAAGGGATGCCGATGCGCTCCGCAAGCTCGCGGTAGTCGCGCTCGATGTCCGTGAACGCCCGCTCCGAATAATCGACCAGGTCCATCTTGTTGACCGCCAGCACCATGCGGCGAATGCCGAGCAAAGCCGCGAGGTAGCTGTGACGGCGGGTCTGCGTGAGGATGCCCTTGCGCGCGTCGACCAGGATGACGGCGAGGTCGGCGGTCGAGGCGCCGGTGACCATGTTGCGCGTGTATTGCTCGTGACCGGGCGTGTCGGCCACGATGAACTTGCGCGCGGGCGTGGCGAAGAACCGATAG
>DATAUO010000202.1:0-8994 GCA_036268215.1 Steroidobacteraceae bacterium
GCCGTCAATGCGGTCTATCGCCGCTGCCGTGGCGGCTACGCGGTGGTGGTGATGGTCATCGGCCACGGCGTGCTCGGCTTTCGCGATCCGAACGGCATTCGTCCGTTGGTGCTCGGCAAGCGCGAGACCAAGAAGGGCACCGAGTGGATGCTCGCATCCGAGAGCGTGGCGCTCGACATGCTGGGGTTCGACATGGTGCGGGACATCGCGCCGGGCGAAGCGGTGTTCATCGACGAGCAGGGCCGGTTCTACGCCCAGCAATGCGTCGCCATGGCGCGCCATACCCCGTGCATTTTCGAGTACGTGTACTTCGCGCGCCCCGACTCGATCATCGACAACATCTCGGTGTACAAGGCGCGCTTGCGCATGGGCGAGCACCTCGCCGACAAGATCAGGCGCGAGCGCCCGGAGCACGACATCGACGTGGTGATTCCGATCCCCGATACCAGCCGGACCAGCGCCGTGCAGGTGGCGCAGCTGCTCGGCGTCAAGTATCGCGAGGGCTTCATCAAGAACCGCTACATCGGACGCACCTTCATCATGCCCGGCCAGGAGCAGCGCGCGAAGTCCGTGCGCAGCAAGCTGAACGCCATCGATCTCGAGTTCCGCGGCAAGAACGTGCTGCTGGTCGACGACTCCATCGTGCGCGGCACCACCTCCGCGCAGATCATCGACATGGCGCGGGAGGCCGGCGCCAAGAAGGTTTATTTCGCATCGGCCGCGCCGCCGGTTCGCTATCCCAATGTGTACGGCATCGACATGCCGGCGGCCTCCGAGCTGGTCGCCGCGGGCCACACCGACGACGAGGTCCGCGACATCATCGGCGCGGATTGGCTGATCTATCAGGATCTGCGCGATCTGGAGCACGCAGTGCGCCACGACAACGCCAAGATCCAGAATTTCGACACCTCATGCTTCTCCGGCGAGTACGTCACCGGCGACGTAACCCCGGAATATCTCGCGCGCCTGCAGGGAGAGCGATCCGACGAGGCCAAACAGCAGCGTCGCGAAGCGGCCAACCGTGGACTCAAGCCCGTTCGCTGAGGAAGCCGTAGAGGCCTATTGACCATGCGCCTCATGGTCTTGGGCTCGCGTGCCGACCACCGGTTGCTGGTCAGGAAGCACGTCGAGATCGAATGGCCGAAGGCGGTCGTGATCGAGCAGCCCTTCGACGAGGAGGATCTGCTCGAGCCGCGCTTTGCCGCCGCCGGCATCGACGCCGTGATCGTCGTCGCCGCGCCGCCGACCGCGGCCGCCGAGAAGCTGACCGCCGAGCTGCTCGCCAAGCCCGAGTTCGCGCCCATCGTGCTGGTGCTGCTCGATGATGCGCCCCATTCCGCGCCGCGGGAACTCGCCGGCTTGGAGCGCCTGTACGGCCGCAAGCTCGATCGCCAGAAGCTGATCGCCGCGATCTCGACGGCGAGCCGCCGGCACGGCCAGATGCTCGCCATGCTGCGGGCGAACCCCGGATTCGACGAGCGCTACCGCTTCGGCAGCCTGATGATCCGCGGCCATCGCTTCGTCCGCCAGGTCGGGAGCGGCGGCATGTGCGTCATTTATCTCGCCGAAAGCGAGCGTGCCGGCGCCCTCGTGGTGCTCAAGGTGTTCAGTCAGGTGCCGGACGTTTCCGAGCGCATCACCGGCTTCGACCGCTTCCTGCAGGAGTACCAGATCGTCGCCGGGCTGAAGCATCGCAACATCGTGCGAATCTACGACCTCGGCGTCGCCGACGATCACGCTTTCATCGCGATGGAGCATTTCTCCGCGGGCGACCTGCGCCAGCGCATGAAGACGCCGCTGTCCCCGTCGCTCGCGGTCAAGTACCTGGAGCAGATCGCGAGCGCGCTGGAAGCCATACATTCGGTCGGGGTGCTGCACCGGGACCTCAAGCCCGCCAACGTGATGTTGCGCGGCGATGGGTCGCTGTGTCTGATCGACTTCGGCCTGGCGAAGGCCAACGAGATGGAAGTGTCGCTCACCGGTACGCGCGAGATCTTCGGCACGCCCTACTACATGAGCCCCGAGCAGGGCCACGCCGAACCCATCGACGCACGCAGCGACATCTACAGCCTCGGCGTGATGTTCTACGAGATGCTGACGGGCCGTAAGCCCTACACCGGCGCGAGCGCCATGGAAGTGATCTACAAGCACAAGCGCGCGGAGATGCCGGAGATCGGGCCTGAGCTGGCCGGCTATCGCGACGTCGTGCTGCGCCTGCTCGCCAAGGCGCCGGAGGACCGGTTTCAATCCGCGGGGGCGGTGCTGGACGCGATCTCGGCGTTGAAGTCCCCGGCGTGAGGGCAGCGGCTGGGTCAGGCGGGGCCGATGCGGGCCGGGGCACGCCGGCGGGCGAACCAGACGGGTTCAAGCACGGGATCCTGCGGGTCGCCACCCCGCGCGCATGGGTGGGTGCCGCCTGTGCGCAGCGAGACGTGCTCCTCATCGATCACGCCAACTGCGAGAAAAAGGCGGCCTCGACCGCGCTCGCGCTGATGTTCGCCTACGGCGAGGATCTGCACCTCACCCGCGAGATGTCGCGGCTCGCGCGCGAGGAGCTGCGCCATTACGAGCAGGTCGCGAAGCTCATGGGCACGCTCGACGTAACGCCGCGCCGACTGGCTCCCGGCCGCTATGCCGACCGTTTGCGCCGGCCGGTCGCCCGGGCCGAGCCCCAACGCGAAGTCGATCTGATGGTGTGCGGCGCGTTCATCGAGGCGCGATCCTGCGAGCGCTTCGCGGCCCTCGCGCCGGTGATCGGCGCGCCTCTCGGCGCGCTGTTTCGCGGCCTGCACGACGCCGAGGCCCGGCACCACGAGGTGTACCTCGAGCTCGGGCGCCGCGCCGCCGAGCGCGCGGACGTCGATCTGAGCGGCCGGATCGCTGAATTCGCGGCGCTGGAGGCCGAGCTCATCACCGCACCGGACGATGAATTTCGGTTCCATTCGGGGCCGCCGGCTTAGCGTGCCGAAACGCCCGGCCACGGCCTGGTCGTTGCTCACAGCCGGCAGATTGTCGGGTCGCGCTCAGGTCCTGGCGAGGGTCGCGAGCTCGGGCCCGTTGTGGTTCCATCGCAGCACGCTGCCCTGCTCGTACCAGTCGCCGAGCACGATGCGCGTGCAGGGACGCCCGTCGATCTCGATCGAGTGGATCGCGGGCCGGTGCGTATGCCCGTGCAGCAGCACGGACGTGCCCGAGCCGCGCAGCACGGTGGAGACGCTGTCCGCGTTCACGTCCGCGATCGCGTATTGCAGACCGGCGGTGTGCTGCTGGCTGCCGACGCGGGCCGCGCCGGCGATCGCGCGCCGCGCCTGCGCGGGCAAGGAGAGAAAGCGCCGTTGCCAGTCGGCGTCGCGCACCGTGGCGCGCAGGCGCTGGTAGGACCGGTCGTCGGTGCAGAGCGCATCGCCGTGCATCACCAGCACGGGCTCGCCATAGAGGGTGATGATGACCGGATCGGGCAGGAGCGCCGCGCCGCTCTCGTGCGAGAAGCGCTCCGCCATGAGAAAGTCGCGATTGCCGTGCATCACGAAGCAGGGCACGCCGCTCGAGGTCAGCTCGCGCAGGCCCGCGACGGCCGAGCGCTGGGCATCGTCCGCCGCGTCGTCTCCGATCCAGGACTCGAACAGGTCGCCGAGGATGTACAGCTCATCGGCCTTCGCGGCCTCGCCGCGCAGGAAAGCGAGAAACTGCCGGGTGATGTCGGGACGGCTCGCGTCGAGATGCAGGTCCGAGATGAAGAGCGCGGTCACATCAACCGGTGGGGACGCGCTCGATCTTCTCGATGATCACGGGCTGCAACGGCGTGTCCTCCTTGATCGGGCCGTGCGCGCCGGTCGGCACATTGCCGATCTTGTCGACCACATCCATGCCTTGGATCACCTTGCCGAACACGGCATATCCCCAACGCGTCTTGCTGGGATCGAGCGCCTCGTTGTCGTACAGGTTGATATAGAATTGGCAGTCGCCGCTGTGCGGCTCGGCGCTGCGCGCCATTCCCAAGGTGCCGCGCTCGTTGCTCAGGCCGTTGCCCGATTCGTTCACGATCCTGGACGGCGCCGGGCGCAACTTGTAGCTCTGGTCGAATCCTCCGCCTTGGATCACGAAGTTTGCGACCACACGATGAAAGATCGTGCCCGTGTACTGACCCTGATCGACGTACTTGAGGAAGTGGGCGACCGTGAGCGGCGCCCGCTCCGGGTTCAGCTCGAGCGTGAAGCTGCCCATCGAGGTGACCACGACCACCTGCACCGGCGCGCCCGTCTTTGCGGGCTTCGCGGCGGCCGCGTCCTTGGTGCTCGAGTCCTTGGCGCCGGAGCCCTTCGACCCCGCGGAGTCCTTCGCGCCGGCGGCATCCTTGGCGGACGCCGCGGCCGCCGGATCGGCGGACGAACCCGCGGCAAATGTCAGGCTCGGCGCGGACGCCGAGATCATCGCGATCACGAGAAGTAGCTGTTTCATGCTTCGGGATTCTACTCGAATAGGTACAATCTTGAGATATGTCCGCGACCGCCGAAATGCCCGCCGTTACGCGATTCGCGCCGAGTCCCACCGGCTCCCTGCACCTGGGCAACGCGCGCACCGCGCTTTTCAGCCGCTTGTGGGCGGCGCGGACCGGCGGGCGGTTCATTTTGCGCATCGAGGACACGGATGTCGAGCGCAGTCAGCCGCGCTTTCTCGCGGAGCTTCTGGCGGATCTCGCGTGGCTCGGCATCGATTGGGACGAAGGCCCCGGAATCGGCGGCCCGTCGGCTCCCTACGCCCAGTCCGAGCGCGGCGCGCTGTACGCGCGGCTGTTCACGCAGCTCGAGGCCGGGGGATTTGCCTATCCCTGCTACTGCACGGCCGAGGAGCTCGAGCTGTCGCGAAAGCTGCAGCGCATGTCGGGCAAGCCGCCGCGCTATGCCGGCACGTGCCGGGTGCTGACCCGGGACCAGCGCGCCGAGCGCGAGCACCGCGGACTGAAGCCGACGCTGCGGTTCGCGGTGCCCGCGGACCGCATCTTGAGCTTCCAGGACTCCGTGCACGGACCGCAGTCGTTCGCCTCGAACGACATCGGCGATTTCATCATCCGCCGCGAGGATGGAACCGCGGCATTCTTCTTTTGCAATGCCGTGGACGACTCGCTGATGGGCGTCACGCGGGTGTTGCGCGGCGACGATCACCTCACCAACACGCCGCGGCAGCTCATGCTGCTCGACGCGCTCGGGCTCCGTCATCCGGGCTACGGCCATGTCGGACTGCTGGTCGGGGTGGATGGCAGCCCCCTCTCCAAGCGGCACGGCAGCACCAGCGTGCGCGAGTTTCGCGAGCGCGGATTCCTGCCCGCGGCCCTGCTCAATCATCTGTTCAGGCTGGGACATGCAAGCGACATCGACGGGTGGCTGGCGCCGGGCGCGATGCCCGCCCATTTCAGGCCCGCGCACCTCGGGCGTGCGCCGGCGCGCTTCGACGAGGCTCAGCTCCTGCACTGGCAGAAGGAGGGCGTCGAGCGCATGTCGCTGGCCGAGGTCGGCTCGTGGCTCGGCGCGGGAGACCCGCCGGAATTCGTCGAGCTCCTGCGGCACAACGTGACTTTGCCGGCCGATGCCGCCGCATGGCGCAAGGTGGTCGGCGGCGAGCTGCCGCCGCTCGGCGAGAGCGAGCGCGGCGTGGTATCGGCGGCGGGCCCCGGATTCTTTGCCGCCGCCGCCGCGGCCTTCGATCAGGCGCCATCGGACCTGAAGCAGCTCACGCGGATTCTCAAGGACCGCACGGGCCGCAAGGGCGCGGAGCTGTACATGCCGCTCCGTGTGGCGCTCACGGGCCTGCAGCACGGGCCCGAGCTCGGCCCGCTGCTCAAACTCATGCCGCCGGATCTGGCGCGGCGCCGTCTCAGCCACTTCGCGCGGAACCATGCTCAAGATTCATAATTCGCTGACCGGCGAGAAACAGGAATTCAAGCCGCTCGTTCCCGGACAGGTCCGCATGTACGTGTGCGGCATGACCAACTACGACTACATCCACGTCGGGCATGCGCGCATGCTGACCGTGTTCGACTTGATCCAGCGCTACCTGCGGTCGCTCGGCTACCGGGTCACCTACGCCCGCAACGTCACCGACATCGACGACAAGATCATCGAGCGCGCTGCGGCGAACGGCGAGCACTGGTTCGAGCTGGCGCGGCGCTTCACGACGGCGATGCACGAGGACTGCGCGACGCTCGGACTCGACCCTCCGGACCTCGAGCCGCACGCCACCGAATACATCGACGCCATCATCGCGATGACGCGCACGCTGATCGACAAGGGCTACGCATACGTCGCGCGAAACGGCGACGTGATGTATTCCGTGCGCAAATTCGCCGGCTACGGGCGGCTGTCGGGCAAGCGCATCGACGATTTGCGCGCGGGGTCGCGCGTGCAGGTGGACGATGCCAAGCTCGATCCGCTCGACTTCGTGCTCTGGAAGCATGCCAAGCCGGGCGAGCCCTCGTGGACGTCGCCCTGGGGCGACGGCCGGCCGGGGTGGCACATCGAGTGCTCCGCGATGTCGACCACGCTGCTGGGATCGTATTTCGATCTGCACGGCGGCGGCGAGGATCTGAAGTTTCCGCATCATGAGAACGAGATCGCGCAATCGTGCGCGGCCTGCGGCACGCCGTTCGTCAACGTTTGGATGCACAACGGGTTCGTGCGCGTGAACGAAGAGAAGATGTCGAAGTCGCTCGGCAACTTCTTCACGGTGCGCGAAGTGCTGAAGAGCCTGCGCGACCCGGAAGTGCTGCGTTTTTTCCTGATCGGCAGCCACTATCGCGGCCCGATCAACTATTCTCCTGCGCAGCTCGCGCAGGCGGACGAGACGCTGCTCGGCCTGTACCGCGCCCTCAAGGACACGCGTACCGGGGGCGAGGGCGCCCCGTCGGCGCTGGATGCGTTCCGTGCCGCGATGAACGACGATTTCAACACCCCCGAGGGGCTTGCGGTGATGCAGGGGGTCGCCCGCGAGCTGAATCAGGCCAAGGCCGCCGGCGACGTCCCCAGGGCGGCCGGCGCCGCCGCAGCCTTGCGCTCGATGGGCGCGATGCTCGGCGTGCTCCAGCAGGACCCCGATTCGTATCTCAAGCGCAGCGTCGGACGCGCGGGGATCTCGGATCAGGACGTCGAGAGCCTGCTCAAGGATCGGCAGGCGGCGCGTGCCGCGAGAAATTTTGCGGAATCGGACCGCATTCGCGCGCGGTTGACCCAGGCGGGGATATTGCTGGAGGACAAGCCGGGAGGATCGACCGAGTGGCGGCGTGCCTGATTGCACGCCGCCGATCCGCGCGAGAGCTCGCCGCCAATCCGCGTCGGCAAGCCGATTCCCGACCGGCTAATTGCGCCGGGAAGCCAGAATCCCGATCGCCAGCCCGATCGCTGCCGCGACACCGATGACCTGCCAGGGGTTGTCTCGCACGAAGCCGTCGGTGCGCCGGCCTACGTGCTGGGCCTGGCGGCCGACCTGGTAGGCCGTGTCCGAAACCGCGCTCTTCGCGGCCATCAAGGCAAGCTTCACCTTGGCCCGCACCCGCGCGATGTCGGGTGCTTCGATGTCCTTGAGCGCCTTGGTGAGGTCCTCGACGCTGTCCAGGAAATTGTTCACCTGGCCGTTGGCGTGGTCGCTGACCTTCTTGGCGGTTTCAGAATCGAGTACGGATTCCATGCTGGCTCCTCGGGACTTGGAACTTGAGATTTAGACGCGCCGGCCGAGGCTCATCAGGAAGCTGACCACCGCGCCGATCAAAAAGACGATGAACAGAATCTTGGCGATGCCGGCCGCTCCGGCGGCGATTCCGCCAAAGCCGAATACCGCGGCAATCAGGGCAATGATGAAGAAGACGACGGCATAGTGAAGCATGATGGCATTCCTTCCTTATATGAGGGCGGCATTCGTGCCGTGGCGTGCAATATCGGCCAACCGGCCGTCCATTGCAGTCGGAGCGCTCCGGCGGGATATGTAGGACGGAGCCCACGGTGCGCGATAATCCACGCATGAAGGCTCTGCTCATCGTGCATCACTCCATGACCGGCGGTACCCGGCAAATGGCCGAGGCCGCCGCGGCCGGAGCCCGGAGGGAGCCATCGATCGAGGTCGTGCTGACCGAGGCCGGCGACGCGCGGCCCGAGGACGTTCTCGGCGCGGCAGGCTACCTGTTCGCCACCCCGGAAAATCTCGCGGCCATGTCGGGGAAGATGAAGGACTTCTTCGACCGCACCTATTATGCGGCGCTCGACCGGGTCAACGGCCGGCCCTATGCCAGCCTGATTTGCGCCGGAAGCGACGGCCGCAACGCCGCGCAGCAAATCGAGCGAATCGCGACCGGATGGCGGCTGCGCGCCGTCGCGGACCCCATCATCGTCCTCACCCGGGCACAGAGTCCCGAGGAGATACTTCGGCCGAAGCGAATCGCAGAGGCGGATCTCGGGCGCTGCGAGGATCTCGGCGCCACGATCGCCTCGGGCCTCGCGCTCGGAATCTTCTGACGCGCGCGGGCCGCGCGGCACCGACACCCGCGCGCGGTGCCGGCTGATGCCGCTGCGCCCCGCGCGGGCGGACACTCCCCGCACGACCAAAGGGGGTGTCATGGCGAGCAAGTACGGCAAGAAAGCGGGCGAGAAAGTCGAGCGGGCGATGAAGGAGCGCAAAACCGGCACCTTGCGCAGCGGCCGCTCCGGTCGGAAAGTCAAAAGCCGCAAGCAGGCCATTGCGATCGGGCTTTCCGAGGCACGCCGCGAGGGCGCCAAGGTGCCGAAGCCCAAAGCCCGATAGCCCGCCCGGGCGGTTCCTGCACTGCCGCCGCCGCCTCGACCGGCTATGATGCGCTGAGGGCGCGGGTTGGCGCGTTTGGGAGCGGCGGCGGCGCAAATGGATCGATTGGTTCACTGGCTCGAGGCCAGCTCGGCGAGCGAGGTCATCCAGAAGGTCTTCTGGGTCATTCCCACCGTTCAGACCGTGCACATTCTCGCCATCTCGGTGGTG
>DATAUO010000203.1:0-9621 GCA_036268215.1 Steroidobacteraceae bacterium
GGCTACGTCGCGGTTCCGGCCGGCAAGGTCATCAAGATCGTGCCGAACACCGACGTGCGCTCGCTGCCCGCCGACGACCTGCCGAACACCGTGAGCCCGACCTCGGATGAGATCGTGACGCAGATCATCTCGATGAAGAACGTCAGCGCCGCGCAGCTCGTGCCCATCCTGCGCCCCCTCGTGGCGCAGTACGGCCATCTGCAGGCATACCCCAGCGGCAACATGATGATCATCTCGGATCGCGCCAGCAACGTGAACCGCATCATGAAAATCGTCGAGCGCATGGATGAGACCGGCGATGAGGCGCCCGAGATCATCGCGCTGCACAATGCCGCCGCCGCGGACGTGGTCAAGATCGTGAACTCGCTGAATCAGGGTCAGGGTGCCGAGGGCGCGGCCGCCGCCTTCAAGGTGGTCGCCGACGATCGGACCAACAGCGTGCTGCTGACCGGGGAGAAATCCCAGCGCCTCAAGATCAAGGCGCTCATCGTCAACATGGACACGCCCTTGACGGCGGGCGGCGACACGCAGGTGAGGTATTTGCGCTACGCCGACGCCGAGAAGATCGCCGACAAGCTGAAGGGCCAGGCGAGCGCCACCGCCAAGGCCCAGGGCAGCGCGCAGGGAGCAGCCCCGGCGGCCGGCTCCGGCACGCCGAACATCGATGCGAGCGTGACCATTTGGGCCGATGTCGCGACCAATGCACTCATCATCACCGCGCCGCCCAAGATCATGAAGTCGCTGATGGCGGTGATCGACAAGCTCGACATCCGCCGCGCCCAGGTGCAGGTGGAGGCGCTGATCGTCGAGATCGACGTGAACAAGAGCTCGAATCTCGGCGTGCAGTGGCTGCTGTTCGGCCAAGGCAGCACCACCGTGCCCGCCGGCATCATCAACCTGCCGGGCGCGGGCACCAGCATCGTCGATCTCGCGGAGCTCGCGCTCACCGGAGGCGCGAGCGCGGCCACGACCACCACCACCGGAGTGACCGCAGCGCCCATCTCGAGCTCGACCGTCGGGACGGGAGCCACCGTGGCGGTGGGGCGGGTGGTGAACAACGGCACGAGCTTCGCTGCGCTGGTTCAGGCGCTGCGCAGCGACGGCACCAGCAACATCATATCCACGCCCTCGCTCATCACCATGAACAACGAGGAAGCCGAGGTGAAGGTCACGCAGGAGATCCCGCTGATCACCGGCTCCTACACCAACACCACGGCGAGCGTCGCGGGCACCACCAGCCCCTTCGAGACCATCCAGCGCGAGGAAGTGGGCACCATCTTGAAGGTGACGCCGCACATCAACGAAGGCAACTCGGTGCAGCTCAAGATCGAGCAGGAAGACTCCTCGCCCGGCGCCAAGCTGACCGATTCGGCGGACATCTCCACCAACAAGCGCTCCATCAAGACCACCGTCCTCATCGAGGACGGCGGCATCATCGTGCTCGGCGGCTTGATGAGCGACACCGTGACGGAGAGCGAGGACCGCGTGCCCGGGCTCGGCGCGATTCCGCTGATCGGCAATCTGTTCAAGTCGCGCTCTGGCTCCCGCCAGAAGAAGAATTTGCTGGTCTTCATCCGTCCCAAGATCCTGCGCGACGCGGATGCGACCGAGAGCACCAGCGAGGCCAAGTACAACGAGCTGCGCCAGGCGCAAAAGACCCTCAACGGCGGCCACATCACCCTGTTGCCGGGCCAGAAGCAGCCGGTCGTACCGCCCATACCGCCGGGCGCCGGTCTGCCCGCGGCGCCGCCGGCCGAGGCGAACCCGCAGGGCGCGACGCCGAACATGCCGCCGGCGGGCGCCGGGCAATCGCGGCCGAGCTCGAATGAGCCCCTGCAGACGATCCCGATCCTGCCCGAGACGACGCAGAAGCCGGCGCAGCCGACGCCTCCACAACCGCAGAATCCATGAACGCGGAGCTGCAGGAACCCGGCGACCAGCGCAAGCTGACCTTTCCGTTCGCGAAGCGGCACGGGGTGCTGGTCCGCGGCATCGCCGATGGCGTGGCCGACACGGTGTGCCGCCCGGGCGTCACGCCGCAGAGCCTGGCCGAAGTGCGCCGCTTCGTCGGCGTGCCCCTGAAACTCGAGCGTGTCTCCGCGGAGTCCTTCGACTCCCTGCTGCGCGTCGCATACGAGGCCGGCTCGGGCGCGGCCATGCAGATGCTCGAGGGGCTGGACGACAACACCGATCTTGCGCACCTCGCCGAGGACATCCCGGAGTCCTCCGATCTGCTCGAGAGCGACGACGAAGCGCCCATCATCCGCCTGATCAACGCGCTGCTCACGCAGGCGGTGAAGGAGAACGCGTCGGACATCCACATCGAGCCCTACGAGAACCGGCTGGTGATCCGCTTCCGGGTCGACGGCGTGCTGCGCGAGGTGTTGCAAACCAAGCGTGCGGTCGCCCCGCTCGTGGTCTCGCGCATCAAGGTCATGTCCAAGCTGGATATCGCGGAGCGCCGGCTGCCGCAGGATGGCCGCATCTCGCTGCGCATCGCCGGACGCGCCGTGGACGTGCGCGTCTCCACCCTGCCCTCCGGGCACGGCGAGCGCGTGGTGCTGCGGCTGCTCGACAAGCAGGCCGGACGCATCGAGCTCACCTCGCTCGGCATGGATCCGCGCACGCAGGGAGTGATGGATGAGATCATCCACAAGCCGCACGGCATCATCCTGGTCACGGGCCCGACCGGCTCGGGCAAGACCACGACGCTCTATGCCGCGCTCGAAAGGATCAACGACAACACGCGCAACGTCATGACGGTCGAGGATCCGATCGAATATTATATCGACGGCATAGGCCAGACCCAGGTGAACACCAAGGTCGAGATGACCTTTGCCCGGGGCCTGCGCGCGATCCTGCGCCAGGACCCGGACGTGGTGATGGTCGGCGAGATCCGCGACCTCGAGACCGCGCAGATCGCGGTGCAGGCGAGCTTGACCGGTCACCTGGTGCTCTCCACCCTGCATACCAACACCGCGGTGGGTGCGGTCACGCGGCTGCGCGACATGGGCATCGAGCCCTTCCTCCTGTCCTCGAGCTTGATCGGCGTGCTGGCGCAACGTCTGGTACGCGTCCTGAATCCCGAGACCCGCGAGGCCTTCTCGGCCGGCGAGTACGAGCGGCGGCTGCTCAACCTCGAGCCCAAGGGCGCGCCGGTGAAGCTGTTCCGCCCGAGCGGCGAGCCCGGCAACGGCTACCGCGGACGCACGGGCATCTACGAGCTCATCTCGGTCGACGACCACATGCGCACCATGATCCACGACGGCGCCTCGGAGCAGGAGCTCGAGCGCTATGCGCGCACGGCCGGTCCCGGCATCCGGGACGACGGGCGAAGGAAGGTCATGGCCGGCGAGACCACCCTCGAAGAAGTCCTGCGCGTCACCCGCGAGGATTGATGGCCGCGTTCGAGTACACCGCTCTCGATCCCCACGGACGGGAGCGCAAGGGCCTCATCGAGGGCGACACCCCCAAGCACGTGCGGCAGATGCTGCGCGAAAAGCAGCTCCTGCCGATGGAGATCCGGGAGGCCGCCGAGCGCGAGCAGACCAAGCGCGGCGGCCGCCGCTTCCTGAGCCGCGGCATCTCCGTGCTGGACCTCGCCATGCTGACGCGGCAATTCGCGACGCTGCTGCGCTCGGGGCTGCCGCTCGAGGAAACGCTGCAGGCGGTGGCGGAGCAGACCGAGAAGCCGCGGGTGCAGAGGATCGTGCTCGGGGTGCGCGGCAAGGTCGTGGAGGGGCATCCTCTGGCCGACGGCCTGCGGGATTTCCCCCAGGCGTTTCCCGAGATCTACCGGGCCACCGTGTCGGCGGGCGAGCAATCCGGCAAGCTCGACCTGGTGCTCGAGCGCCTCGCCGATTACACCGAGTCGCGCCAGGTGATGGGCCAGCGGGTCAGCAATGCCATGGTCTATCCCATCGTCCTGATGGTGCTGTCCTTCGCCATCGTCTCCTTCCTGCTCGCCTACGTGGTGCCGCAGGTGGTGGCCGTCTTCCAGTCGAGCCACGAGCAGCTGCCGCTCGCCACGCGCATTCTCATCGGCAGCAGCGATGCCATCCGCCACTATTGGTTCTACGCGCTGGTCGTGATCGGCGCCGCCGTCTGGGGGTTCATGCGCTGGCTGCGCAGCCCCGAGGCACGCCTCTCCTTCGACCGCTTCCTGCTGCGGGTGCCGCTCGCGGGCAAGCTCATCCGCGGCGCGAACACGGCGCGCTTCGCGCGCACCTTCAGCATTTTGACCGCGAGCGCCGTGCCGGTCCTCGAGGCGCTGCGCATCTCGGCGGAGGTGGTGGTCAACTCCCCGATGCGGCGCGCCGTCGAGGAAGCCGCCCTGCGCGTCCGCGAAGGCGCGCCCATCGGCAAGTCGCTCGCCGCCCGCAAGCTCTTCCCGCCGATGATGATCCATCTCATCTCGAGCGGCGAGAGCAGCGGCGAGCTGGAAAAGATGCTCGAGCGCGCCGCCACCAATCAGGAGCGCGAGCTGGACGGCCTGTTGTCGACCATGACCAATTTGCTCGGCCCGTTCATGGTCGTGTTCATGGGCGGTGTGGTCATGTTCATCGTCATTGCGCTTCTATTGCCGATTTTTCAGCTCAACGACCTGGTCAAATAGCGCACTGTGCCGCAGGGTATTGCACCCTCCCCGCCTTTCCGTTTATAAACCGCGCGTGTCCCTCGCCCGAGCTTTCGAAGCATGAGTGAAAAGCCCGAATCGGACGAATTCGAGGAGGAGGACGCCGAGGATACGGCGCCCGGCGGAGACGATGTCGACGTGGATCACATCATGCGCGACGTGGAGTCGCAGCGCCGGCGCGCACCCAAGGGCGCGGAGCCGGCCTGGCGCCGCCTCGAGCGCGTCATGGAAGAGCGCCGCACCGCGGAGCTCCTCAGCGACTTCGACGACTACAAGATCTCCAGCGAGCACGACGCCGACGGCCACGAGGACGAGGCGGATCGCGCGCATAAGGCCGCGAAGAAAAAGAAAAAAGGGAGATAGCCGGGCGCTTGCGGTTGGGCGCTTCCCGGCCTCAAATTTCGTTGCGGCGCGCGAATCGATCGATGTGATCGGCGGCGCGGAAGGCGAGCGCCTCGATGGTGAGGGTCGGCTGTCCCCGCCCCGAGGTGACGAAGCTCGACCCGTCGCAGAGGAACAGATTGCGCACGTCGTGCGTACGGTGATACTTGTCGACCACCGATGAGGCGGGATCGTTGCCCATGCGGCAGGTGCCGAGCAGGTGCACCCCGAACTCCTGCTCCGACACGTCCCCGCGCCATACCTTCTGCGCCCCCGCCGCTTCCATGATCTCGATCTGACGGTCCTGCAGCCAGCGCGCGAACTTGAGGTCGTCCGGGTGGTCCTTGTAGGTCACGCGCAGCGCCGGGATGCCCCAGGCGTCCTTGAGCTTGGGGTCGATGCTGACGTTGTTGCTCTCCAGCGCCAGCGACGTGGTATGCCCGGCGGCCACCATGGAGCGCGGAAACGCCTCGATCCGGGCCTTCAGATCCGCGCCCCAGCTCGGCAGATCCCCGCCGTCGGTCATGGCCCACAGGGCGGGCTGCATGTTGATGCGTCCGTCGATACCGCCGCCGCCGTAGAAGCCGCGCTTGGGATCGGAGTCGTAGAAGTCGTGGATCACGCGCGTCACCTGCGCGCTCTTGTACTCGTTGAGCTCATGCTCGAACACGGCGTGCGCGTCCGCGCCATGATTGAACATGAGGTGCTTGCCGACGAAGCCGCTGGAATTCGCCAGCCCTTGAGGAAAGCGCGGATCCGCGGAGTTCAGCAACAGACGCGCGGTCTCGGCGCCGTTGGCCGACAGGACCACGGCACGCGCCTTCTGGAAGTGCTCGCGCTTGCGATCGTCGAAGTAGTACACGCCGGTCGCGCGCCCCTGCGCATTCATGCCCACCCGGAACACATAGCTCCGGGCGCGCACCTCGCAACGGCCGGTTGCCTCGGCCTCCGGGATCATGGTGTAGAGCGACGAGGACTTGGCGCGGGCCTCGCAACCGAATCCCATGCAGAAGCCGCAATGAATGCAGGCCGGACGGCCGCGGTACGGCTGGGAGGTAATGGCCATGGGCGCCGGGAACGGATGCAGGCCGAGCTTGCGGGCGCCGCGCTCGAGCAGCACGCCCGAGGATTTCACCGCCGTCGGCGGCATGGGATAGGGCTTGCTGCGCGGCGGGTCGAATGGGTGGGCGCCGGCGAGGCCGGAGACCCCGACTTCCCACTCGACCTTGGTGTAGTAAGGCTCGAGCTCCGCGTAGCCGATGGGCCAGTCCGCGAATCCCGTGCCCGCGATCGACCCGAGGACGCTGCGCTCGTGGAAATCAATTTCCCGGAAGCGCCAGAAATTCGCGGTGAAGTGATTGGTGCTGCCGCCGACCAGGCGCGCGTAGGTCGCCGGGAGCCATCCGCCGGGCTGCCGCGCCACGGCGTCCGTCTGCTTGCGGAAGGTCTGAGGGCTCACCTTGGGATCGACGGTGATGCCGTTCAGGAACCAGTATTTGAGCTCGTCGTGCTCGAAGTCCGCCGGCGTGAAGCGCGGGCCCTGCTCGAGCACCAGCACGGTGTGTCCGGCGGCCGCGAGCTCGCGGGCGATGACGCCGCCCGCGGCACCGGAGCCCACCACCACGAAGTCGACGCTCTCTCCCGGCTTGAAGCGGCGGGCGGTCACGTCGGATCGGCCTCGTCCGCGGGCCGCGCGGTCGCCGCCGCCGCCCGGAAGCCGGGGTAGTCGCGGTCGTAGTAGCCGAACGGCGGCGTGAACGCGTGGCGGTCCTCGAAACCCATGAGCTTCCAGCCGGCGCCCTGGTAATTCCCGCCGTATTTCGGCGCTGCGAACATGCCGAGCAGCGTCAGGCCGCGCACCGACCCGAAGAAAGGGCTTTGATCCTGGGTCTTCAGGAATCCGAGCTGCTCCTGCGGCGAAAGCGCCGCAAAGGCCTCCTGCGGGTGCGAGGCGCGGCACTTCGCCTGAAATTCGGCCAGGCCCTGCCGGAAGCCGTCGGCCTGAGCGGCGAAGAACGAGGAGAGCGCGCGATCGATGAACACCATCGCATGGGCTTCGCGGGCACCGGGCGTGTCGCCGCTCGGAACGATCTGGGCCGCGATGGCGTCCACGTCGGCCGCATCGCCCGCGCTCAAGGCCTTGAGGGCGGTATCCCCGGGCTGAGCCGCGGCCTCGGCCGCCTCGTGCGCCGTCGCCTTGATGGCGGGCCATTGAGCGGCGATCCATGCGCCCGCGAGCCATCCGCCGCCCGACCCCAGGAAGGAGCGCCGCGAAGAACCGTGGTTGCCGCCGTCGGAGTTCATCAGTAACCTTTCACGCACCGTGCGCGCAGCGCATTGTAACAGCGATGCCGCTGCCTCGCGCTCGCCCATTGGTGCCGGATCGCCCCCTTCGTGACCTCGAACGAACCCTCCCACGTCCCGCCCGCCGAGCTCTACGGTGAGCGCTTGCGCGAGCGCGAAGCGCGCTTCGAGGCGCTCGACCGCGAGCACGCGCGCATCGGCAATCTGCGGCTCGCCGTCGCGGGTTTGTTCCTCGCCGTCGCCTGGGGCTGCTCGCGCTTTCCGGCCGTCTCGCCGGCCTGGATGGCGGTCCCGGCGGCGGCATTCGTCGCGGCCGTGCTCCATCACCTGCGCGTGCGCCGCCGGCGCGCCCAGGCGCGGCACGCCGCCGATTTCTACCGCGGCGGCCTGGCCCGCCTGCACGGCGGGTGGCGGGGCACCGGCCGCGCGGGCGCGGAGTTCGACGACCCGTCCCACGAGTATGCGGCCGACCTCGATCTGTTCGGACCCGGCAACCTGTTCGAGCTGTTGTGCGCCGCGCGCACCCGCATGGGCGAGGAGTGCCTGGCAAGGTGGCTGCTCGCGCCCGCCGCGCTCGAGGCGATTCGCGACCGCCAGCGAAGCATCGATGAGCTGCGTCCCCGGGTGGCGCTGCGCGAGGATTGGGCGACGCTCGGCGATGCCGCGGCCATCGCCGTGCACGCCGATCGGTTGACCGGGTGGGCACTGGCGGCGAACCGCCTCGATCGTCCCTGGCTGCGCTTTTGCGCGCCCGCGCTCGCGCTGCTCGCCCTGCTCACGGCGGCAGTGTGGGGAATCTACGGGCTCGCCTTTCCGTTCTTCGCCGTGGTGCTGGCCGAGGGCATCCTGTGGTACGCGCTCAGGGCGCCGATCGACGCGGCCATTGCCGCCGTCGAGAACGCTTACGAGGATCTCAAGAATCTTCGGCAACTGCTGCTGCGGATCGAGTCCGAAAGGCTCGATTCGCCGCGCCTGCGGGCGCTGATCGCGCGATTGTCGTCCCGCGCCGGGAGCGCCTCGGCGGCGCTGTCCAAGCTTGCCACGCTGGTCAATCTGGTCGAGTCCCGGCGCAACCCCTTCCTCGCGCCGCTCATGCTGATCCTGCTGTACCCGCTGCAGACGGCTCTCGCCGCGGAGCGCTGGCGCCGCGCGCACGGCGAGGCGGTGGGCGGCTGGCTCGCGGTCCTCGGCGAGATCGAGGCGTTGCTGTCGCTCTCCCGCTACGCGTACGAGCATCCGGAGGCTCCCTTTGCGGAATTCCTGGAGGGTCCGGCCGCCTTCCGCGCCTCGGGTCTCGGCCACCCCTTGATCCCCGCGGCCTCCCGGATCCGCAACGACGTGGATCTGTCCGATCCCGTGCGGCTGCTGCTGGTGAGCGGATCCAACATGTCGGGCAAGAGCACGCTGCTGAGGTCGGTCGGCGTGAACGTCGTCCTCGCCATGGCGGGCGCGCCGGTATGCGCGCGGCATCTGGCGCTCACGCCCCTCGAGGTCGGTGCCAGCATCCGCATCAACGACTCCCTGCAGCATGGCAGCTCGCGCTTCTATGCGGAGATCACGCGGCTCAAACGCGTGCTCGAGCCGGCGGCGGCGCCGAGGCTGGTCCTGCTGGACGAGCTTCTGCAGGGAACCAACTCGGCGGATCGCCGCGTCGGCGCGCAAGGCGTCGCCCGGGCGCTGGTCGAGCGCGGGTCCATCGGTCTCATCAGCACGCACGACCTCGCGCTCACCGAGATCTCGGGCCTCGCGCCGGGCGCGCTGGTCAACGTGCATTTCCAGGACGAGCTCCGGGACGGCAGACTGGTGTTCGACTACCGGCTCCATCCCGGCGTGGTCACGCGGAGCAACGGGATCGAGCTGATGCGCTCGATCGGAATCGACGTTTAGTGGAAGTCGCGGGACGCGACCGCGAGATCGCCGAGCATGCCGGACAGGTTGACCAGCCGCTCCGCGATCACGTGCTGCACGTCGCCCTCGCGCTGCAGCGTCCCGCTGACCTCGAGCAGCCGCGATTCGAGCAAGGGCGCGCGCTGCGCCTCGGCGACGCGGCTCCAGACGATCAAATTCACATAGCCGGTCTCGTCCTCCATGGTCACGAAGATGACGCCGCTCGCGCTGCCCGGACGCTGGCGCGTGATCACCAATCCCGCGGTCTTGACCCTCCTGCCGTTCGGCTGCTCCCAGAGCTCCCGTGCCGGCACGATGCCGCGGCCGCGTAATTTGTCGCGCAGCAGGCTCAAGGGGTGGCGGCGCAAGGTCAGGCCGACGCTGCCGTAGTCCGCCACGATGTCTTGTCCTTC